>CAUWIK010000036.1:0-1837 GCA_963558895.1 uncultured Chlamydiaceae bacterium | reverse complement strand
GAACGGCACGCTCCGTGGTGTGAGAGGGGCTACAAGTTAGCCCCTACTTGATTTTGAAAATTTATAGGAAAAGACAGAGTATTTGACGAGTACTCTGATTAAAATGTATACTAAAAATATAAGAGAATATTTTAATTAAATAGAATAGAAATGAAGGTGTTTTAATGGAAAATTTATCAGTATTGGTAAAAGAATTATGTAAAGTTGAAAGTGAAAATAGTTGTATTGAATTTAAACATAGTAATTATAATCAAGATATGATAGGAAAAGATATTAGTGCTTTAGCTAATGGAGCAGCATATGAGGAAAAAGATTGTGCATATATGATTTGGGGAGTAGATGATAAAACACATGAAATTGTGGGAACAGATTATGATCAATATAGTCTTAAAATAGGAAATCAAGAAATAGAATCTTGGCTTAGAACTATGTTATCTAAAAATGCTAATTTTGAATTTCATACTGTAGAAATTGATGGGAAAAAAGTTGTTGTATTAATAATATATAAAGCAACTCATTATACAGTTACATTTAAGAAAATTGATTATATAAGAGTAGGGAGTTATACAAAACAATTAAATGAATATCCAAGTATGCAGGCTTCAGTGTGGGATAAAATAAGAGCTCAAAAATTTGAAGAAATGGGAGCTAAAAACGATTTATCCTTACAAAAGGCGCTGGATTATTTGAATTACAACTCTTATTTTGAATTATTAAAAAAATCTGTACCAGCTTCTAATGAAAATATTGCTCACTATTTACTAGAGGATAATATTATTAAAAAACAAGATAATGGATTGTATCAAATAACAAATTTAGGTGCTATATTATTTGCTAAGAAATTGTCTGATTTTAAAAATATTGAAAGAAAAGCAATAAGAATGGTTCAATATGAAGGAAATAATAGACTAGAAATAACGAGAGAATTTACAGGAGAAAAAGGATATGCAACAGGATTTTATGAGCTTGTAGAAATTTTAAAAATTATGATACCATCTAAAGAAAAATTTGATGGTGCAATAAGAACGACATATTCAAAATATCCGATTATAGCATTAAGAGAGATTATAGCAAATGCATTAATACATCAAGATTTTTCTGTGGTAGGAGCTGGTCCAATAGTTGAAATATTTGAAACAAGAATAGAAGTAAGTAATCCAGGGAAACCTTTAGTTGATGTAAATAGAATAATTGATAATCCACCAAAATCTAGAAATGAAAAATTAGCATCTCTAATGAGGCGTTTAAAAATGTGCGAGGAATTGGGCTCTGGATGGGATAGAATTGCAATGTCGTGTGAATTACAACAGTTACCATCACCTAAGATAGAGGTTTATGAAGAAAGTACAAAAGTATGTATATATTCTGAAATGGAATTTTCAAATATACCTATAGAGGATAAAATATGGGCTTGTTATCTTCATGCTTGTTTAAAATATGTATCAAATGAAGCCTTAACAAATAGTTCTTTGAGAGAAAGATTTGGGTTAAAAAGTACTTATTCAGCAAGCATATCACGTCTTATAAAAGATACTTTAGGGGAAAATTTAATAAAACCAATAGATCCTAAAACAGCACCAAGATATATGAAATATATTCCGTTTTGGGCATAAAATTTAACTTGCTCATAACTTGCTAATAAAAATACAGATTCAAATAAAGTAGATTATAATCATTGAAAATAAGCCATTTGAATAAATTTATAAACTATAAAATTATAGAATTTAACTTGCTTGTAACTTGCTAGATGTAATTATAGAATAAAAATAAAGAGGGGAAATATCCCAATGTCATTAAGTTAGCATTGTTAATGAGGTTATCTAAAAGAAAAATAGCA
>CAUWIK010000035.1:0-1904 GCA_963558895.1 uncultured Chlamydiaceae bacterium | reverse complement strand
TAACTTCTTACATACTTGAAAAGAAATTAAACTTAGAATAGAAATAATATATAAAAAGGAAGGCAGTTTAAATAAACTGTCTTCTTTTTTTGATTGAAAATAGAAAAGGTATATCTAAAAGTAGAAAAAAATAGTAAAACAACTTATAAAATAAGAAAAATTAAGCTATATATTTTTTGACTGAATTTTCAATAAAATATATAATTTTATATAAAGAATATATAAATATTGGAGGGAATCTTATGAAAAAAGTTTTATCTTTCGTTTTAACATTAACTCTTGTATTTAGTATGTCATTTGCATCTGTTTATGCAAGTGATATGAAAGCATTACAAGATATAAACAGAACATCTATTTATACAGATGGATTTGAGATGTTATCTTGGGAAACATCTTATACAATAGCAGCAGGAGAAGGACTTACTATAAGAATTAAATCAATAAGTCCTGATGTGGAAGTAGAATCATTAGATCCAGAAATAGCTGATGGAATTAACAAAAAGTTTGATATTGTTGAGTACAAAGATGGAATATATGAAATGTATAATGTAATAAGAGGATATAAAGCAGGAGATGCTGAGATGTATATATCTATACCAAATTCTGCATATCCTTTAAAAAAATTACAAATTAAAGTAACAGAAGAAAATTTAGATTATTTAAATGAAATAGAAGAAGTGGATGGAGCATATGGTTTAGAGCATCTTAAAGTTGGACAAGTTGAAGAAGGTTTATTTATTCATTCTAAAAAAGATGTAGACTATAGAATAGAAGATTCATCTATAGCAGATATAGAATTAGTTGAAAAGAGTGGAGAACCCGATGGAACTCCATACTTTAAGTATTTATATGAGTTTAAAGTAATACCTAAAAAAGCTGGAAGAACAAGAGTGATATTTAGTGCTCCAGGTTTAAAAACATTAACACTGCCAGTTTATGTAGAAGGAAGCAATGTAAGTCACAAACAGATAATAGGTAAAGATAGATACGAAACATCAGCTAAATTAGCGGATGAATTAAAGGTATATAACACAGCAGTTATTGTAAATGGAAATTCAATAGCAGATGGATTGTCAGCTGCACCATTGGCTGGAAAATATAATGCACCTATATTACTAGTTGAAAAAAATTCTATACCCGCATCTGTAAAATCTAGATTAAACAAAGCAAATAAAGTGTTTATAATAGGTGGAGAAGGTGCTATAAGTAAGAATGTAGAAAAACAGTTATCTGGAAAACAGGTAAAAAGAATCGGTGGTAGCACAAGAATAGAAACATCTAGATTAGTTGCATATGAAATAGGGAATTATGAAGCTGCATTTATAGTAAATGGATTTAAAGGTGAAGCAGATGCAATGTCAATATCTCCAGTGGCAGCTAGAGAAAGTATTCCTATACTATTGACAGATGGAAAAAATCCTTCACATAAATATGATCCAAAAGTTGACTATACTGCTGTAGGTGGAGAATCAGTTGTGTCAGAAAATCTAAGAAGAGAATACGGTGCTGAAAGAATAGCTGGATATGATAGATATGAAACAAATAGAAAGATATTAGCAAAATATTATCTTGAACCAAGAGAACTTTACTTTACAAAGGGAAGTTCTTTAGTAGATGCACTATCAGCTTCAGTTGTAGCCAAAGACTCAGGAATAGCTTTAGTATCACAATATTCAGATAATAAAGTTTTAAATAATATAAATACAGTTCAGGTTGGAGGAATAGATTTTACAATAAACTTCCTAGAATAAAGAAAATTTAATAAAATAATTAAATAAAATTAGGACAAGGGTTTTATACTCTTGTCCTTTGATATTTTTATTTACAATCTTTAAATATATCGTAATCAGGTTTTACATATTTACTTCCCTGGAAAGTTCCTCTTCTTTTCATTTCATCGTCAA
>CAUWIK010000034.1:0-2188 GCA_963558895.1 uncultured Chlamydiaceae bacterium | reverse complement strand
ATTGTCGCGCTCCTATAACTTTGCGCAAGCGCAAAGAGTCGCTCTTTTCACCGCTCGCGGATTGTAAATCCGCTTCGCTCCTAAAGCTGGCTTGCGTCTTGCGCGCAAGCCGAGAGATTTGTAGCTTTTTCATTGTTTCACTCCTTTTTCTAGTCTAAAAGATTCTAAGAATTGCGGTGGGGCTTTGCAAGCTTTAAAAAATTTGGGGAAGGTTAGCGACCTTGGCGGTCGTGCCTTTCACAAATTTTTTAATCTTGTCAAATTGCTCGCCCAAAGCTGAATCTATCGTTTGTAAAATGTCTTTAACGCCTTTTGAATCGCGCTTAATTGTGCTTCGCACGCCTTATCCTTTGTGCTGGTGTTGATATAGCGCGTTATTACTCTCTCTTTCACTTCTTGCGCTTGTGCTTGGTAGGATTCTAGGTCTAGCTTATCTTGCAGAATCTGCGCGTTTTGGGCTTGTAGTATTGTGCTTGCATTTGCTAGCTCGCTCTTAAGCTTTGCTATCTCTCTGCCTTGATTGTGATTCCACACACTAAGCGTTGAAATAAAGCCTATAAGCGTTATAAATGCTACACACACTGCTATAATCACTGCTTTACTCATTGCCCACCCTTTAACAAATCCACATTCTCGTGGATATTGCCTAGCACTTGCAAGCACTCTAGCTTATTGTTTTTGTAGCCTTTGTCTCGGTTCTCGTATAAGCTTTGTAAGTGCATAGCACAATCCACTTGCAAATCTTTTTCTATGCTTATATCCACAATGTAGAATGTGCTTCTCTCAAACACTGCTACTAGCGGTTTTGTATTGCTCCTATATTTGACTATATCGCCCTCGTATATCTTTGCACCTTTGCTATCATAGAATCCACTCCATAGCTCTAACACTAAATCATCATTTTCTCTTGGGATTGCCCTTATGTTATCGCTAATAGCTAAATCTATGAATTTATCTGTGCTGTTATCCCATATCCTAAAATCAAAGTCTTTTAGTCTCATTTTGGTCTCCTTTTTTTGTTGGTTGATTATAGAAACTCGTTAGCACAAATAAGGCTAGCTACTTTCTCTACCATAGAATCTAAATCCCTATACTTAAATCGCTTAAACTGCTTTCCTATACTTGCCCTTATCTCATCTTTCTCAGTTATTTCTAAAGTAGAATACTTCACTTCGTGCAGCACGACATCATAATATTTATTATTTGCCTGCATCTCAATGTAAATGTCTAATCCCCCAACATTATGGATATATTCCCAAGTATATATATCATTATTATCTGCTATTGACTTTTTAGCAATGCTTTTAACCTTAGCTTTCACATCTGTAAAGCAACTCATTTTATCTCCTTTCTAGCTTCTCTAACGCTCGCTCTAGGATTCTAAGTAAAGATACTAGTCCAGCTTCGGCTTCAATATTTAAGCGTGGATATTTTGCTACCTGCTCTTTGCCTTTGCGTATAAACTTCTCTAGCTCGGTGCGTTTCATCGCCTTTGCCTTGTAGGCTCTCTGCTCGCCTTGGACTTTGATGTAGCTGTAGCTGACTTCTAGCTTCTTACACCAGCTGACAAAGCTTTGGTTGATGTTGTTGCCTTTGATAAATTCTTGTAGGTTAATCATCTCTACTCCTTTACAAAAAAAAACAAATTTGTTGCTCTCAAATGTTGCTCTAGCCTAGTAAGCTCTTGGATTAAAAAGCTGTTTTGACTTAAACCCCTCTTGCGTGCTTGGACTCTTAGCTTTGCCTTGTTGCTTGCGCGCATTTTGAACTTTTTTCTCTGCTTGACACCTTGCATAGATTCTCCTTGTGGCGATTTTAAAGGCTTTATCATAAGGGCGTAGGCTCGCGCATATCGCCCACTCTACTACCTCGCTGCGGCTGATCCCATAGAAGCTTGCGACACTTGAGATGAAATCTAGCGTGGTAGAGTCTAAAAATAGCTTTGGACTATGTTCTTTCTCTCTAAGCATTTTCGACCCCTTTGGCGTTGGCTTTTGGGCTAAAAACGGCGATCGCTTCGCGCGCCCTGCGGTTACATACCCCAAGTATGCGCCCTTGTGCGCTCTCGCAAAGCCCCGTTTTTATCTCCAAAATCCTGCCGCCTGCTGCTTGGATTAGATCTACTTTTTTACACATTTTCGACCCTTAAAACGGATTTGCCGCCGATGTTTTTGGGGATTTTTGGTCT
>CAUWIK010000033.1:0-2226 GCA_963558895.1 uncultured Chlamydiaceae bacterium | reverse complement strand
TAGTTCAGCTAATGACTCGTTGTATGCAGAAATTAAGAATAAATGAAATGAAAAAGTTGAAAATAAATTCTAAAGAGTATAGAAAGCTAAAAAGATATTGGAAAATTATACTTAAAAAGAACTGGAAATTAAACGGTATAGAGTTTTACAAGTATCCTTGCTATAAAAAACTAACTAACTCTAAAAAAATTTGCACAGATATGCTGGAGATATCAGAAAGGTTAAGATCTGGTTTTGAGTTATATCAAGAATTCCTTTGGATTATAGATTGTAAAGACAGTGCTGCCTTTTTAAAATTTGTTGAGGAAAGTATTAATAATAAAAATATATGCCAAGAGTTTAAAACAGCAATAAAAACACTTTATATGTACAGGTTTGAGATTGTTAGTGCGTTGGAAACAAGTTATACAAATGCAGTTGTAGAAGGAAATAACAGCATGATTAAGGCTATTAAGAAAACAGCCTGCGGCTTTAGAAGTTTTGTAAATATGAGATTAAGAATTATGATGTGGAAAAAGATAAAAATAGAAAAATACGACAGCAAGCAGAGTATTTCTACTCTAAATGCTGTTGCATAAAATTATACGATTTTATTCATCAACGTTAGTTGACAAAGAACCAAAAAAACAAACAAGGAGATGTGACATGTGTTCAAAAACTAGTATAACAGAAATTTTGGGAATTAACGATACAAATTTAGAAATTTTAGGAAATAGCAAAAAAATAATTAAAGGAGTTGAGTATACAGTTTTAAGTGGTGGACTTACATACACTCCTAATTATTGTCCAAAATGTCGATGTAAAAACGAAAAATACGATATTGTTAAAAATAGTAGCCAAACCGTAAAGGTTCTTTTTAACAGAGTAAATGTGAATCCTCTATTGCTTATTATAAAAAAACAAAGGTTCTACTGTAAGCACTGCGAAGCAACGTTTATGGCTGAAACTCCGTTGACTGATAAAGGCTGTTTCATATCAAGAGATGTAAAAAAATCAATAGTTTTAAACTTATGTGAGATGAAATCTATGAGCCTTATTGCAAGGGAGCATGTAGTTTCTCCAACAACAGTACTAAGAGTATTTCATTCTACTGAAACTAAGAGGAAAAGAAGTTATCTACCAAGAATACTTTCAATTGACGAGTTCAAATCAGTTAAAAGAGTTGAGGGTGCTATGAGTGTTAATATTACAGATGTTGAATCTAGATGTATATTCGAAATACTATTAGATAGAAGGAAGGCATGCCTTTCAAATTATTTCTACTCATATCCTCGTAGAGTAAGGGAAAAAGTAGAGTTTGTAATAACTGATATGTACTCTCCGTATATTGATCTTGCAAGGAAAGTATTTCCAAACGCTAAGATAATAATAGATAAGTTCCATATAGTACAGCTTTTAACTAGAAAATTAAATAAGCTAAGAATCAATGAAATGAAAGGATTTTATAGAAAATCAAAAAGAGTATACAAAAAAGTCTGTAAAATTGTAAGTATTTTTATGGTAAAATAAAATTATCATAGGAGGCTTTTATCATGGGAAGAAGAAAAAGAGAACCAATGGATCCAGCTAAAAAAATATCATAGGAGAATTAATAAAGACTTATGACATTAGAACTGCTATGGACATTCAAGAAGCACTAAAAGACTTATTAGGTGAAACACTTCAAGACATGTTAGAGGCAGAAATGAGCGAATATCTAGGTTATGAAAAATACTCTAGAGATAAAAATACTGAAAATAGTAGAAATGGTTATAAAAAGAAAAAAGTAATAAGTTCTATGGGAGAATTCGAAATTGATGTTCCCCAAGACAGAGAATCTCAATTCGAACCGAAGGTTATTAAGAAGAGACAGAAGGATATTTCAGAAATAGAACAGAAAATAATTAATATGTATGCTTCTGGTATGACTAATAAAACGATTGTTGAAGAAATTGGAGATATCTATGGATTTGAAGCTTCAGAATCAATGATATCAGACATAACAGATAAAATAATTCCAAGAATCGAAGATTGGAAAAACAGACTTTAGAGAGACTGTGATAAAAAGTCTGTAAATTAAATATATAATAGCCTTCTATGGTGTATAATAAAATTTGATGTGACCCCAAAAAGTTAGACTTTATTAGCGAGACAGCTTTTGCTGCCTCGCTATTTTTATGCAGCCAAGATGGATAGTAGAGTCTGCTTATCATAGTAAGATTCTTCTAATAAAATCCATAGAAGGCA
>CAUWIK010000032.1:0-2253 GCA_963558895.1 uncultured Chlamydiaceae bacterium | reverse complement strand
AAGAAAAAGGGCGGGAGCCGATGTTCCAATTCGCGTTCGAAAAGGCATTATTACCATTCCAGCACAAAACGCCCGCGTGGGCGGAGTTGTTCAGGCTGCCGCTGCTCTTTTAAGCCTACGGCTGCTTACAAGACAGCCGTTAAGGTGGATTCGGCTTTTGGGTTAAAAACGGCGATCGCTTCGCGCGCCCTGCGGTTACGGACGATCAAGTCCGCGCCCTTGTGCGCGCTCGCAAAGCCCCGTTTTTATCTCCAAAATCCTAGAATCCTTGTAGGGGTTTTTCCAAAAGATTCTAAGAATTGCGGTGTTGCTAGTGGTGCTTTTTGTGGATTTTGGGGCAGAGCTAGACTTGGGGTCTGCGGTTGCCCTAAAATCCACAAAATCACTGCTATGATTACCTACCCAAAGCTGAAGCTCTGCGTGGGCGTGCTCGCTCGCGCTTGCACGCGGCTTTTAGGTATGGGCTTTGAAACAAGGGCGGGAGCCGAAGTTCCAATACGCGCCCGAAAAGGCATCATCACCAGCCCAGCACAAAACGCCCGCGAGGGCGGAGTTGTTCAGGCTGCCGCCGTGGACCAAAAGTCTCACCCCATCAGTGATCCAGCCGCCATCGGTGGTGCCGTTGGTGCTTGTGCCGCCATCGGTGCTTTTGGGGATCATCGTGCCAGCAAAGACTCTTTTAACCTGCTGTCCGCTAGTGATATTGACCACCTTGCCTGTGTTGGTGTAGGTGGTGGGGCTAGTGGTGTCGCTGTAGTCTTGCTCGTGGGTGGCTAGGTATAAAAGCTTATCATTCAAAAAGCAGCCGTCTAAAAACTCCCAAACATTGCCCGCAAGGTTGCAAATGCCGCGGTAAATGTGCGCTTGTGCGCGTTTATCGGTCTCGCTTACGGGGATTGAAATAGTTTTATTGCCATAGCCAAAGTGTGCGGCGGGGTATAAAGAGTTGGCATTTGACGCAGAAGTGCTCCAGCTGTGGATCGCCCACTTGCTTTGATCTGTGGTTTTGCCATCGGCAGTGCTGCCCATATAGCCTCTTTCAATGCAGTAGAGAAAGGCGATCGCCTCTCTCTCGTGGTGGTTTTGGATTTTTATACCCCGTGTGAAGCTCTGCGTGCGATTTCTAAACCACTCGCGTGTTTGGTTGTTTGTAGGCTTTGGGTTTGAGCGGACAAAGAAGCTGCCCTCCATACCCCCTAGGCTTACACTCTCCCAGCTCCCTAGGTAGAATCCTTCCACTTTCACGCTTGAGACTATGCCAGAGCTATCGCTGCCGCGCCCTTGCAAGTTGGTGTAGCCTTGGTAGCCTGCTTTGTTTAAATCATAGCTAAAGGGTGCTAGGCTAGTGAGCTTTAGCAAGTAGCTTTGTGCATTAAACTCAAACTCTACATCAATCACATAGTGATCTGGGATTTTGCTTACACATTGATAGGTGGCGTTATCGATGTATTTTTGCATAGAATCACTCTCTAAAGTCGCGTTCTCTGGGAGTAGCTCTAGTGTGCCGTCATTTTTGAGTGCGTAGCGTTTGATGTGGGAGTGTGGCATATCTGCGCGGTCGAAAAACTTCGTTACAGGATCGTCGTTGCTCCTTTCGTTTAATCGCTCTTGCACTTTGTCTAGCCAGAGGGTGTCCTCTTGCGTGCCTGTGTTTATGCGCTTGGATTTGTTGGTGTCGATATTTTCGATAAAGCCAGCAAACACGGCGGCTTTTATGGTTATGTTTATGGGCGCACTCCACGCACTTGCCGCGCCTGTGGGGCTTATAGCGCGTGCTTGCACGCTTGCTTGGGTGTCTCTAGTGGCGTTGGTGGCGGTGAGTGTGTGTGCGCCTGCTTGCAGGTCTTTGGTCTTTGGTGCGCTTAGGTTTTCTAGCTTTAGCTCATAAGTTAAGTTGCTTCCGTGTGTGTCGCTGTGAGATGGGCTTATGGTGAGCTCTCCACTTGCTAGCTTTAGCAGCTCTTGGTGGCTGAAGCTTATGGTAGGGGTGGTAGGGGGGTTTTCCCCTAGGGTTTGGGTGTATTTGCCTAGTAGGTATAAATCGCGTGCGCTTGTGGCGGTGCTGGCTAGCTCTTGCGCCTTTTGAAGCAGGGTGGCTTTGGCTTGTGCTACGCGCTCTAGGCGATCGGTGTTGAGCTCAAAAAAGCTTTTCAAAATATAGGCTAGATCTTCCGCGCTCTTAGCTCCAAGTCCAAGCTCTTTAAGCTTGTCTAAGATCTCTTGGCGGTGGGTGATGTTGGTAGCACTTGCTTG
>CAUWIK010000031.1:0-2521 GCA_963558895.1 uncultured Chlamydiaceae bacterium | reverse complement strand
TATAGGATAACATATTTTGTTGAAGTTTTTTATATTAACTAGCACAATGGGTTAATTTAATTTCAGTATAAATGTAAAAAAATTACATATAATATTGACATCTTTTTGAAGGTTACTTATTATATATTTATAAGGAGGGTATTGCTATGATTACAAAAATGTATTTAACTAATTTCCTATCCTTTTTGAATAGAACAGAATTTGATTTTACAGCATCCAAATATTCTATACTTGGTGAAAAAAATGTTTTTGATAATTCTGTACTAAAAGGAGCTTTGTTTATAGGTCCTAATGCATCTGGCAAATCAAATTCTTTGAAAGGAATCGCTTTCCTTATTAATATGATTAAAGGAGAGGATGAGTTTTTTGAACCTTATCGATGCCGTTTTTCAAAGAATCCGCTTGTAATTTTAGAATACGAATTTGTTTTCTCGAATAAAGAAGTTATTTACAAAGTTGAATACAATGCAAAAACAAAGAATATTTCGGAAGAAATAACGATTGATGCCATTGTGGTTTTAAAAAGAGATGGAACAAAAGGAGAATTAAGGATTGGTGATTCTGTCATATTAGATGAACAGCTTGATAACAAAACTTTATTTCTTCGAACTGCTTCATTTAATACAGGTAGATTCCCACAAGAGCCAATACTTCGTGAATTGATGGATTATTTGAATAATTCTTACTACATTGATGGATATAATCGAGGTGCATCGTGGGGGAAAACAATTACAAAATATGCTGAGGAGTATGGTGTAGAGAGTATAAATAAGTATCTTCGAGATTTTAATTATGATTTCTTTCTGGAATATGGCTCAGAAAGCACTGGAGAAGGGGCGAGAATATCCGTTGGATCGGATGAAAAAATTGTCTTTTTTAAACGTAAGAGTTTTCCTTTCCCAAGTATTTTTTATGATGAATCTCAGGGAAATCAAGTGTTTGCAGATTTGTTACCTAATCTTATTAAAACTATAGAAAACCCTGGAATGTTTATATTTGATGAATTTGGAAATAGTTTACACAACAAATTGGCAGAAAAGATAGTTAAATACTTTATGGAAAATTCAAAGAAGTCACAACTATTTATTACTTCTCATGCGACAAATTTAATTTCAAATTCTGTATTCCGTCCAGATCAAATTGACTTAGTTATTTTTAATGATTCGAATGGGAGCAAAGTAACTAGAATTTCAAAATTTAAGCCAAGAGAAGCTCAAAATTTGGAAAAAATGTATTTGGGAGGTATGTTTGAGGGATTACCATTATATGAAGAAATATAAAATTGATAAATTGAAAAATATAGGAAATGTAATCTTTGTCGTTGAAGGTGGACGTCAAGATACAGGTGGTACAGAACTTAGACTGTTAAAGAAAATTTTTTCTGATATTCTTGGATATGAAGTTCAAGAATTACGTCGGGGTTCTGATGAGTTTATAGGGCATGGCAATAATAAACAATTCCGTGTTTTTGCTCTAAATCTTCCGAAAAACCAATTGACGCAAATGACAGAAGAAGCGCTTGATAAATTGTATCGTCGCTTAAATGAAGAGTTTAACATTAAGCCAGAAGATTGCCCAATTTTCTATTTATATGACAGAGACTATTTGAGTTATAAACCTAATGAGTTGCGAGGAAAATATGTTATGAAGTATACTGATCCATATGGGGACGAAAAAGGGAACCAAGGACAGTTACTGTTAAGTTATCCAGCGGTTGAAAGTTATCTTTTATCTTGTATACAAGACGATGTTTGTTTACAGTCATATTTCCTAGGAAAGGATATAAAACCAGAGCTTATTACAGTCGGTTTTTCTGAAGAAGATATTGAATCAGAAGATTATTTGCTTCATGCAGTTGCGGAAATGGATAAAGGACTCAATGAGTTAGGGTTGGATACGTATGATTTAGATAATCTTGCGCCGACGTTATTAGAAGTTTATGATTATCAGCAGATGAAATATAAAATAGATAAAAAATTTTCATTGTTATCCCTTGTTTCAATGTCATTGCTCGAGTTAGGAGTTATTGTAGAATATGACGGATAACATAATAGTTTGGATTATGTAGAGTATGAATGAAGAGTTTGTTTGTGTGTGAAAACAGTAGACATATTATTGTAAACAATTTTCTTGAAGTTAGGAAAATCGTAATTGTAGGTATAGCGAATAAATTAGTTAAGGTTTATGGGAATAGAAAATATATTTTATTTTCATCGAGAATATATTTGATATTGTTTTCAATAAATTTTTCTTTCATGAAGTACCTCCAAAATAATTATAGTATTAAGGTGTTCTGAGGAGTGATGAGAAGCCCTGCGTTTGTAACGTGTTTGCAACACCACATTCCAAGAACCCAGTAAAATCAAGCCTTCCTAGTTACCTAAACGATAATCATACGTTTCGGAACGTACAATTTCAAACAGTATTTTGTAATCCTTCCGGGGGAATTTCCCTGGAAGGATTTTTAATACGGCTTTAGCCTGTTCAAAACATTTGCGCATCGTGCAGGTGTTTTGAACTA
>CAUWIK010000030.1:0-2621 GCA_963558895.1 uncultured Chlamydiaceae bacterium | reverse complement strand
TAAAGTAGATAGAACATATGTTTTTTGATTTTTATTGACAAAAATAGACTTACAAAAGCAAGCCTATTTTTGTCTTTTTTTGTAAAAAGAAAAGACGAGGAAATTTTTCCTCGTCTTTAGTATGTAAATTGTATTAATTACTTTTAATTAGTTAGCTAATCCTAATCTCTGAGCTATTATTTTAACTACATTATCTTTGTTTACACCATTACCTACCTGGAATAATGTGTCAGAACCTTTTGCATTTAATTCTAATGCATTTATCTGTGCACTTGATAATTTGTCAGTAGCTAATACTATTGGAGCATGTTTAGCTGCTGCTAAAGGAGCTGCTGCTAATGCATCAACTAAATCAGTTTTATTTTTCTGTCCATCTTTTGCAACTATTACATTGTAAGCTCTATCAAGGTTAAGTGAGCTTCCTAAGAATCCATTTACAGAAGAAGTTCTAGTGTAGAACTGATTTATTATCTCAGCATTTGTAGCCTGTCTATTTGATCCTTCTATTCTTAATGTAGCATCAGCTTCTGATTTTATAGTTTCTTCATCTTCTTCAGATAATACAGTTTTTCCACCTATAAGTATAGCTTTATCTCCTCTTAATTCGTATGCAGCATCTTCAGATAGTCCACCTCTTTTAGCTACAACTATTGGCATCTGTAATTCAGCAGCTACACCTGCTATAGACATAGCATCTGCTTCACCATCTGCACCTACAACGAAAACATCTCCGTTACCGTCATCTTTTATATCTTCAATAGCTTCAGCTACTTCTAATGAAGTTTCTTCTCTGTTAGCTCCACCAAATCTTTCAACTTTGAATCCTAATCCTTTTAATTCTCTTTCTAGAGATTTAGAAAGTACTGATTCTCCACCTACTAAGTTTATAGTTACTTCACCAATATTTTTTATCTGAACATTACCTAATACTCTTCTTAAGTATGCTTTTGTTTCTTTTGGTAATGAATCTGATTTTGTTAATAATATTGGAGCATTATGAGTTGCATCTTTTGTTAATGCTGATGCTAAAGGAGCAGCAGCAAGTCCATCTACTAATGCATCTCCATTTACTAATACTATATTAACATCCCTTCCATCTATTGTAGAAACTGAATCTCTTGTTAAACCAGCATATTCTTCAGCTATTTTAACTGCTGTAGCATATCTATTAGATCCTGCTAATATGTCAACTCTTGCTAATGGTTCTATCATCCACATTGCTAATCTTGCAGCTTCTGCAGCATTTTCACCAGTTACATTGTATTTTACAGCCTGTAATTTTTTACTTGGTAATGCACCAAATTCAACTGTGAAGCTAGCTTTTCCATGTTTTAAAGTTATAGCAGCTTCTATCTGAGCTTTTGTAGATGACATATTGAATGTTGTATTACCACCTTTTACAGTAACAGTTCTTCCTAAAGCTTTTGCATCTTTTATTAACTGGAAGAAATCATGTCCTTCTTCAGTTAACATTAATCCATCATATAAGTCTGATACTGCTAGGTCATGTCCACCAGGAGTTATAGTTATTTCTTTTACTAATTCAGCATCTATATCAGCATTAGTAGCATCTACAGTTTTGAATTTAACAAAACTATCTATAGTGCTCTGAGTTATATTTTTTCCTAAAGATATAGTTTTTCCGTCAGCATCTAAACCAGAAGTGAATATAAGTTTTTCAGTTTTTCCAGGAACTAATTCTAATGGAGCAAGTCCTGTAGCTGGTGCAAATGTTATAACACCAACATTTCTTACTGTATCAAATGTATATCCTGTTACAAAGTTTTTACCAAAATCAGTTTTTGTAGTTCCTGTAAGGTCTGTGTACATTAGAGCTTTTAACTGACGTGCAACTGATGTAGATGGAGCACTTGTTAAATCTGTATTCATATTGTAAGCTTTTAAATCTTCAGCTGTATATTTTGCAGCTACTTTGTTTTCGCTGTAGTATTTTTCAACACCATCTACTGTTTCTGTTCTGTATCCTTTTGACCATATTTCTACTTTAGAACCAGCTTTTAAGTTTCCTAAAGCTGTCTGGAACTGAGCCTGAGTAGCTCCAACATCTAAAGTACTCTGTAAAGTACCATTTACGTATACTGCGTATACTGATTTACCTGGTAATCTTGTATCATCGTTAGCGTATACTTTTGAGTTTAATAATTCTCTTATTTCGCTTATTTCGCTTATTAATAACCCTAAATCGTTAGCACTTTTTTCTTCTTTAACGACTTCAGCAAGTACTGGTGCTACACTACTTGCTAACATCGCTCCTGCCATTACTACTGATAATTTTTTCTTGTTCATTATCTTTTTACCTCCGTTTTTCTTTTTTTATTACATTCTTCTCTTTTTTTCTCTATTCTCTTGCTCTTTCGACGCAATTCTTTATTCTTCCACAGTTTTATTGTACGGAGTGCACGACCACCACCCCAAAAGCAAAGTATAAAATATCATATAAAACATAAATTTTAAATTTAATATCTAAATTTGCAAAAATATCGCAAAAATCAACTATAAATATAGAAAAAATAATGATAATAAGCTATACTAAAGATAAGAAACAAAAAAGGAGGGAATAACAATGCTTTTAGAATATAGATGTTCAAACTATAAATCTA
>CAUWIK010000029.1:0-2641 GCA_963558895.1 uncultured Chlamydiaceae bacterium | reverse complement strand
GAACGGCACGCTCCGTGGTGTGAGAGGGGCTACAAGTTAGCCCCTACTTGATTTTCCACAGCTGTTGCTCTCCAGGCTTCAGCGCCTCACACTTTTATGTAACACATTTATAAGTTGTGAGGCGCTTGCAGAATTGTCGCTGCAACCAGCATGTGGAAATAAAGAACTACCTACAAAATATTTGCTTGATAGCCCTAATAATAATATTATTCTTTAATTGTCCAGTTCACGCAGCCATCTCTGTTAAATAAGCGGAGTAAAATGTACTGAAGTTTGGTAAGAGTGGTATAATGTAGGTAATAGTATATTATATAAAAGGAGTGGGTGTTGTGAGAGAGGTTTTTTGTACAGAGTGTAGAGAGTTTGTAAAGTGTAATGTTGAGGATAGGGAAGTAAGAGAAGAGTTGAGGGGAAAAGAGTATACATATATAGCAGAGATAACTACTTGTCCAATATGTGGTGAGGAGGTGTATATTGGAGAGATTGACGATAGAAATATGAAGAAGCTATATGATGAGTATAGAAAAGAGGAAGGTATATTGAGTACTGAGGAGATAAGAGAGATGCCAAAGATGTTAGGTATGAGTGAAATAGAGTTATCTCAGAGATTAGGTTGGGAAGATGATACCTTGAGTAGATACTGTGAGGGGAAGACACCATCAAAGAGATATTCTGATATGTTGAGAGATTTAAGAGAAAATTCTGTTGAGTATTTGAATATATTAGAGAATAGTAAGTATCTTATAAGATAACAGTAGTATTAAAATAAAAAATTAGGAGGATGAAATGGGAGTAGATTTTAAAGATATAACATACGAAGAAATAAAAAATCTATATATAGAAAATGAGAAATCTTATGACATAGGTATAGAAATAACAAAAAAAATAAAAAAAGAAGGTTTCAGTAATATAGAAAATATGCTTCTATTACCATTTGCAGACAATGTCATGATGAGTGATATAGATGGAAGTATAATGATGATAGATGGAGCAAAAGATGCATACTATAGAGGTGAAAAAAGAAATTATCCAACTAATAAACCAAGTTTATTAAGAAAATTAGAAAAATTATATACAGAGGAAGAAAAAGAAGCATATAAATTAATTTCTGATATGAGAATATATGAGTTCAAAAGATTTTTGGAGCAATTTGGATATATTAAAGATTGGTCAAATGAGATTTGTATAGATGTTTTTTATGAGAAATTAGCACAACATTATGGACTAGAAACATCGTTATTAGATATAACAAGTCATTTTATTGTTGCACTATTTTTTGCTACATGTACATTTGATAATAATATAAATAAGTGGAGACCTTTATCTAATGAAGAAATAGAAGAATATGAATATGGAATAATTTACAGAAAAGTAGCAGGTATAGATATAAGAAATACTATGATGATAATTGAAAATCAAGAA
This sequence comes from uncultured Chlamydiaceae bacterium, assembly GCA_963558895.1. GTDB lineage: Bacteria > Chlamydiota > Chlamydiia > Chlamydiales > Chlamydiaceae > CAUWIK01. Next base: position 1,219 of record CAUWIK010000029.1, on the reverse strand, counting down.
GGAGCTATAAAACCAATAGGCAAACAGCCACTAAAACGATGTGAATTTCAAAATGCATATACAGCAGAATTGAAAACAAAAGAAAAACTAACTGATATAGGATTTGAAAAATTAAGGTTTAAACATAGTGTAGAATTATCAAATAGTGTATATAAGAAAATGAATTGTGGTAGAAGTATTTATCCTATTGAGGGAATGGAAGATATGAATGAAGAAATAAATACAATTCGAACATTAGAGGAATTTTCGTCAGAAGCTTTTGAATTTGCATTTAATAAAAATAATTATTTTGAAACAAGAGAAAGTGCGAAAAGAGAGCTTTCGAATTTAAAAGGTTATAATATAAAGATAATAGAAGGAAAAGAGCTAATAAAAGTATCAAGACAAAGAATAAAAAAATTTAATAAAAAATATGAAAAGCTTTTAAGTAAAGAGAAAGTAACAGAAGTAATAATGCCAGTATTTACTTATTCAGAAGAAGATAAAAATACAAACAATGAAAATTAATATTTTATAAATTAAAATATATTTTTTTTATGTGTTACATAAAAGTGTGATGTGCCAGAGCCTGTAGAAGAGGTTGCATTTGTTCCCTTTTATATGTTACATAAATAGGTGTTTTTATATATTAAAGACAAACGTTGAAAAATTATTAAAATCAAATAAGAAAAACATATATGAAACAATATTGGATAAAAGTAACAGATAACACAGTGAAATCTTACATTACTTTGATTTTAATTAGAAATAAATATGTAAATCGATGATAATACTACTGACTTTTACTTGATAAAAATGGCTTATTAAAGTAAAAGAAGAATATTTTACTTTGCTTTGTAATATAAAAATACTTATATTATAGATCTAAACTTTAAATTGGATTATTTGTAACAAAGGAAAATAGCCGTTAGGCTAAAACAGATACCAAAATTAAATGAAGTTTGAGTAAAAATGATTAGAATTTTATAAAAATCGTAAAAAATGTATAAAAAATACCATATAGTTACAAAACAGTTACAGAATGATTACAAAAATAAAAAAATAGTTACAGAATGATTACGAAGATGAAAAAAACAAGAAAACTTTGGGAGATAAAACCTAAGGCGTGAGCCTTAGGTTCTTTTTCGAGTGGGCGAGAAAAAGTTGTTTTGCCCACGATAGTGGGCAAAATACACATAAAAAAAACAGATACGGGTAAAACCCATATCTGCTTTTCTGT
>CAUWIK010000028.1:0-2954 GCA_963558895.1 uncultured Chlamydiaceae bacterium | reverse complement strand
TTGCACTAGTTTTGACATCTTTGGCACAGAGTTGGCACAGGGCGGTGGGGCTTTGACCCCCCCAAAATCCCAGAATTTTCCTAAAATCCTAAAGGCTCTCCCCGCGATTTTAAGGGCATTTGCTATCTTTGTCCCTACCTTGCCCCGCCTTTCCACTTGCCCCAAATTTTCAAATTTTCCTAGAAAGTAGATTCTAGGCTTTGGGCTTGGGGGGTGAAAAGGGGGAGCGGAATAGTGATGGATTAAGGCGTAAAGCGAGTAAGCTCTGGCGTAGCGCAAAGCCAACCCACGCGAGCACGCTTGCAAGCACAAGCTAAGCGAGTCAAACTCAGCAAGCCCCAAGCCTTAAAACAGCTTCAAACATTGGCGCACTGCATTGGCATACGCTGCCAAGCCTTAAATCTTTGGCACAATCTGGCACAGCTTTCAAATAACACGACCTAAACCGATCGGCGCAAATTGTAGCGTAAAAGCGCGCCATTTTTGCACAAATTTTGCAAAATTTGTGCAAGCCCCCAGAATCAAAGCTTCTAAAGCCCCTTGCAAATCCCCTGCACACGCAAACCACGCAAACAAAGCAAACACCACGCCCTTGCAAATCCTAGCTAGAATCTAGCACGCGGATTCCACACGACAAACCGCGGACAAACTCAGCCCAAACACGCAAACGCCCTCCCCCGCGCCCGCGCCTGCCAAACACAAAGCGCGTTTCACTCTAGGCTTTTGCATTTTTGCATTTTGCACTCGCCAGCATTTTCCCCCAAATCGCGCAATTTTTAACACAAATCCATTGTTTTTAAACTATCCGCCCTCCCCCGCGCCCGCCTTGTCTCTCGCGCGCCCGCCTTGTCTCTCGCGCGCCCGCCCTGCTTTTTTAATGTGGGGGGCTTTAATGTGGGGGGGCTTTAATGTGTGAGTGCGGTGAGCTTAAAAGGGGCTCTGTCAAAAGTGTGGGGGCGCGGCGGTGTAAAATGCGGTGTAAAAGTGTGTGTGTAAAAAAGCCTAGCGCGCGCAAAGCAAGCCAAGCCCAAAACCCCTACGCCTGCGCCCTTGTGTAAAGTGTGGGCGCGTTTAATGCTCTATTTTTCCCAGCGCGTAAAATCCCCCTAGCTCTGTCATACTCCGCGCGGTAGAATTGCAGCTTTTGCAAGTTCTGCGGGTGAGTCTCTATGAGTAAAAACTCGCACAAAACCCCTAACGCTACCGCCCTAGCATAGCTCTCCCCAAGTGCTAGCGTGTCGCTAGCTCCTCGCAAAGCCCCAGCATAGAGACTAGCGCAAATTTTTAGCTCTCGCCCGCGCTCGCCATTAAGTCCTAGCACGCCGTAGCGGTTGCTTCCGTAGTGAGTAAATCGCGCGCCTTGCATTTCCCACGCCTTAGCAAAGATCGCGGTAGGTATCTCGCGCCCATCTAAAGTTATGCTATAGATTCTAGCGATTTCAGCTTCAAGCTCAAGCTGCTCGCTCGCTTCAAGCTCTAAAATATGTATATTCTCGCCAAACTCGGCTATAAGGTCGTTTTGCACGACACTAAGTCGCTCTAAAATAGCGCGATCGCTTATGTGTAGTCTCTCATACTCATCATCGCGCAAAAGCGCGCGAATGTGCGTTATAGCTTTATTAGCTTGCATTTTGTCGCCCCCTTTTCTAGCAGCTCTCTCCATAGCTCCAAAAACCTTGGTGGCGTGAGTATATCTCTGCCAGCTTGCAAGTTTAGCTCGCTAAGCTCTCTAAAATCTAAGTATTTCTGCCTACTTTGGCTTGGCAGCAAATCCGCCCTGCCACTTTGCAAAAACTCATCAAGCTTTGTCGTTTCTATACCTGCAAAGTCCCACTCTCTATAGCAGTTTTCAATCCCTATCTCCCCCTCGCCACCATAGATATAAAGCGTAGTATCGCAAGCTTCAAAGCACATCAGCTCCCCTGTGCTTAAAGGTAGTAGCGTGCTTTGGCTTGGCTCTAGGGTAAAGCTCTTTACGCAGATCCCATAGCTGTTATATATGCTTATCTCGCGCTTCTTAGCGTTGTTTCTCACCTCTCGCATTATTGCACCACTACGATGTTGTTTTTAATCTCGCCTTGTGGCTTTTCTGGCTTGCCTTGTGAGAGCTCCCAGAGTCTTGTAGATTCTAGTAAAATGCTTTCCACTAGCTCTTGTGTGCCAAAGATTTTAAAGCATAGTAGTCGTAGCTTGCTCTCATAGCGATCTTTGATGATCTCATCACTCCCTAAAGCTTGCTTGTAGATCTGCTTGGCGTGCTTTTCTAGGGTTTGCACTAGCGCACTGCTTGGATCTGCTAGGTGTTCTTGCGTGCTCTCCTTGGCACTTTGTGCGATTAGCTCTTGCGTGCTTGGCTCTTGTGCTAGGGCTTTTGCGATTGGCTCGCTTGGGATTTTAGTGTAGTCTAGTAGGCTTTGGTAGTCTATCTCGCTAGCCACTTGCCGCGCGGCGTTTTGTGCGTGCGTGCGCAAAGATTCTAGCAAGCTTTCATTCTCTAGTAGGCTTTGTGCTAGCGTGCTTGCAAGGCTAGATTCTAGCTCTTGTAGGGCTTGCTTTTCAAAGCGAGTAATATGCGCTTGCAGTGTAGAATCTAGCTCGCCTTTGTAGTTTGTCTCAAACTCTGCTTTAATGCGTGCTATCTCCCTTGCTATGCTTCTTTGTGTATCTAGCACGCTTTGCTCTAGGGTTTGTGCGATGTGTGCTTGTAGCTTTGCTTGGGTGGCTTTTAGGGTTTGTGTGCTGCTAGATTCTAGCTCTTGCTTGCTCTCTTGCAAGCTTTGCGCTAGGCTAGTCTCTAGGCTTTGCTGTGCTTCTTGCACGATTGCATTAAGATTAGATTCTAGCTCTTTAAGCTCTTGGAGCTTGTCTTGTAGTAGTTGTGCCATTCTCTCTCCTTATTTTAGTAGGGGGGTGGTGGTGTCGTGTAGTGATTTTAGTCCGCTTGCTTGGCTTGT
>CAUWIK010000027.1:0-3120 GCA_963558895.1 uncultured Chlamydiaceae bacterium | reverse complement strand
TATCCTTTATTAATTAATAAAATTAAGAAAAAGCATTGTTTTTTTTTTTTTTTTTTGATAACATTATGTATGAGAATATTAATTAAAATTAGCAATGTAGATAAACTGTTTTTATGAATGTTTTTAGTAAGTATATATTTATAAAATATTCAAATGGATTATCTATAATGTTCGTTTTTTGAAAAAATATTTAAAGGAGAGGTGGCTATGAAATTTAAAAAATACATATCGGTATCTTTAGCTGTTTTTCTTATAAGTAATAATATTAATTTTACTAATGCTTTAGAGGCGATTAATTCTTTAGATAGTGTAGAAAATGTTATTTCAGAAGAAAGTGTTGTTGAAGAAAATACAAGTACAGAAGAAAGTAAATTGAATGAAGTTGCAGATTCAAAAACTTTACAATATGACGTTGCTCAATCTAATTTCGAATCTACAGTAAAAGAAATAGAAGATAAGACTTTAAAAGGAGAAATTGAAAAAAATCAGAATATTGAGCTATATCTAACAGAAGATATAAAAGATAGCTTTAAAGGAATAGAAGGTCAAAAGGTAATAATAAAAAGTAAAGAAGGTAAAAAGTTTTCAATTATTCTTGGAAGTGAACTTATAGGTGATATTACATTAGATAATGTTATTATAAAGGCTGGTACATTATATTGTAATGGTCATCGAACAATTTTTACTGAAAATAGTGAATTTACTATGGGTTCTTTGTTTGGTGGGGCATATGAAAAAAATGTTGACAGTGTTTATGTAAAAATTAATGGTAAGGGAACAATCAATTCTGGTAGTTCGGAACTTGTCATTGTTGGTGGATGTTATAAAGGTTCAGTTAATGGAAATATTTATATGGAAATAGATGGAGATATAAAAATTAATTCATCTCAAGGTGGACACTATATCACTGGAGGAAATAAAGAAACTAGATATGGTGGCGATACATATACAGGTGACCCTTTATATGTAAAAGGAAATATTGACTTTATTCTGGGTTTGAGTAGTTCTTCTACGCCTCACAATGTTAGTGGAACACATAATACTCATGTTTATGGTGATTTAAACATTACAGTAAAAAGTGGACAATATATAGGAATTTGTGGACAACGTGAAGAACCTAAAAAGGCAATTGTTGATGGAAATATCAATATGGTTGTCGGTGATTTAACACGAACTGAACCTGTATATGTGACTTATAATTGGGGAGTACAAGGAGCTGGTGAAAGCATACCTAATTCAGAAGAACTTTATCAGGTTGGTAAAGATGTGAATATTACAACTTATGGTAATTTATGGTGTTGGGAACCTGGACAAAATCCAGGAGATGATATTGGTGGTATTACTGGTGCTGAATCAGCCATAGTAAAAGGAGATGTAAATATTGAAGTAAATGATTCACATATAAAAGATATTGTTGGTGTTGATACAGGTATGTACTACAACAATCCTACAATAGAAGGAGATGCAAATATTATTGCTAACAATGCTAATTTAGCAATTAAAAAGGATCCTGAATCTTTTATATATCCAACAACAGATGGTACACATATTAATGGTAATGCAAATATCACTATGAATGGTGGTAATACAGATCAAATCTCAGCGTATAATGGAGAGATTAAAGGGAAGGTATCTATCAATCTAACTGGAAATCCAATAATTACACTAGATGTTATAGGTAAAAAAATTGATAACACTTCTGATAGAGAAGAATCTGTTTTAAATATCAATCAAGCAACAACTACAATTCCTAAAGGAATTTGGTATTTTAAAACTGTTGATATTAGTGATAACTCTAATGTAATTTTGGGAAATACAGAAACAAATGCTTTTCGTCCTGGAATTTATGATGTTAATATAATGGATTCAAATTTGACTACAAATAATCAAGCTTATTCAAAAGGATCATTAACAATGGATGATGGTAAATGGATTGCAAATGGTTATCTATATATAACAAAAGATACAAATACAAAAGACTCTAAAATAACTATGAATGATTATGCTGCCTTTGGATATGGTTATAAAGATGATAGCACTCACGACAAAAATGTTGTGACAAGTAATAATGATATATATACATTTAATAATAACAGTTTTATAGATAAAATATATGGTAATGCAGATATTACAAACAGTACTTGGAATGTACTTGTACCAACGATAATAAGTGGAAATTACAAAGGAACTACAAATAAATTATCTCTTCCAGCATTTGTAAATAAAGAAAACTATCCAGATGAAAAAATACCACTAGAAATTGTTGGAGAAGCTACTGGTACAACAGACGTAAAACTTGTTGATAAAACAGATATAACAAAAGAAGGAAAACCAATAGTGGGTCAAAACTATATTAATGGATTAAAAACAAGTGAAGATGTTTTTAGATTAGCAAATGAAAATGCTAAACTAGAAAATCTATACTTTAAAAAACTTACAGATGCTGATACTCAGAATAAAGCTAATTACGATATGTGGCAAGTAGCAAAAGGTGATTCACTTACATTAGATTACAAATTTGTAAGTGATGACAATAATCAAACAGAACTTCCAGAAGTAGTTTTAGAAGAAGTGGAACAATTTAAAGAAGAAAAAAATCACCATGATGGAGATATTATAAAAATAGATGAATTAAATAAAGAAATAAAAGATAAAGATATAGAAGTATCAAAAGGAACATGGTACTTCAAAGGTTGGGCATATAAAGAAAATGAAAACTCTAAATATGAGTACATAGAGGAACATGAAATAGAAATGCACAAAAATATAGAATTAGTAGGCGTATGGCACTTCGAACCAAAGAGTACTAGCGGCGGAGGTGGAACAATAGTAACACCACCAACAGACCCAGACAGAATAGAAGGTAACGACAGAATAGAAACATCAGTAGAAACAAGCAAAGACCTATATCCAAATGGAACAAATGCCGTAGTACTTGCAAACGCAGAAAGATACACAGACGTACTAACTGCAGACCCATTTGCAATACAAGAAAAAGCATCAGCGCTACTAACATATAAATACGAACTACCAGAAAAAACTCTTAAAGAAATAGAAAGACTTGAAGCTAAAAAAATCTACATAAGCGGTGGATATGATGCAGTATCTAAAAAAGTTGTA
>CAUWIK010000026.1:0-3182 GCA_963558895.1 uncultured Chlamydiaceae bacterium | reverse complement strand
CATTTTCGACCCTTAAAACGGATTTGCCGCCGATGTTTTTGGGGATTTTTGGTCTTACCCCTATCGTTTGGGGGGGTAAGATTTTGGGGTTAGATTCTAGCTTTGCAAATAGTCCTTGCCAGCTATGATTAAGCGATCGCTCTATAATTTCGCAAATATCCTTCCCCTGCTCTTTAAAGCGTGTGATCTTGCGTAGTTGAAAATCTACTTGCGCGGGCTTTAGTTTGGTCTTGCTGGATTCTTGCTTGTAGGTGATCCAAAGCTTGATCGCTTCTTGCTCGTCTTTACTAAATCGCTTTAGGTCTAAATACTCGCTAAAGTTTTTGCGCACGTGTTTTAAACTACTATCTTTAAGAGATTCTTTAGAATCTCTTTTTATAGTGCTCAAATTTTGAACACTTTTTATGTCTTTTGAACTAGAATCCGCTTTTTTATTATCGCCTTGGGATTCTAAGATTTTGGAGCTAGAATCGTGGCTTTTCGAGCCGGGCGCGGAGATAAGACTTGAGTGTCTATCGCACAAGCGCGGCGATGAAATCCGCGATTCTAGCCCAAAAGCTGAATCCATAGCTTTAAAGCATAGATTTAATAAGTATCGTTGCTTTTGCGTTTGGATTAGTAGCACCTTTTTGCGGTTTGGCAAGCTTGTATCTTTAGCCACAGATGAAGTGAAATTCTCTAGCTCCTCTTTATCACTAGCATAGTCATAAGCGATTAAGCCCTCATCAAAGTCATAGGTGTTGATCTCAGCTTCCTTAACCTTAAAGACTTCGCGCGCTTTAGGGTTGGTAAAAATCTCTTTGAGATACTTTCGGCAAGTGTTTTTACTCATAGCTAGCTGATTACTTAGGTGCGTTACACTTAGCTTCCACTGCTTAGGCAGCGTGTAGAGATAGCCTGCAAGCCCTAGGGCTGGTAGGCTTAGCCCACACTGCCAGAGATCGTGGGGGATAAGATGATTAAGCGTGGTGGAGTAGTTTAGCTGTATTTCTTTATCTTGGTAAATTAGTGTTTTCATTGTCTCTCTCCTTGTGATACGCTTACAATCATCTTTAAAACCACTTCACTTTCACACTCTTGGCACACTATGGTAAGCTCCTTGCTCTCATCTTGCTCGATGTAGTCAAACTCACCTTCTAGCTCGATAGCTGGCTCATTTTCTCGCCCACAATAAGGGCAGTCAAACACTAAAATCATTTCAACACTCCTTGTAGTAAAATCATATACACTAGCAGCCCTAGCACCACCAGCGCACTAAAGTTTCTAATCTTTATCAAATCATCATAAGCACTTTTACTCTCGCTGAAAAAGGCTTCATAGAGTTTGTCGAGTAGTTTTCTCATTTTTGTCTCATCTCCTTTTTAGTTTTTGGCGTTGGCTTTATCCAAGTTTAAAATGGACAAACTCCGCGCGTTGTCTTTTGATAGGTATATACTTCACATAATGCGTAAAAGTCGTGTTCAAAGAGCTATGCCCTAGCATTGCAGAGATCCACAGCGGCTCTTCACCATTTACTAGCATTATGGTGGCAAAGCTATGGCGAGTTTGGTAGAGCACGCGCCGATCAAGCCCACACGCGCCGAGCGCTTCTAGCCATAGACTCATAAGCTCCTTTTCATTGAAGTCAAAGAGCCTGTTATGCTTCTTAGATCGCTTGCTTGCTTGGAGGAGCATTTGCGACTCTAGGGCGATTTTGGCGTTTTCTAGTAGGTCGATATAGCGTGCCTTGCCTGTCTTGGTCGTGCCAATCGTGTTTGTGTATCGCTCTTTAGATTTGCAGATATAGACTTTGTCGTTTTCTAAATCCACATCACTAGGCTCCAAAGCTAGGATCTCTCCTAGCCTAGCACCGCTAAAGATCGCAAAGCCTAGGTAGTTGCGCACTTCTAGCCACCTTTTCTCGCTTTGTGCGCGCATTTCGCAGTAGCGCAGTAACATTTCTGCTTCTTGCAAGTTTAGGGGCTTTATATCTAGCTCTTTGATGATCGTCTTTCTCTCTTTGCGTAAGATTATGCGCTCTGTGATCACGCCTGCTTCTTTGGCGTAGCTTACTAAGCGGTTGAAAAACTCCGTGCGCGGCTTTGGCATATCTTTGGTGATTTGATCATAAGCGTTTTGATCTAGCAAGACAAAGCTATAAGTGATCTTGCGCTCAAGGGCTCTAAAGTGCATTTTGTAGGATCTAATCGTCTGGGGCTTCAAGTGGGCGCAGCGCACACGCAGGTAGTGCTCCCACAGGGTCTTAAAGTCGCTTAAATCCTCTTGCTTTGTCGCTTCAGCTCTTTTACTCACCTTTTGACCTTGCAGGAATGTTATGCAAAGCTCTTTTATACGGCTTGCGATGTCTGCTAGGCTCTCAGCTTTGTAGGCTTCTCCAGCACTAAAGCGCAGGCGTCCTAGGTTGGTATGGCAGTCGATATAGGCGATTCCGTTGCGATTTCTTATGTGTGATTTTTTGATGTGTAGTTCCATTTAGTTACTCCTTTATTTGGTCTCGCTGGTAGATTCGGCTTTTCTAAAGAAACCTGCGAGCTCACGCTCGCACCGCTTCGCTTGTTTTGCGCGCTTTTACTAAAACCTGCTTGCGTGCTAACGCCTCGCACCGCTGTCGCTGGTTCTTGTCGGCGTGGCAATCCACACTAGAATCCACTTTTTTACACGCCCCCATACATTCCCCCTCCATATAGTAAGCTAAACGGACTCGGCTTGATCGCTTCCCAGCATTTCCAGCTAGTCTCTACGCTGATTTTAGGATCTAGCAGGATATACCCCACACACACGCCCACATCACGATCCAGCTTTATAATGATCTTTAGCTTTTCCACGCCTAAGATTTTTAAGCTTTCCCTAGCGTTTGGGATTGTCGGCAGCTCTGCTAGATACTCTTTCGCCGCTTGTATGCTCGGGTGCGTGATAAACACACGCCCGCACTGATCCACAATCTCCACGCAAAAATCTTTTTCCATACTTGCTCCTTTGAAGTTTGTATCGGTAAGATCGTGTTATTTGAAAGCTGGGAGGGAGTTAAACTAGTGCTTTTTATAAAAAGTCATTGCGAGCGGCGTGAGCCGCGTGGCAAAGCGTAGCTTCTTTAGAAAACCAGCGACAGCGGTGCAAGGCGAAGCCGAAGCAGGTTTCTTTAGAAAACAAGCCGAAGCCGAAGTTTCTTTAGTAATCTATTT
>CAUWIK010000025.1:0-3187 GCA_963558895.1 uncultured Chlamydiaceae bacterium | reverse complement strand
CCTTTTATGGACTTTCACCACAGATTAATAGCATGCCCGTCATACTAAAAAAGATATACCAGATAAAAATCTAATATATCTTTTAATAAATTTCTCTTTACATATTTTCATTCATCAAAGCTTTATGCTCCCTATAAATCCTAACCATATACACAATTGCGACCAACATAGTCACAAATTCAGCCATAAATATCGCCCACCAGATACTATTTCCACCAAAGAATACAGGGAAAATTATAAGGAAAGCTCCATTTAAAATCACCCCTCTAAGAAGTGAAACAACAGTCGCCTTCTTAGCATGAACAATAGACTGTAGATAGAACACGCAGTACACACAAACCGCTTGTGGAATATATGAAAGTGAGAACACCCTCATAATATATGGTGTAACTTCCTTAACCTCAGGAGTCATCTGCATGAATAGCCCTGTCACTCCTACTGGGAAAATTATACTTATTGCAGCAAATACAATTCCATACATAAGTGCATTTTTCATACCCAATCTTTCTACTGCCCAACAACGATCAATTTTTCCTGCACCATAGTTTTCAGATGCAATTGGCTGAATTGCCTGCCCAATTCCTGAAAAAATACTTGTAAATAGAGATGAAACTGTACCTAAAACACCATAAACTGCAAGAGCTGCACCACCAAGGTAGTTCATTATCTGGTTATTGGCAATAAATGAAACTGCTATTACTGCAAGTGCACTCACTCCAGAACTAAATCCAGTAACCATAATCTTTTTAAATCCTTTAAACCAATGATGTGGTCTTGCCAATTTTAGAGTAGTTTTTTTCATAAGTACATATCCTAAAATCATAATTGCCTGTACTGCAGAACCAAGAGCTGTTGCAATCGCTGCACCTCTCATTCCCATATTCATAGGGAATACAAAAATCCAGTCTCCTATTATATTTACAACTCCACCTGTCAAAATAGCTGTCATTACAAACTTTGGAGATCCATCAGTACGCACAAATGCTCCTAAAAATGAAGTGATAACAAATGATGGTATAAATGCAAAAATCCATTCTCCATAATCTCTGGCAAATGGCATAATTACATCGTCCGCACCACAAAGTCTGTAAAACTCATCCTGATACATCATTCCAGGTATCCACACAATTAATGTAATGATTGTAACTAATACAATAGAAGCTGTAAAATATGCATCTCCTTTTTCCTTATTTCCTTCTCCACGAGCATGAGCCATAAGTACAGATCCACCTATTCCGCAAAGAAGTGCAATAAATAAGGCAATTGAAAATATAGGCAATACTATCGCACAAGCTGCAGTACCATCTGGCCCTGCTCCATGGCCAATAGCTATAGTGTCTACAAGACTGTAAATTGCTATAGCTAAAGAGCTACTTATCGCAGGTATCAAAAATTTGTAGAATAGCTTTTTAATATCGTCTTTGATTAAGTTCATATTTTTCTCCCCTCTTAAATTATATTCTCCCTTTTTAAATCTATTTATTTTTTTATCTATTTATCGGTTTTATCCGCTTCCTCTTTTTCAAACTCCTCATCAAAAGCTTCTTTTAAGCTCTCTCCAAAAAACTCAAGCCCTTTTATAAATTCATCTGAGTATTTATCTAAAGTTCTTTTAAGAGCTTTCTCCTCTGCTCTATATATAAATCCCATAAATTCTTTAGCATATTCACGCCCTGATTCCGTCAAGATTATATATTTTTCTCTTCTTTTCTCTGGAATTGGTGTAAGTGTTAATAGGCCCTCTTTTTCCCATTTTTTTACTATCGTATTTACAGTTGTTTTTGGAACTAGCCATTCCTGAGAAATCTCCCTTTGTGAATGTGGCTTTCCATCATCCAACGCATACATCACGCATAGTTCTGAATATGCTAGTTTTTTCTTACCTTCATTCATATAATATATTTCATCTATTTTGTACAAAGCAAGCATCAATCTTCTCGCAATTTCTCTCATAATTTCACTCTCCTTTCTAAAGTCCGTAATCGTACTTTAAACATTATAGTACGTTTCCGTACTTTAATCAATCTTATTTTTACTATTTCATATTTAAAATTATCTACTTCCAAAACCAAAAAAAGACCCCGAATTAACGAGATCTTTTAGGTATATTTCATTTATTTTATAGACAATTTTTTAGATATTCTTCGTCGTCTATTTTAGCACTTTCAACAGCTTTCTTTATAGCCTGTTCCATAACTTTAGCTGATAGACTTCCTACGACATTTACATCACTCACAACTTCACCAATACTACAAGCATAAATACTATCTCCATCTGCCATAGTTCCAACAGGATTGATACATCTAGCATAGGCATTTCTAGTCATTGAAGCTATTTTATTAAGCTTAGCCTTGTCAAATTTTGCATTACATACAACACAACCTATTGTAGTATTTGTCTTATCTAAATTTGGAGGTGTAGTAACCATTCTAACAAGTACTTCCTCTGAATCTAAAAATACCTTTCTTTCAGGATCCATAAGTCCTGCAATCTTTTGTGCATTTGATGAGTCAAATATATCTCCAACTGCATTCACCGCCACTATTGCTGCTATTTTTAATTCTCCAACCTGAATTGCATGTATTCCAAGTCCTGCTTTTGTAGCTTGTTTTAGTCCTAATACTTTTCCAACAGTAGCTCCAGTTCCTGCACCAATATTTCCCATAGAATCATCACATTCTTCTAATGCTTTCATACAAGCTTCGTATCCCATAGCTGAGTCAGGTCTAATATCTGCACGACCATATGCTAAGTCATATATGCAAGATTGACAAACAAGTGGAACTTTTACAAACCCTGTTTCATATCCTATTCCATGTTCTTCAAGGCAACGCATTACACCATCTGAAGCAGCAAGTCCAAATGCACTTCCTCCTGATAATACTACAGCATTTAGTGGATTATCAGCAGTCATACTACTTGTTAAAGGAGTTTCTCTTGAAGCAGGTCCTCCTCCACTTATATCGCAACCTGCCTGTGCTCCATTTTCAAAATATATTACACTTACACCAGTTTTTGCTTCATCATTTTGAGCATGTCCTATTGACACGCCTTCCATATCTTTGATTGAAATTTCTTTTATTAGACTTTCCATCCTTCCAACTCCTCTTTATTAGTTTTACCTTTATAGTATTTTTATCTAGTATTTTAATTTATATAATTTACTATTCTTCATCTAAAAATTTTA
>CAUWIK010000024.1:0-3404 GCA_963558895.1 uncultured Chlamydiaceae bacterium | reverse complement strand
AGGATCTCTCTCTTTAAATAATCAAAAAATTACTAATCTCTCTAATCCAACAAACCCTACAGATGCTGTTAACTTACAAACTCTAAATACTAAATTTTCTCCTTATATGCCATTATCAGGGGGTACTATGATTGGATCAATAAATGCTAACAATCAAACTATTAATAATCTTACACCAAACATTACTCAAGATAAAACCAGAGCTCTTACATTAGCTGATATTCATAAATTCTTTTATGGAGAATTTTACAGTTTACAAGGAGCACAATACAATGAAGAAGCTGCATGGTCTATAAATACTCCAATAAGTTTTAGCTGGAGTAATGGCATTAATCTTGGATCTCCTAACTCTGGAAGTTTTTTTAATATTGGATCTATGGGATCCTATCAAGATTCTGCTTTGAATATTTTACTTCCAGGACTCTATACATTTATATTTAGTATACTAACCAATGATATGACTCAGTTTTCTTCAATAACAACAATTCTTCAATGTTCTCCTTCTATCCAAAAAATTCTTAACATAGGAATTTTAAAATCTTTATCTTCTTTTTCCTACACAATCTCAGTTTATATAGACCCTTCTTTTTCAAATCCTTACATAACAATGATGAATAGTGGTCCTGCTACAATTCAAGTTTATAGTGTTAATTATTCTATTAATAAAATAATGGATTAAAACAGGTAAAAATGAAAAAAATAAAAAAAACATCAAATCATATCAATGTAAGTAATAATGCTAGCAAAGCGACTCCAGAAACAATTGTTAATACTACATTGAATATGAATCAACAATTAGTTACTAATGTAGCTAATGCTTCTGATCCATTAGATGGACTCAATGTACTTCAAGCTAAAGAAATTATCGGTATGAATACATCTAAAATAAACTTTTTATTTCAAAAAAACCTATCTATTTTTATTCCTCTCTCAGGAACAACCACAGCTAATCCCATTACTGGTGATTTGATCTTCAATGGTAATACAACAATTACAGGACTAAAAGAAGCTGTAAATCCTATGGATGCTATTAATTTTTCCCAATTTAAAAACTTTTTCTCCAGTAATTATATCGCCTTATCTGGAACAACTACCTCAAGTCCTATTACTGGAGATTTATTTTTAGATAACACCTTAGTTACTGGTATTAGAAACGCTTCAGAAGACTCAGAAGCCGTTCCTTTACAACAACTTGAAGAAACTACACAATCTCTTCTTCCTCTTTCCGGAGGTACCATGACTGGTCCTATTAATATGAACTCTTTTAATATTACGAATGTTCCTCAAGCTACGGCTCCCAGTGATCTTGTCTCTTTAGAACAAGCTCAAAACACAATCTCAAAACTTTTTGATGAATGTGTTCCTTTAACAGGAACTCTTCCTTCATATCCTGTTACAGGAAATATTTTTTTAAATAATACTCTTATCTCTCAAATTCCTCTAGCTACAGAACCCTCGCAAATCATCTCTTTAGAAAATTTAAATAACGTAACCAATACTCTCATTCCTCTAAATAATCCTCAACTTTCAGGAAACATCAATCTATCTGGTCATCTTATTACAAATATTTCTCCTGCGACTACAGATTTAGAAGGAGTTAGTTTACAACAAGCTGAAGAAAAAATGTCCTTCCTTCTTCCTCTTTCTGGCGGCACTATGAATGCAAATTTAGATATGGGTGGCAATAAAATTTCTTCTGTGAGCAATATTTCTCTAGAAGATGGAGACTTAGTTAACTTAGAAACATTAAATCAATATGTAAATGCAATAAATCCTAACTATATACTCCTTTCTGGAACTATTCCAGAAGCTCCTATTACGGGTAATCTTATTTTTGATTCTCAACATTTAATTACGGGCATTCCTAATCCTACAAATGATGCAGATGCAGTTAATTTAGAAACTCTTAATACTACTATGAATCTTAAGCTCCCTCTAAGTGGTGGAACTTTAACGGGTCCTATTAACATGAATCAAAACACTTTAACTAATATTGCTATGAACTCTACTCCTAACAATTCTGATGCTGCTACCTTAGGATATTTAAATACCCTATTTTCTTCGCAAAAATATATTCCTATTTCAGGAACTCTCTCTGGATCTCCCATTTCAGGGCCACTGTTTTTCAATAACATAGCAACATGTACTCAAATAAAAGATCCTGAAAATGATTCTGATGCTGTTAATTTACAAACCTTAAATACAAAAGCTAATCAATACCTTTCTCTGTCTGGAGGAACTTTAACAGGAACTTTAGACATGAATCAGTATCAAATTATTAATATCCCGGACCCTACAGAAAATACAGATCTCATTAATCTCTCCTCTTTAGAAAATAGCACTTCTCAACTCGTTCCTCTTTCTTCTTCTACTCCTATAACCATGATCGGTAATATAAACATGAACTCTTACACTTTCACCAATGTTCCAGAAGCTACTCTTCCTTACGATCTTGTTAATTTCTTTCAAGTTAAAAATACCCTCTCTAATTTATTCAAAGATTTTATTCCCTATTCCGGTAATTCTAACTCAAATCCTATTACTGGAAATTTAGAATTAAGTAATACTTTAATAAAAAATATTCCTAATCCCACTGATGATCTTGATGCTGTCAA
Organism: uncultured Chlamydiaceae bacterium; assembly: GCA_963558895.1. Taxonomy (GTDB): domain Bacteria; phylum Chlamydiota; class Chlamydiia; order Chlamydiales; family Chlamydiaceae; genus CAUWIK01. Next base: position 789 of record CAUWIK010000024.1, on the reverse strand, counting down.
TTTACAAACTTTAAATACAAAATTTCAATCCTTTCTTCCTCTTTCTGGCGGCACTATGACCGGAACACTTAATGCTAATAATCAACTTATTTCTGGCGTCCTTAAAGCGACAGAAGATACTAATGCCGTAACCTTAGAAAATCTCAACTCTTCATTAAGTACTCTTTTACCCTTAACTGGTGGAACTTTAACAGGTCCTCTTAACATGAATGGAAATACAATTACAGAGTTACCTCAACCTACTCAAGATTCTGATGCTGTTAACTTAGATTATTTAACAAACATTACTACATCTACTCTTTCTCATTTTATTTCTTACTCAGGCACCTCCGAATCAAATCCTATTACGGGTAACCTTATTCTAAATAATACTTCCATCTCTAACATAACCTCTCCTACTCAAGATTCTGATGCTATTCAACTCCAAACCTTAGACGATAAAACTGCCCTCTACTTCCCTCTCTCAGGAGACACTTTAACAGGGCCCCTTAATATGAATAATCACACTATCTCTAATATTAAAACTCCTACCCAAGACTCAGATATCATCAATCTTCAATATCTTCAGTCTACTAATTCACAGTTAAACAATAAATACATTCCTCTTTCCGGGACCGTTTCCGGATCACCCATTACGGGTAACCTTGTTCTAAATAATACTTCCATCTCTAACATAGCTTCTCCTACTCAAAATTCAGATGCTATTCAACTCCAAACCTTAGACAATAAAACTGCCCTCTACCTCCCTCTCTCAGGAGGCACTTTAACAGGACCTCTTAATATGAATAA
>CAUWIK010000023.1:0-3485 GCA_963558895.1 uncultured Chlamydiaceae bacterium | reverse complement strand
CAGCGATTAGTGCATCTGGGAAGTCTTCTCCTGTTGCATATACTCCTAGTTTTGAATCTGGATATGATTCAGCAGCTAATTTTGCAGATGTTTCATATCTATCTTCTCCACCAATTCTCTTAACAGCTTTTGCTCCATCGTATACGTTTGAATCTTTTTTGTTGTTTTTATCTATTTCGAATCCAGCTTTTAACTGTTTTTCAACTTCTGATGATACAGCTTCGTCTAGACCACCAATTTTTATATTTTCTATATCCCATTCTGCCAGTGCCTGTTTTGTGTATTTCGGGATAGAATCTTTTTTAGTTAGTAGTATTGGTGCATGGTCCTTTACTGCTAGAGGTGTCATACATAACGCATCTGGGAAATCTTCTCCTGAAGCAAGTTCTGCTGCATTTGTATTTCCTTTTTCTCTTATTTTTATTGCTATTTTTCTAGCTGTGTCGTATCTGTCTACACCATCAAATCTGAATATTTCATATCCTTTTGCTGCTAGTTCGTCTACAACTTTTTTAGATACTGCATCATATCCACCGCTTATGTAGATTTTTTTAGCTCCTAGTCTTTCTATTTCTTTAAGAGTTTTTTCTGGTATTTCATATTTGTATGTTAGTAGGGCTGATGCTTTTTCCTGTATTGCAAATGGATCTGCAGTTAGTACGTCTGTGTATCTTTCGCAGTTTGCAAGTACTACGGCATTTGTTCCATTTGGATATAAATCTTTACTTGCTTCTATAGAAGTTTCTATTCTGTCATTACCTTCTATTCTATCTGGATCTTCTGGATCTGGTTTAGGTGTTGGTATCACTGTTCCCCCACCACCAGTACTATCTTCTATAAATTCCCAATATCCTATAAATTCTACATCATCCGTAACATTTTCAACTTTTACTTTGTCCCATCCTTTAAATTTCCATCTGCCATCAGTGACTTTTATGTCATCAAATCTTTCTTTTGGCACCATAGCATCTTCGCCTATTTTTATTGATAAAGAAGTTGGACATTTATCTAATACTTTTTTATCTAACTCTTTGCCACTAGTTTTACTTTTAAATTTATATTCTATTAAACAATCTGTTCTTTTAAAAAGTTCTAAAATATTTTTATTTAGACCTATACCGTCATTAACTTTTTCTTCATTTCTTAATGAATATCCATCTTTCTTTATATTATTATCTAATACAAATAATTTTTTATCTGATAAATTAGGCTGCTCTAACTTATCATCATATATTATCACATTTCTTCCTTCTTGATAGGTTCCATCGCAATTATCCTTATCTATTTTGTCTTTATCCATATTTATAAGAACTGGAGTTCCTATAAATTCATCTTTTATATTAATAACTTTGTCATTTGGCAAATAAATTTCTCCTTTTATTTCAGGATTATTGCCTAGATATAGTGCCCCAGATTGATATATCGCATCTCCTTCTCCTATTTCTGATGTATTACCATCTATCTTACAATTAGAATTAATATTTACAGTTCCATTATAATTCGTTATTCCACCACCATGATTTCTCAAATCTATCCATGTTGGATATTTATCATAGTTTAAAGCTTTATTGTTATTTATAACTACATTATGATTTATATTTATAATTGAATTTTTACTAGCAAAAATTCCACCACCTGATGTAGCCTCATTATTTTCTATTGAAGTAGACTCTAAATTAATCACAGATTCTTTAGCATATATTCCACCACCCATAGAACCACCTGTATTTGATTTTATTTCTGTATTATATATATTTGCCTCTCCACCTATAACATACAAACCTACTCCTTGACATGAATATAAATCTCCTGAATTAAAAGATATAGCTTTGTTATTTTCTATTTTTACATTATCCATTGTAAGTTTTGAATATCCAGATGCTATACCAACGCCTATTGTAGATGTATTTTCCTTTATTTCGCTATTTTTTACACTAACTGTACTTGTATCAAAACATAACATACCCATATTTGCTCCTATATCCGGGTAATGTGCTTCTGAATCATTGTTTTCAATGTGACAATTATTTATTTCAACATTGCATTTCATTGTATATATAATTGTCGCTTGATGAGCCTGACCTTTTAATATATTATCATGTATAAAAGAGTTATCTATTTTTACATCTGAGTTTAATGCTTTTAAAAATACCCCTTCTGAACCAGTACATCCTTTTACTTCAACATTTGAAATTTCTATATTTGCATCATCCATTTTAATAGAACCATTTATAGATTCTTCTCCTCTATATTTTATATCTTCAAATATAGCATTATAAACTTTAAGGCTAGATTTATTTTCCCTTCTATAATTCCTCCACAATCTTTTCTTTCTATTTTATCCAAAATTTTGATTCTTTTTTCTCCATCTCCACCGATAATGTTTAATTTTGAATTATCTAATTCAAATAATATAGGTGTATCATTTGGATTACTCTTTATAACTCTTTCAATAGAAATATCACTTTTATCTGTTATTAATGTAATCTCTTTATTCTTTATATTTAATGTGGAAGTAGCACTTATACTATTCATTAATTTTAGAGTAATTTTATCATTTTTATTAATATTATCTACAATATCTTGCCATGAATAAACTTCTATTATATTATCTATATTTTCAGAATAGTTATTTTTATTTTCACTAAATTTATAGCTTTCTTCTAAATTAATACTTTTTATATTTTGCATATCTTTTACTAATGCCATAGACTCCTGGCTGACCGTCACAATCATAGCTGTTGCCGCTAAAAATGATATTAATTTCTTATTCATATTAATCATCTCCTATAAAAATAGTGCTATCTGCTCAGCGTAAATTTGTCTATACACCTCACAAATAGCACTATTTACAAATTTACTAACTTATAAATCTTTATTTTACTTTATTTGTATCTCTATTTATCCTAGTTTTTTATATTTCTATTTATTTATCGCTGCTTTTATTAAGTTAAATACTTTATCACTTACAGCATTAACTCCACCTATTATAGTTGCTTTTTTGATTTTAGATTCTTTTGTATATTTTTCTATTGGTTCTGGTAATGAGTCACCTTTAACTAATAATACTGGAGCTTCTTTTGTTCCCGCATAGTTTCCAGCTATTAATGCATCTGGGAAGTCCTCACCTGTTGCGTAAACACCTAGTTTTGATTCTGGATATGATTCAGCAGCTAGTTTTGCTGATGTTTCATATCTGTCTTCGCCACCGATTCTTTTTATAGCTTTTGCTCCATCGTATACATTTGAATCTTTTTTGTTGTTTTTTTCTATTTCAAATCCAGATTTTATCTGTTTTTCAACTTCTTTTGACACAGCTTGGTCTAATCCACCAATTTTTATATTTTCTATATCCCATTCAGCTAGTGCCTGTTTTGTGTATTTAGGTATAGAATCTTTTTTAGTTAGTAGTATTGGTGCCTGATCTTTGACTGCTAGAGGTGTCATACATAACGCATCTGGGAAATCTTCTCCTGAAGCAAGTT
>CAUWIK010000022.1:0-3653 GCA_963558895.1 uncultured Chlamydiaceae bacterium | reverse complement strand
AAATTCGAAGCTCAGTTCCATGCAATAAGCTCAGGTGGATGTATTTCGTACATCGGTGTGACACGTTGCAATATTAAAAGTATTGCCTAATTGAATAAATAATTTAATTAAGAACTCATAGTTCGAAAAGTCAAATGATAGGGTAACGCCTTGAAGGGCTTTCTATAATCTCCGAACAGCGTTAAAGTAAGTAAATACTAAAATGTTGTAAGCTCGGTGAAGTCGGTTGAGAGCCACCGTAATTTAATTGTTCACAATTAAAACGAAATGCGAACCAGAGGTGGTCGAGTGGTGATAGACCGGTAGTCTATAAAATATCTATGGTTAGAATGTTAATAAACAAAATTAACTGACGAATCTCTGAATGTACGGGTCTAAAAGCGAAGGGTAATAGAAATGTTACACTCACAGAAGTGAGGCTAGTGAGGTAAAGTAAAATTCGATGTTATGAAATACCTTATAGTGTTAAAGGCACTATCAAGCTAGCAGGCTTATAGGAGAAACCTAAGGATATATGCAAAGATAGAATTATGGGAACGTGGAAAGCTAGGAATGTGGAGGTTTTACTGCCAATGAAACATTGTATGGTAACATACTTAGTCCTAGTGAGAGCGAGGTCACAGTACCAATGAAGCTACGATAATAAGTAGTGGAGGGATAGACCTTAGTCGTTTAAATAATAATAAAAATTTAATTTCGAAAATACATTAGGTTCTTGTAAGACTAATAGAGGTGAAATCTGAAAGGAGATTAACCGACTAATGACAACTAAGAAGCAAAAGTTAAGAAATAATGAATATTATAATATTCAAGAACTATATGATGATTTATATGACAAGTCGAAAAATAAAAACAACTACAAATTTAAAAATTTAATGAAATACATATTAGACGAAAGAAATATAGAGTTAGCCTATAGAAATATCAAGAAAAACAAAGGAAGTAAAACAAGTGGAACAAACTCTAACACAATAAGTAATATAGCAGATAAAGATATAACAACAGTTATAGAATATGTAAATAATAGGCTAGAAAATTACTTTCCACAATCAGTTAGGAGAGTTGAAATACCCAAAGCAAATGGTAAGAAAAGACCACTTGGTATTCCGACAATTGAAGATAGGTTAATACAACAATGTATATTACAAATTCTTGAACCAATATGTGAAGCTAAATTCTATAATCATAGTTATGGATTTAGACCAAACCGAAGTGCTCACGATGCACTAGGAAGGGCAATGTATTTGGCAAATAAAACTAAATTAGAATATGTAGTAGACATAGATATAAAAGGATTCTTTGATAATGTTGACCACAGTAAATTAATAAAACAGATGTGGTCTTTAGGAATCCAAGATAAAAATCTAATATGTATAATAGGAAAAATGTTAAAAGCACCTATTGAAGGAATCGGAACTCCTACAAAAGGAACTCCACAAGGTGGTATATTATCACCATTGTTATCTAACATAGTTCTAAATGAACTAGATTGGTGGATAGCTAATCAATGGGAAAGTTTTGAAACTAAACATAATTATGACATTATAGATAAAAGAAATAATACTATAATGAAAAGTCATAAATACAGAGCATTAAAGAAAAGTAATCTAAAAGAAATTTACATTGTAAGATATGCAGATGATTTTAAAATATTTTGCAGAAACTATGAAACAGCAAAGAAAATATTTATAGCAACTAAACAATGGCTAAATGAAAGATTACACTTAGAAATTAGTGAAGAAAAGAGTAAAATAGTAAACCTAAACAAAAATTACTCAGAATTTCTTGGATTTAGAATGAAGCTAATAGAAAAGGGAAATAAAAAAGTTGTTAAAAGTAGAATGTCAGAAAAATCAATAGAAAAAGTTAAAAGAAATATTGGAAAGAAAATTGATGATTTAAAAGAAAACACAAGTATAAGTGCAAACAAATATAATGCAACTATATTAGGTATGCACAACTACTATAAAGTAGCAACAGATGTTAATAGAGATTTCGTAAAAATAAACTATCAAGTTTCCAAGAAGCTATTTAACCAAACTAAAAATATTAAGACGAAAATAAGTAAATATCCAAACAGCTTTATAAAGTATTATGGAAAGTATAATGGAAAATTTATTGCTATAAGAGGTATCCCATTATTCCCTATATATGGTGTTACTACTAAAACCATATATAATTATAAACAAGAAACTTGCAATTATACAGCAAAGGGAAGAGAGTTAATACACGAGTCATTAAAGAAAATAAATGAAAAGAATTTAAAATATTTAATGGAAAATCCAAAGATAAATGAAACAATAGAATTTAATGATAACAGAACATCATTATATGTTGGTCAAAATGGAAAATGTGCAATAACAAAGGAATACTTAAAAGTGGAAGAAATGGATTGTCACCACAAAATACCTAAAAATAAAGGTGGTACAGATAAGTATGAAAATTTAATACTTGTAACAAGAAGTGTACACAAATTAATCCACGCCACAGATATAATAACAATAAATAAAATACTTAAAAATATCAAAATAAGCGAAAGTGGAATGAAGAAACTTAATAAACTTAGAATACTAGTTGGTAATAACGAAATTAAATAAAATAGATTTACGAACGATGGAAAGCCGTATGAGGTGAAAATCTCACGTACGGTTTGGAGTGGGGGAAAAGATGGAGATAAAATCAAAATCTTACCTATCACTATAGGTTCCAGATATGAGCAGAAACTTAGAAGCTGTTGAACAGGTTATAAACTACATATACCACAACATTCAGTACGCTGAAATAAACACAAAACCAGATGTTTGTTACAAATGCGGATACACAGGAGAAATAAAACTAGATGAAAATCTAGAGTGGTACTGTCCTTCTTGTGGAAACAGAGATGAAGCAGATATGCAGGTTATGAGAAGAACTTGCGGATATATAGGAACTAATTTCTGGAATAAAGGTCGTACTCAGGAAATTGGGGATAGAGTACTTCATTTATAGGAGATGATTTTTAGAGAATGAGATATGAAAAAATAAGAAAATTTGATGTGTCTAATGCACCAGGTGTTAGATCGACATTATTTGTAACAGGATGTACTCACGATTGTAAAGGCTGCTTTAACAAGGAATTGCAGGACTTTGGAGCTGGAAAGGTTTGGACTCAAGAAGACGAGGACAATTTTGTATCTTATGTTAAGAATGACAATGTTGTCGGAGTTAATATTTTAGGTGGGGAACCAATGCAGCAGGTTATGGATGACTGCCTTCCAAATCTGTTAAAGAGAGTTAAAGAAGAAACTGGTAAAAGCATCTGGCTTTGGTCTGGATATTTACTTGAACAGATTCTTGAAGATGAGAAAAGAAGAAAAATTTTAGAATATGTAGATGTACTAGTAGATGGAAGATTTGATATTGATAAGAGAAACATAAATCTTAAATATAGAGGATCTGAAAATCAGAGAGTGATTGATGTCAAAAAAACATTGATGAGTGATTCTGTGGTACTTTACGATTTTGAAGAAATTTTGTAAAATTATTTTAGAATTATAAATACAGTAAAAAATATATTAAATTTTAGAAAGTGTACAGCTTTTGTGTAAAAAGTTGTACACTTTTTTGTATGTAGAAAACCCCCAGTTAGACTGGGGGTTCAGTAAAGCTTTTAG
>CAUWIK010000021.1:0-3879 GCA_963558895.1 uncultured Chlamydiaceae bacterium | reverse complement strand
TGTAAGTTAACAGCATCTGTAGAGTTTGTTGGATTGGCTAATCCTGAAACTAAAGCATTGTTGAACAATAAATTGCCAGAAATTTCTTTTTCTTTAGTATTTCCAGATATAGGTATAAGTAAGGATTTTTGACTATTTAAGTAATTAGTTAAATAGTTTTTATTAACTATATTTTTTGAGTCTTTTGGAATAGGAATATTTGAAATAACATGGTTATTACAGTTAATACTTCCGGTTACAATTCCTCCTAATAAAGGTAGGTAATTAGAAAAAAATTTTTTTAGTGTTCCATAATTGATAATTAGAGAAAATTCTTTTTCATTAGTAATATCTAGAACATTTTTAATAGAAAAATTTTGCATATTAAGAGAACCTGTTAAAGATCCTCCTTTTAATAATAGATAATTATTAGAAGTGCTTTTTAGAAAAAGAAGGTTTATTGAGTCAAAATTTTCTATAGGTGTAGCTAGACCAATAGCTGTATTGGTATTATTGAAAAAAAGATTTCCAGTAATAGGATTAGAAATTGATGTTCCAGAAAGAGGAATAAAGGTTTCTTGGTGAATGGAAATTGTTTGGTTTAAAGTTTGAAGATTAATAGCATCTTGATCTTCTGAAGGGTTTCTCAAATTTTTTATAATATTATTATTGTTTAATTCATAGTTAATAGAACCTCCTGTTAATTGCATATAATTTTCTAAATAGTTTTTCATAGTTAAAAGATTAATAGCATTATTATTTGTGGAGGAGGAATTAACAATATTAATAATTTTTTTGTTATTTATATTTAAAGTACCTGAAAGAGTTCCTCCTGATAGAAGCAATTTATTAGAAAAGGAAAGAATAAGATTGTTTAAATTAATAATATCTAAATTGTTGTTAGCGAGGGAAATTTGTGATAAATTTGTGTTACTTAGTAATAAATTTCCTGAAATAGGATTATCATTAGTATTTCCTGTAAAGGGAATATAAATAGATTTTTTTTCTTTAAGAAGATTTTCTAAAGTTTGCAAATTTAGTGCTTCGTTTTCTGTTTTTGGATTAGAAATGTTAGATATAAAATTTTTATTAAGGTTAATATTACCTGTTAAAGAGTCTCCTTTTAAAGAACAATATTCATTAGCAGTTTTTTTTAGACTTTGTAAATTAACTATATCTGCGTTTTGAATAGGATTAGAGAGATTAGCTATAGTAGATGTTTTATTAAATATAAGATTTCCTGAAATAAAACTGTTTGGTAAATTTCCTGAGATTGGAATATAAAAATTATTTAAATGAAGGGAATTATGTTTTTCTAAGGTGGAAAGGTTTAATCCATCATTTATAGATTCTGGATTTTTGAGATTAATAACATTGTAATTATTTAGATTAATATTTCCATATGTAGTTCCCCCTAATAATTTAATAAATGTATTTAGAGAATTTGTAAGATATTCTTTATTTATTAGATCTAAATTATTTTTTGGAAAACCTAAATTAGTGATAAAGTTATTGTTAGAATTTAGTTGTTTTTGGAGAATTCCTCCTGATTTTAAAAAGTATTTATTTAAAGTTGTGTTTAAAAGATTAAGATTTACGCAGTCAGAATTATTTTTTGCTATACTTAATCCAGAGATTTTTTTCTTCTGAAGTAAGATGTTTCCTGTAATTGGGTTATTTTGAGTTGTTCCTACTAAAGGAATAAAATTTGTTTGAGTGTTGTTTATTATTTTCATCACTGTTTGAAGATTTATTCCATCAGAAGGAATTTTAGGATTTTTTAAGTTAGTTAAAGTTTGATTGTTTATGTTTAATGTATTTAAGAGTGAATCTCCTTTTATAAGAAAATATTTACTAAAAAAAGATATTAAAGTTTGAAAATTTACAGCATCATAAGGTTCTTTAGGATTAGAAAGTCCTTTAATGAGATGTAAATTATCAAAACTTATATTTCCAGAAAAAGGGGTTGATAATAAATTTCCTTTAGTTGTTAGAAATTTATCTGTAATTTCAGATATAGTTTGAAAATTTACAGCATCTGTATTGTTTATTGGAGAAGAAATTTGAGTAATTGTAGATTTTTCATTAAATATTAAATCTCCTGTAATAGGTTTTTCTATACTATTACCAGTTATAGAAAGATAATTTTCGGAAGAAGATTGTTGTAAAAAATCTTCTATTTGACCTAAAGTTACAGCATCAAAATTTTTAGAACTTACTAATACATTTTCTATACGATTATTCATCATATTTAAGTTTGTATTGATATTTATCTCAAATAATTCTCTAAAAAATAGATGACTTAAAGGAAAATAATGTTTTTTATTATTAGTTTTCATATTTCCTCATTTTAGTTATAAATATTAGACATTTTTGCAAGGCACCAAGAAAAATGGGTAACGGAAAAAGAAAAGTTAGGATTATATAAGCTTAAATAAACTGGGTTGTCAGAATTTGTTGAATCCACAAAGAATGTTGTAGAACAACTAGTTTCGGAATTGTAGTAATTAGCAGCACTTTGTGATAAAAGATGTGATGCGCCTGTTTGAGGATAATTTATATAAATTGTAATAGTTGCATAACCACTGGCAATATTCGTAGACGTTGTTACACAGATATAATAGATACCATTTTGCAAAATATTTAAATGTGTTCCTGAATAATATGCGATTTGATAGTAAGAGTTTGCGTTAGAAGAAGCTATACTTAATGAATCAGGAGTAGGATTCCAAGAAAAATTTTCTTGTGCTTCCCACAATGCAGAAACAGAATCAGAATTTCTTCTTCTTATTAGATAAGGAACTTCGTCAGAAATAGTTATTGAAGAAAGTAGAGACATAGGAACAAGAGCGTTTAAGTCGGTATTAGGAGTAGGAATGTTACTGATTTTTTGCCCGTTCATATTAATATTTCCTGATAGAGTACCTCCTGATAAAGGGAGATATTTGTTTATTTCTGTATTTAATAACTGAAGGTTAACAGCATCTTGGGGATCAGAAGGAGAAGCAGAAGAAGAGATGGCTTGAGAATTAGCATTGATATCACCAGTCATGGTTCCACCTGTGAGAGGGAGGTATTTAGAGGATTCAGTATTTAAATATTGAAGATTAACGATATCTGAGTTTTGAGAAGGATTGTTAAGACCTGTGAGAGTATGTTTAGAATCGAAAATAAGGTTGCCTGTAATAGGTGTTTGATTCCCAGGTAATGGAACGCAGAGGGAATAAAATGAAGATATAAGAGCGCCGTTTCCAAGCATAGCGAAGTTAGTGATAGCATTATCTTCTAAAGAAAAAGGGACAAAAATATTTTGAGAATTAGCATTGATATCACCGGTCATAGTTCCACCTGTGAGAGGGAGGTATTTATCGGAAGTAGAGTTTAAGGTTTGTAAGTTAACAATGTCGGTATTATTTTTAGGATTGTTAAGACCTGTAAGAGTGTGTTTAGAATCGAAAATAAGGTTGCCTGTAATAGGTGTTTGATTCCCAGGTAATGGAACGCAGAGGGAATAAAATGAAGATATAAGAGCGCCGTTTCCAAGCATAGCGAAGTTAGTGATAGCATTATCTTCTAAAGAAAAAGGGACAAAAATATTTTGAGAATTAGCATTGATATCACCAGTCATGATTCCACCTGTGAGAGGGAGATATTTAGAGGATTCAGTATTTAAATATTGAAGATTTACAACATCTTTGAGATCAGAAGGAGAAGCAGAAGAAGAGATGGCTTGAGAATTAGCATTGATATCACCAGTCATGGTTCCACCTGTGAGAGGGAGGTATTTAGAGGATTCAGTATTTAAATATTGAAGATTAACGATATCTGAGTTTTGAGAAGGATTATTAAGACCTGTGAGAGTGTGTTTAGAATCGAAAATAAGGTTGCCTGTAATAGGAG
>CAUWIK010000020.1:0-4196 GCA_963558895.1 uncultured Chlamydiaceae bacterium | reverse complement strand
TTTTTACTACTACGAATCCTGATAATAAGTATATTAGATTGCATGGAGTAGGAGATGATAATCCACGTGATTTTTATTATTCTTCTATTTTGCTTGGTGGACAAGAAGAAGAACTATACGATGAAACGAGAAATTATAGAATAGAGAGAGCTATTAGAAAAATAGGCAAATAAAAAAAGGATATCAAATGATATCCTTTTTACTTACTATTTACTTTCCTTAAACACCCATCTCTGCTGGATCTGATAGCTAAGAATAAACAGAATACTATCAACCACAACTTTGATAAGCACCGCACCTCCAGCGAAATAAGAGTAGATAAGCTCTACTATACCAGCTGAAAGCAACATCTGTGTAATACATAGAATATAGTACTTAACAAGAGTACTCTTACCATCTGTATTCTTAAACACCACATTTTTATTAACAGTATAATTGAATAGAGAAGAAATAATTCTAGCAGCTACAGTAGCTATTAAAATACTCTTTCCAACACCACCAATATACTTAAACAGATTCATAAATAAACTAAACATACCGATATCTATAAAGAATGACATCAGAGAAGAGCACATATACATAATAAACGATTTAAGTATAATATTATAAATTGCTAGCGAATCCTTTATAGGTCTAAAGTGTGTTTCGCTATTATTATCTATATATATAGTCTGAATATCAACTTCCTTGATATCAATTTTCTTTAATGCACATTCTATCAGCATACTTGTTTCGTATTCGAATCTTTCACCAAATAAATCCATAAAGTTATAGATTATATTTGTAGGGAATCCTCTAAGCCCTGTTTGTGTATCTTTTAAATTCTGACCGTATAGTAGTTTAAACACTAGACAAGTCATCTTATTACCGAAGCTACTTTTTATTGGAACGTCTTTTCCATCAAAGTTTCTACTACCCATTATCAATGAATCTGGAGTAGTTTCTAAAAGTTTAGCAACTTTTTCTACATCTTCAACACTGTGCTGTCCATCAGAATCAACTGTAATCACTCCAGAGTATTCGTCGAGATTTCTTAAGTTAAGGAAAAAGTTGAATCCATTTTTCATAGCTCTACCCTTACCAAGGTTTATGGCATGGGTAAATATTTTGCAGCCATCTATCTTATCTATTGTATCAAATATAAACTGCTTCTCTTTGTTACTACCGTCATTTATTACCAAAATATCATTAAAGCCTTTTTCTTTAAGCTTTTTTATATAATCTATTAAATCCTCGGTTGGATTTAATGTTGGAATCATAATATAGACCTTTTTCAATTTTATCATCTCCGCTCTATTAAGATTACAATATTTTACCTTAATTTAATAACTTCTTGGTATTTATTTATACCATGATCTTTTAATACCGATAGGATAGTGCTATCTTTTTCTAAAGAAATAATATAATCGTAGTTATTGAAGTCTAAGTTTTGATTTTTTATTTCTTCAGAGTTATATACAGAGATATTATTTGTTCTAAATTCATATCTACTTGCGTAGAAGATATAACTAGAATTTTCTATAGGGTCACCTGTATATATAAGATATTTTTTATCATCGGCTATATTGTATTCATCTTTAAGCTGTTTAATTTGATATCTTGCTGTAGTAGAGTAGTCATTATTGTAAAAGATTTGAGAATATCCAACTCCGTATTTTAATGATATAAATGCAAATACAATAAGTACAATAGACATCAATAGTGTTTTTATTGAGTCAATTCCCTTCCAATCAATAGAGAATCTCAGGCACATTATTGTGACTATTCCATACAAGTAAAGCGTGATTGTTTTGTGGTATCTGTCGTATCCACCTAGTGTAAGTGCCTCATCTGTTGGCATTGAGAATATATACATTGCAAATAATCCTATCATATAAAATACGTATATTAAAACACAAGTAAGTATAATTTTTTTCTCAAATTTAAAGTCATAGTTTTTATGATTGTATTTATATATAATGTACATAATTATAAATACAATTGTAATCATAATCATAAATATTGCTACAAAGTTATTTATTTGTAAAATTTTATCCATAAAATTAGATATTATATTTGATATATCTTCAAAACTTTTATCTGATATTACTTTAGAATAATTTTTTAAAGATACAGAGTGTTTTGAAGCACCATTTTCTCCGAATGTAATCATTACATGAAGTTTCCATAGAAGCATTAGTACTAAAGAAGGAACTATTGAATAACCAATAAATTTCTTTTTAGAGATATATGTCTTATTTATAAGTAGATATATCATTACTATACTTATTATAGTAAGGAATATTCCACTGTTTTTTATTATAGGTAGAAATGCTATTATGGGCATTGTGAATTTTAGTATTTTTTCTAAATCATAATCTCGATAGTAAACTAGTATTGCAACTATAGCTATACCTAATACAGGTAAAATCGTATCAACAAGTAGATTTGTTATAAATACATTGTAGACAAAGAAATATATAGATAACGCAACTAATACTATTGAAAGATACCAATTCTTTTTATTTATAAAAACAGTTAATGAGAAAATACTACTTAATAGTAAAATCATTTGAGCAAATGATTTTATTCCTTCTGAATTACCTACAATTTTACTTATAAAATATATAAATCCAGCTGTACCTGTTGGATATGAGTTAAACTCGATTAGTTTAGATGCGATTGTAGGTAATGCATTAGTTTCCAACATCTCTATGACAACTAATGCCCAATGTGAGAAGTTGTCATAGTGAATAAACATTGAGTTTTTTAAATAATTTAAGAAGTATAATGCTACCAAAAAAAATACGGATAACTTTACAATTTCTTCAGTATTAAAGCTATCCTTTTTTATTAATCTAAGTTGTATTAATCCTAATATTAGTATTGCAAATGTAGCTATAGGCATTATATGGAAAATACCAGCTAAGAACATTAGTATTCCTATTGAAGAGCAAATTACTATAGGAGCGAACTCTATTTTTAAGTCAAATTTTTTCTTAAGATATACTGTGTATCCAAGGAATGATAGCAGTAAAATAAAAACTTTCCCTAATAGATTAAGACTCATTGAAATCCTCCCTTTTTAATAAAACTTTATATAAATTTATCATTTTTAATTTTAACATATATATTGGTAAATATCAAAAAAATTAATAATTAGTAAAAGTTAAAATGAGTGAAAAGGGAATAAAGTAAAAAGTTTTATAAACTGAGTTTAGTAAATGAATTAGTTTTCAACGCTTTGAAAAGATTTTCAAGATTAATTTCCTAAAAAATTAAATAATCAATAATAATTGTTTTTATATGCGTATTTTTCTTATATAATATAACTATGTGAAAGTTTTTAGAGAAAGGAAAGTAAACAATGAGAAATTTTAAAAGAATAGTTGCATTAGCGAGTGTGTTCACTTTAGCTACTGCTACAAATATATTTGCAGCTACAGGAGCAAAGCCAACTCCAGAGGTGAGTTTTAGTGAAATTGCTTTGGGGATTGGTGTAGGTCTATTTGTCGCATATGGTATGAAAGCGTTTAGAAATAGAAAGAATCCTAAAGGACCAGCTATGTATGACAATGGAGCTAAGGTACCACCTATGCAGACTAAGAAGAAAAAGAAAAAGAAGAAAAAATAAGTATTTTTAGCAAGGGTGATTGTTTTGAATGGTAAGAATGACGATATAGATGTAAAGAAAAATATTGAGCAAGAGATTCAATTAGAGAAAATTGCTAAGATTGTAGAGGACAATATACATTTTGTGGATGATGATATGCCAGTGTACGATGGGTATGATGTTCCAGAAATCGAGGAAGATGTACATATCAAAGAAGGTGTATATATTAATGAAGGAAATAGAAAAGATATAAGTCCTAAGCAGAAGAAAGTAAGTAAGAAGGATAATAAAGTTGAATCAGATAAGGAAGTTAGTTCTACTGAGCAGACTGTTATTAATAAGGTAGAAAAGGAGCCATATTATCTCAAAGAGGTTATCGGTGGAGAGGTGTTAAAGAGAAGATATACAACTGTCGAGCTTATTATGGGAATTGCTGTGGTTAGTATTATTTGCTCATCTGGGATTGGGGTTTTGGGTGAGCTGCCTGATTTTTTAGCTTTTTCTAAGTGGAATGGGATAAGTTTTGGCGATTTAGGACTTCCATTGTTGTTGGCATCTGTTTGTTTTATGATTCCAACAGAGGTTGAGCTAGATGTTAAGAAAA
>CAUWIK010000019.1:0-4208 GCA_963558895.1 uncultured Chlamydiaceae bacterium | reverse complement strand
TTAAAATTTTAAAAATAATTATTTAGAGCAGCAGAAAATCTGTTGCTTTTTTATTGTAAAAAATCTTTTTTATTTAAAGTAATGAATAAAAAAGAAAAAATATGGTAAAAATGATAAACTATTTATGAAAACGATTGAAATAAAGATTGAATTGAGATATGATATCATTATATTTTTGATAGAACAAATAAAAAGGGAGAGTAGATAATGGATAGATATTTATGGAATTTCGATACAATTTCAGCAATACAAGAGGTAGATTTTCATAAGACATTAAGCGATTTTTATACAAGAGGTATAGATGGTGTAGTAAGGGAAAATATACAGAATTCTATGGATGCTAAATTACCAGATAAAGAAAAAGTAATTGTATCTATAAAATGCGGAGAAATAGAGGCAAAAAATGTGCCTGGAATAGATGAAATAAAAGAAAGAATACATAGCCTAGAAGAAGGAAATATGTATGCTAGAGAAACTATAGAGCATATGAAAGACTGTATTAAAAAAGATATTGTAAAATATATATCTTTTGAAGATAGTAATACAAAAGGTTTATCAGGAGCTCAATATGGAAGAAGTGGTGAAAATGAAGGAACTTGGCAAGCCTATGCATATAAAAAAGGTGCGCACCATACAGAAGATGATCATGAATTAGAGGGTTCAAGAGGTGGTTCTCATGGTGTTGGAAAAATAGCATCAAACTCAGCATCAGATATACACACTATGTTCTTTGCTAACTGTGATGAATTTGGAAACCAGCACATAGGAGGAACTATTCAATTAATAGAACATAAATATAAGGATAAGTTTTATAGGGCAACAGGAGATTTTACAGATATAAAAATTGATGAAAAAGGAAATGAAATATACTATCCTTTTGAAAATAATTTTAATGAGATATTTAGAAAAGATACTAGAGGATTAAAAATAATAATACCTTTTTTAAGAGAAGAATTTTATGATTTAAAAAGTATAGTAAGGAGTGTATGTGATAACTTCTTCATAGCTATATTAGAAGGTTCTCTAGTTGTAAGTGTAAACGATATGGAGATAAATAGAAATAGTATAATAGATATTGTTAAAAATACAGATTACTATGAAGAACAAGAGCCATCAGAAATAAAAACTAATTTTACACCATTATATGTTGATACAAAACTAAACTATGAACCATTAGATATTTTTATAGAAGATAAAAGAAAAAATAAATACGAATTTAAGCTATATATGCAGTATAACAAGGATTTAAAACGGGGAAGAACTGCTATTGTTAGAACAATAGGAATGAAGATAGAGGATAAAAAGATAAAAGGTCATGTAAGGGATCCATATAATGCTGTTTTAATACCAAAAGGACATAAGGAAGATGTATTTTTAAAATCCTTAGAAAATGAGTCACATACTGCGTTATCATTTGAACATATAAAAAATGATACGGAAAAGAAAAATGCTAATTATTTTATAAATAAAATATCAACTGTTATAGGTGAGGTTATAGCTGAATATATAAGAGAAAGCAATCCTTCAGATGGAAAAATAGATACTTCAGATATACTTTATTCTGTAGTAAATGATTTTAAGAAAGACTTAATGAAAGAGGTTAAGTCTACAGTAAAAACAACAAAAGGTAAGGATGAAAATAAAAAAGAAACAACAGTAATTAAAACAGGTGGTAAAAAGCCAGGAAAATCAAAAACACCAAGAAAAACATTAAAGGAGCGTATAAAAGAAGTAATAAGAAGATCAGACCCTAAGGATGGAAATAAAGTAAAAAGAAAAAGAGTAAGACATTCTATGGATCCAGAATTTGTAAAGAGATTAGTTCTTTCAGATAAAGAAATGATAATGATAGATTTTTCAAATAGCAATAATTATATATCAGATGGTGATTGTGATATATCTTTATCTGTAATAGATGGCGAAGGAAAAGAATATGAGGGTGAATTTAATATAGTTAAAAACTATAAAGAAATAACTGATAAAAATACAGGAAATCAATGTAATGTAGATAATAATATGATAAAAGATGTTTCTATAGTAGATGGGAAAATAAAATTAGAACTAAAAACAACAGATAATTTTAATGAAGCATTAAAATTTATATATTTTGTGGAGGTGTAAAAGATGATATATACAAAAAGAGCTAATTTCCCATTTCCACTATTAACAAATACAAGTGATGACTATAAAAAGCCAAAGTTTGATTTAGATATAGAATTAGAAGAAAATACAAATGAGTTTATATTAAGTATAAATGCAGATTTAAGTTCTACTTTTATAAAAAAATTAATAAGAGAAAAAAGAGCACAGATGGTTTTAATAATAAAATCAAAGGATTGTAAATACTATTACTTAGAAGGAATAAAAAGCACATTAAGAATACCGAAGAACAAGCTATCTCTAGGTAAAAAAACAGTTATACAAGCGATGATAAGAACATCAGAAGATATTAGTTTTGCAGAAAATGAAGATTTAAATGAATTTTTTGATGACTATAAGAGCGAAATAGTAATTCATAAAGGTAATTCTATAGGGTTTTCAAATACAATAAATTATTTAGGTCAGCAGAAAAAGCCATACGAGTTATTTGAGAAAAAAGTAGATAAAACAATAGACTCTGATATAAAAATAGAGTTAGATCATGAAACTATAAGAATAGTTTATAAAAGTGAAGAGATGCAGTTTAATGATTTAGCTCAAGGTAGTAATCTCACAAATCTATACATATATATGGGATTACAAAAAGCATTATTTGCATTTTTAATAAAGTACACGCAGCGACCAGAAGATGGACTAGAATTATGTGATATCGGTGAAATTTCAAGTCCATTAGATGAGAAGCTACTTTTATTAATGAATTCAAAAAGAATAGATTTACTTACTTTAGAGAATATTGATGAGGTAATACACCTTATATCTGACAATATTATTAAGAAATATGTCGATACAGTTAGGGGGTTAAGCAATGGAAATTAAATTATTGAAATCTGGATATAAAAACGAAAAATTTTATCAAGATTTTTTAGATGATAAAGTTAATACTGATGAATATATATCTGATGAATCTGTAAATATAAATTCAATTCCAGATATACCAGTGTATTTGGGGAATTTTAAAAAATCCTCTGACGACGAACTTAAAATAGAAGAATTTTCAACAATGATAGATATTCTTATAAATGATTTTTTAGATTTAAATGAAGATATTTATATGGATGAACTATTTTGGCACTCATATTTGTGTTTATATAAAAGAGATTATCTTTTAAATAAATACCCTGAGATAAAAGAGGGATTTAATAAGTTTAAATTAGTGGTAATGAAGGATTTTGATTGGGAAAACTATCTATATAAAGCAGTTTTAGCAGCTAAGTATATCGTTGAAGCTGGTGAGGAAGCAAATAAAGATAAATATGCTAGATTGATTATGGAAAATTTAGATATATATAATTACATAATAAAATACAATGTAAGCAAGAATGGAAATTTTGTAAAAAATATTTTAGATATAATAGATGAAACTGGACTTAGTAAATTATTAAAATCAAAGATAAAGGATTCAAGCAGAACAGATTTAGGTAAGGATGAAAGATATGGAAGAAGGGTAATGTTTGAATTTAATAAAAGTTATCCGGTAGTATTATCTCCTATGCTGGATAAAGAAGAACTAAAAAAATATGTGTTTAAGTTTTTATCGTATTATTACGATGGAGATCTTGAAGAATTTAAAAATAGATAAAAATATAAAAGATAGCATTAGACGAAATACTAGTAATCTAATGCTATCTTTATATTAAATTTTATTCAATTGAAAATTGAACATCTAAAAGTTCTCCAGGTTCAAGAATAATTTCCTCATTATAATACATTTTCTGAGCTTTTTCTAAAGCCTCTTCTGGACTATCTGCCTCGATTTCAAAAACATCACAAACTAGTTCTTCAACAGCAACATTGTAAATCATAAAACTCACATCCTTTCAAGTAATTGATCCACATTATATCACAAAATGAAAGAAAAAGATCATATATAGAAAAATATTATTCAATTTACTATATAACAGAAAATAAGATGAGAAAAATAACATTAAAATCATTAAAAAAGATAATTATTATCGTTGTTAAATAGTATAATATAAGATAGGAAAATTATACGTTGAAAGGAGTGAAATTTTTGAAAGGAAAAATAATGTTTCAAGGAACTGCATCCA
>CAUWIK010000018.1:0-4803 GCA_963558895.1 uncultured Chlamydiaceae bacterium | reverse complement strand
CACAAAGACCCTCACAAATAACACTACACACTTTTTCATCAAATGACGGAAATCTTCCTTCTTCCAATAAAAAAGAAGAACCCATTGTATTAATTGAATTAACCATAATTTACAAATAATTAAGTATATTAAAGAATTTAACATTCTATTATAGAAAATATTAAATAACAGTAATTTTAATAATTAAAAATATTTTTTATTTTCTTTATTAGAAAAATAATTTTATTTATTCAATTAAAAAATAATTAGAAGCTATTTTAAAAATTTATTCTTCTATTTTAGTAAATCTAATCATTATAGGTTTTCTTAGTTTTCAACTAAGAAAACTAGAAATTCTAAATAAATCTTATAAAAATAATCTCAGATAATATTTATTATTAATAAATAATAAATATATATAAAATAAAATTTAATTTATTAAAAAACAATTTTTTATTATTTAAAAAATAAATAATAATAACTAAGTGTTTTTATGGGAAATAATGTTTTTTTATCTGCTTCAGAATTAAGTTGTAATGTTTGGTTAGATATGAACAACAACATTATAACTAATCTACCATCTCCTGTTAATCCAGGAGATGGAGTGAATAAAACATATGTAGATAATTCTATTTCATCACACTTAACAGCTCCTTTTATTAAAATTACCCCTATACCTGGATTAACAGCAACGAACACTCAAGATGCTCTTTCTGAACTCACCAAAGAAATTGCAAAGTGTTTACCTTTATCAGGAGGAAAAATGGCAGGAACCATTATTATGAATAATAACTCCATCACTAATCTAGCTACACCCACTCAAGATCAAGAAACATATGCTGCTAACGTACAGTATGTCAATACATATGTTCAAAATAATTTAACTTCTGTAGTTCAACCTGCTATAAATAATATCAAACAAGAACTACAAACAAATACTAATTCTATTACGAATTTGACAAATTCACTGAAAGAATATTTACCTTTGTTAGGAGGAAACATGACAGGTAATCTTCAGATGAATAATCATACCGTGACCGGACTAACTACTCCTAGTGACACAGAAACAACAAACGCAGCTAATGTTCAGTATGTTAACGATTATATAAATAGTAAGACTGCTAATTTGTTACCTTTAATCAATAAAAATACAGAAGACATAGAAAACTGTAATAAACAAGTATCTAGCTTAGAAGGATCTTTATCAGGATATTTACAATTATCTGGTGGTACCATGACTGGAAATTTACAAATGAATAATCACGCAATTACAGGACTAACTACTCCTAATGACACAGAAACAACAAACGCAGCTAATGTTCAGTATGTTAATAACTATATAGATTCAGAACTACAAAATTTAGATCTTGCTCCCTCTCCTTTTTATGTAGCAAAGCAAACTAACCCTCATAGCTTAACAACAACAGATTGCGTATGGGTTAATAAAACAGCTAGCATGAACTTCATCTATCAAAGTGAACACTCAGATTCCTATTTCAGCTTTAATGCTGACTATACCAATTTATATTTATTAAGCAAAGGAATTTATATGTTCAATTTTATGTTTTATCCTTTTAGTCAAAATACCTTAGTAAAAGGCACAGCAACAATAACTATAAATCTTCACGATGGAAACACAAGTAAATTTTATGGAAATCTTTATCTTGATGCATTAACAGGAGGAGGTAACATATCTACGATTATTCCAATTATTAATGCACCTTCAAGTAATACTCAGTACTATTTAACTTATAGTAGTAGTGAAGCAATTGATTTCCCTGAACAAACCATGTACACATTTCTACAAATAGTTTGGCTACCAATAAATTAATAGGAGGGAATTACTATGACTATCAACATGAATAATCACCAAATTACACAAATAAAAACAGCCTCTCCTAGTCAAAAAGATTATCTTGCAAATGTTCAGTATGTTAATGATCAATCAGAAATTCATGGAGAGAATGCTTTGAAAGGATATCCTGAAAGTATCCAAAACCTTCAAAATGAGATATCTCATATACAAACTCAATTAGTTAATTTAGTAAAATTAGACGGGAGTTCTGTTCTTTCAGGAAATGTTCAATGCCCTACAATATCAGGCTTAGAAACCCCTCAATCTACACAAACAACAAATATTGCTAATGTTAATTATATACAAGAAACGACAGGAAAAATTACTACTCAAATAAGTAATAATACAAATGAAATTCAAAATATTAAAAATGAAATCACTAAAATTGAAAATCATCCTCCTTTTGTCAAAACAGACGGGAGTTCTGTTCTTTCAGGAAATGTTCAATGCTCTACAATATCAGGCTTAGAAATTCCTAACTCTACTGAGCCAAACAATGCAGTCAATGTCGATTACGTTCATCAAGCAATTCAACCAATAATCAACTATAATTTACCTTATATATTCTATGGAGAAGGAACTATGAAACAATCTTGTCAATTACCCGACATAATGGAATTTGATCAAACTAATCTAATAAGTAAATCAAGTACAATTAATTCTTTCATTGAAATACAAAACAATAATTCTATACTATTTCTCAAACCTGGTTTATTTTATATAAATGTTAATTTAGGAGATGTTACTGGAACTCCAAGTGATTCTGTTATTTTTCTAGGCACTTCAAGTGGGCAAGACTATATTATTATTAAAAATCTTATTAGTTCAACATTAATTAAAAATACTTCAATTCAATATAATCTGTTTTCTTATATAACTATTAGAAATGAAAATACTAAGTATGGCCAGTCTCCAACAATAATTAACATTATTCCTTTTGGTCAATTCAGAGGAGGATTCCCTTATGTAACTACCTTTCATGTAGCTAAAATGAGTTGGTTTTTATTTGGGTTAAATCCAATATCAAAGAAATAATACTATAAAAAATAGCAGGAGAAGTATAGAAAAGGAAATATTATCTTGAATGTAGAAAAAAATCTTTTACTTAACTAATAAACTATATATAAGATGATTTTCTTACAATTTCTTCTGCTTTTTTCAAGAAATTCCTAATTATTCATCTATTGTTTCTATGATATAAACTGAATGTTAAAACTATAAGTAATCTTCAAATTATTAAAGGTGTGAAAGCAAATATGTATGTCTGATAACTTAAATATTTTCTATTTTGTTTAATAACGTTCTTTTTTAACACTTAAAAAAAAATAACTTCAAAGAAATCAAAAATATATCATTCTAGTACTTTTAAATTTTCCTAAAATTTTCTTCTTTTTACAGAATCTTGTTCTTCCTCTTGATTTTTTCTTTTTTGAATTTCTTGCGCAAACTCTATACTTGTGGATAAAAGCATTTGATTTGTCTGATCAAGAACATTTCCCCAATATTCTTGTATTAGTTTTAAAACTCTTATTTTTACTTCGTAATCTTTAAAAGCAGTCATGTTTTCTCTAAACCAAGAATTATAATAATCTATCATAGATTCATTAAAACTATTTTCATGAATCGTAGCTTTTAAGATAGCTTCCAACATTCTGAAAAGAGCTATCCCCTTTCTTCTTTGGCTTGGACAACCTGGCTTCGAAAAATTACATAACTTACTTTTAACACAATTAAGCAGAGGAAATAGATACTTAATATCCCAGGATTCTTCTGTAATTACGTTTCTATTTACAGTTAATGATGCTCCTAAAAAACCTTCAAATAAACAACAAAAGTTATAGGTACAATTTCCCGTTCTTGTCATTAAATTAATAAAATTAATAGATTGTTTAGAAAATAATTTTGTTTCCTCATTAACAAAAAAATCAGTTAAAAGCATTTTATCCTGACGACTAACAAGATTTTCTAAGACATCTTCTACTAAAGCTCCTTCTTTAAAAAAGAAAAATAGAGCAAAAAGAGTTTCTATTAAAACACCCTGTAAAAGTTTGTCTTTATCAGATATAACTTTTCTTCTCAAACTACATAACAAACCTGCCATAGTCATGTTTCCTTTTACTATAGTCTCTGGAGTATGGCCATGTTTTAAAAACAAAAGACATAACTTATTTCTGATATCAATATCTTTCACTTGAAATATTAAAAAGCTAAATAAAGTATCTTCTGGCCTTGTAAATTGCACTTCTTTGTTATATTCTTCTAAGAGAAAAGGGTTTTTTAAAATCTCTTCCAATAACTCTAAATTACTAGAGTAAATACAACTAACAAGTTCTTCAAGGTCAATTATCACTGCAGCAGTAGTGTTTATTGGAATTTCACTTAAAGAGCTTGACAAAGGTTCTTGCACTTGTACAAGCATATTTTGCTCTAGGACTTCTTGTTCTCTTTCCAAATCAGGATCAAACTGAAAACAAGATAAGTTAGATCTAAGAACTTCTTCTAAATGCTGTCTACGATCACTATCAGGTACTTTAGCCAAAACTGCAAAAGCTTTCCGACTACTTACAGAGGTCAATAAACATAAAATGAGTTCTTTTGGAAAACAATCTTCATTCTCACAAAGATAAACCAAAGGATCTATCCCCAAGCATTCTTTCTCTAAATTTACGCCTTTTTCTAAGAGCAAAGCAATAATACTATATAGAACATCAGAAGAATTTTTCTGTACACAAACTTGCAAAGTACATAACAAAAGAGAGGTACCTTGTAAACACACAAAACCTTCTGTAAGTAAGTCTTGAGTAAAAATATAATCTGGGCTAAGACCCTTATCTAGAAAACCACGTAACTTCTCTTCGTATCCTTCAACAAGACATTGACAAATGTCTTCTTCATTAAAGTGAAAAATGTCTTCTTCATCAAAATTTGTCGTTTCAAAATAAGTTGAAAAAAATTCTTCTACTTCTAAA
>CAUWIK010000017.1:0-4852 GCA_963558895.1 uncultured Chlamydiaceae bacterium | reverse complement strand
ATTGTCGTGTTTTTTGGCTATTACCCTCTTTTTTTATGAAGGAATATGTTTTATAGTTCATTAAATTTGTATAAGTGAGTACGATAATATTAGGGTTTCTGCAGTATTGTTGATGCGAGCTTCTTGTGTTTAAGTCTTATATTGACTCAGTACAAAATCCTTACTAACAGCCATTTTTCTTATCATATTAAAATATATTTCAATATGATAATTCTTATTTTTTAGTGTAATTATCTTTTCAAGAAAGTAAAGTATTTCAAAAAATAAATTTATAAAAAGGATAATTATCTGAAAAAATGGACATCTTATAAATAAGATAAAATCATTGAGAAAAATAAAAAACTGACTTATAATATCACTTGTGGTGAAACAAAAATATACATAAAAGTATTTTTGTTTTAAAAATTATAATAACTACAAAAATTTGGAGGGTTGAATTAATGCTAATTTCTTATGATAAATTATGGAAATTATTAATAGATAAAAATATGAAAAAAACTGATTTGGTAAAAAAAGTAGGGATTTCAACAAATACACTGGCAAAGCTAGGAAAAAATAAGTTTGTAAAAATGGAGAGTGTAGCAAAAATAGCATTATATTTTGATGTTCAAATATCTGATATTGTAGAGGTTTTTTCAGGAGGAGATAATTGTGTCTAAAAAATCTTTAAAAATAGTATCATTATTTTCGGGTATAGGTGGATTTGAAGAAGGATTAAAACAGGCAAATATATCATATGAAATAGTTTTTGCTTCAGAAATTGATAAATATGCAAAAATATCATATAGTGCTAATTTTTCAGATGAAAACTTATTTGGAGATATAACTAAAATAAATGAAAAGTGTATACCTGAACATGATTTATTATGTGCAGGTTTTCCATGTCAAGCATTTAGTATAGCAGGAAAAAGAAATGGATTTAGTGATACAAGAGGAACGCTTTTCTTTGACGTGGCAAGAATTTTGAAAGAAAAAAAACCAAGATATATCATGTTAGAAAATGTAAAAAACTTAATAAGTCATGATAATAGCAATACAATTGATATAATATTAAAAACATTAAATGAAATTGGATATACAGTAGATTTTACTATTATAAATTCTTGTGAATCTGGTGTACCACAGAATAGAGATAGAACTTATATTGTTGGAATTTATAATTATAAAATAGAAAAATTTAAAGAAGATAAAAGAAGTGCAAAAGTTAATTCTTTAAAAAAAGCATATAATCAAGATGAGTTTAAAGGATTTAATTTTTTTGATACTCTAAAATTTAATTGTAAAAAAGAATATATAGAAGATATATTAATTGATGATGTAGATGAGAGATATTTTTTTAATTCAGATAAAATAAAAGATTTTCTAGATACAAATGAAATTAATGATGAAAAAGAGTATCAAAATAAAATACTAAAAATATTTGATTTACCTAAAGAAGTCCATAAAGATTTAGAAAGACAAAGAAGGGTTTACTCAATAAAAGGAATTTCACCAACTGTTCTGGCTAGATCAGATTCAACTAAAATATATATAGAGAAAGGATGTAAAAAATATATAAGAAAAGTTACTCCAGAAGAAAATTTCTATATTCAAGGATTTAGCAAAGAATTTGTTGATAATATAAAAAAAGTTAATATGAGTAATACACAAATGTATAAGCAATCAGGAAATGCAGTTAGTCCTCCAGTTATAGCAGAAATAGCAAAAGAACTTTATAATATGGAGGAAGAGGAAAACAAATTTAAATTCATAGATTTATTTTCTGGGTTAGGTGGATTTAGAATAGCACTAGAATCATTAGGTGGAGAATGTGTTTTTTCTTCAGATATAGATAAAGCAGCTAGAGAAACATATAATATGAATTTTGAAGAATATCCATATGGAGATATAACTAAAATAGATGAAAAAGAGATACCAGATCATGATATATTATGTGCAGGTTTTCCTTGTCAGCCATTTAGTATAGGTGGCAAAAGGTTAGGGTTTGAAGATACAAGAGGTACATTATTTTTTGATGTAGCTAGAATATTAAAGGAAAAAAAACCAAAGGCATTTTTCTTGGAGAATGTTTCGGGGATAATGAGTCATGACAAAGGGAATACGATAGAAACGATTTTTAGTATATTAAAAAATTTAGATTATAGAATAGAATATAAAACTATAAATGCTAAAGATGTAGGATACCCACAAAATAGAAATAGATGGTATTGTATTGGAGTAAGAAATGATATAATACCAGAAAATACTAACTTAGAAATAATTTTTCCGGAAAAAAAAGATTTAAAATATACAATAGATGACCTAATAGATTTAAATGCAAGTTATGATTATAAAATAACAGATACAGCGAAAAAGAATATAGAAGAACATATTGATAAATTTATAAAATCAAATAGATTTAATAAAGAACATCCGATTATTGCAAATGAAATAAGAAAATCTAGATGTAATTTTAGATCAGATGGCATTTCACCATGTCTAACAGCAAAAATGGGAACTGGTGGAAATAATATACCTGTATTAGTAGATAAAAATAGAAAGCTAACGGAGAGAGAATGTCTTAGAATAATGGGATTTCCAGAAAATTATAAAATAAAAATGAATAACTATCAAAGTTATAAACAAATAGGTAATAGTGTTGTAGTTCCAATTATTAGAGATATAGGAAAGGAACTAGTTAAAATAATAAATAAATAAAAAAGTGCCATTACATAGAAATAATTTATGTAGTGGCACTTTTTATTTATGTGACTTATAGTATGTAGACTTATTGTGTTCAAGAAGAAGATAATAATATTAAATAAAATAATCTTGGAATAGGAAAGGATGTTTTATCAATGAAAGATATAAGAAAAATTGTTTCAGACAATATTAAACATTATAGAAAAATAAAAAATATATCTCAGGAACAATTAGCATTTTTAACAGGTTTACACAGAACATATATATCATCTGTTGAATGTAAAAATAGAAATATTAGTATTGAAAGTCTGGCTAAAATAGCAGAATCATTAGAAGTAGAACCATATAAATTATTAGTAGAAAGGACGAATGAAGATGAGTAAATTAATTGGTGATAATTCACATGGAAATGAAAATGAGGTTATAATTTCAAATGCTATTAATGAAGGATTAAAAAAGATGCCATTAAATCTAAAGGAATTTATAAAATATATATGTAAAAATGAGGGAATTAATTATTCTGAAGAATTAAAAGTAAGTAGTACAGTAGAATCGAATAATAAGTTAAAACAGGATATATATATTTATATAGAAAACAAAAAATTTTATATAAGTCTAAAAATGGGAACTGGAAATTCTGTCCATCAAGAAAAATGTGAAGATTTTATAGAGTATATAAAAAATGCTTTTAAAGCGAGTGAAGAAATTTGCAATTTATGGAGATTTTTCTTATGGGCAGATGGAACTTTAGATGGAAGTGGGTCATTAGAAAAAAATGAAAAAGGTGAAATAAAATGTAGATTTAATGCAAAAGAGTTTAAAAAAATATATCCGGAAAAACGAAAAAAATTACAAAAATTTTTAAATGAAAATGAAAAGGAATTAATCAATCATTTTCTTTTTGTTGGTAGATATAACAGTAGAGTTGATTATATATATCATGGAACAGCTGATTTTGGTAGTTGGATAAAAAAAGAGAATATCATAGAATATCAAATAAACAACAAAACACAAAAGAAGATAGAACCATGTTTATCAATAGGGAAAATGACTGTACAAGCCTGGAATATCTCTAAAAGTGGAGAAATAAAAACTGAGAAAAAAAGAGGCGTAATACAAATAAAATATTCTCAAATGAAAAAAGATTTTAATAATTTAATGCTATTAGAAAAAGAGAATATAGGTACATTTGAAGGGGATACTCAAGAATTCAATTTGACAAAAGTATTAAATAAAAATAAAAAACATAAAATGTGGAAAAAACTGATAAATACAGATTCATATGATAATTTATTTTTGATAAAAGTAGATACAAAACCAAAATCAAAACTTAGTAATAAAAAAGTATTTCCTAAAAGTGATGCATATGTTATAAAAGCTAATATTTCAGAGAAATACTTACTGCAACATGAGTATGTTTTAGCTGAAAAAGATATAGTGAATATAGAGCATGAAATAGTTAAAAATACGGGTATTTCTATAAAAATTAGAGAGTCTGAAAAATATACTATTCAAAAATTTACAAAGGATTCATTTATTAAAGCAATGAAAGATATAGATAGTGAAAAAATAGAATACATACTTTTGGGATTATTAGCATACAGTAATGAAAAAGATATATATCGTAATGAAAAAATAGCAAACGATTTAAATGTAAATTATAATGAGTTTATTAATGATGCTAAAATTAAAATAAGTAACGAGAATATAAACAAAAAATTCTTTGATGAAATAAGAAAATATTATCAAAATATTGTATATCAACATATAGAAAATAATAAAAAATTAAAGGAGGCTATTTTTACTGGAAAATACTGGTTTGATGATCCTTATTATGCAAAATATATGTATGTTCATGGTGAACTAGTAGAAAATGATATTAACAAAGATTTTATAATTACGACAGGTTCTGGAAGGTCAAAGGGAAAATATAGTATTGAAATAAAACCTAAATATTAGTATATAAATTATAATTATTTGGCTGTTACAATATTTGTAACAGCCTTTATTATGTTGTGCTATGATTCATATATTTATGATATAATATACTTTATGCTATTATGATTAAGTTTGTGTTTTTGAGGTATAAGCTTATAGTAAGGCTTTTTAGATGTGTTAGAAAAATATTATGATGTTGGGAGATTTGAGATGGATCAGTATAGAGATTTTG
>CAUWIK010000016.1:0-4984 GCA_963558895.1 uncultured Chlamydiaceae bacterium | reverse complement strand
ATAATTTGAAGAGCACCTCGACTATGATTAAAGCTAGTAAAATAACAATGGGGATCTTCTTTTAATTTATTTATAAAATAACTAGATTGCAACTTATTAAAAGAATTCATTCTTCCTATTTTTGAAGAGGCGACGTTAAAAATATCTTTTACAAAACCTTGTGTTTGATGGTAAATGAGATCTACCTGAGTATTCCCATGGGTTTGGGAAATAAAAGAGGCCTGACTGAGGGCCTCTTCGATGGAGGTAAGGATACCATTAGTATAAGCTATACGGTGGTGAAGGATTTTTTTTCCTGGAAGAGAGACAATTCTATTTCCTTTGGAGAGAAGGGGATCTCCAGGAAAGTTTTCTAAGGACTGTTGAAGAAGAGAATTTAGAGTTTCTTGAGAAAGGGGGTAAAAGGCTAGAGGGAGACAGAGGAAGGAGGTAGAGAGGCCGTAGGGATCTATGGAGGTGAGAGGGGAATTATAGACATAGGCATAGAGGTTAGGTCCCTCTTCAAAACCCTTAGGATCTTGAGAGGTCCACTGTCCTAGAAAAGGAGAGTAGTACCGTCTTCCGAAGTAGACCCACCCGGTTTTTTCTGTTCGTTTAGAGGAAAAGCGCCAAGGGGAGAGAATTCCCTCTAGGCTTTCTTCTCCGAAGGCAGTATAGCGGTAGGTGGCAGCGGGAGAGTGGGTCTCGAGGTCTATAAGGGTAACGACACAGCCTCTATGGTCATGAAGGGGAACGAACCCTTTTCCGTAGAGTTCGAAGAGAAGAGAAGCGCCGATTTCTGCCCCTAACCCTTCTGCTAACACTCTAAGTTCTAAGAAATTTCCTTGTTCGTCTACAAGACCGATCTCATTATCCATGTCCCATAAATAACGGACTGTTTTTAAGGGGAGGTTGTTAAGATAAGAAGTTTTAGAAAGACGTCTGTTGAAAGCGTCGTAGGTATAACTTTCCTTAAAGGAACCCTTTTCTACAGAAATCAGTCTATTAAGACTGTCATACGTATAGATTTTTTGATTTTCAGAGAGGAGATTTCCTGAGGCATCATAGGTATAAGTTATCTCTGGAGCATAAAGAGTTTGTTCGAAAGAGTTTTTTTTAAGAGGGACACCTTCTTTTTCTCTTCTATTGTAAAGAGAATCGTAGGCATAAGAATGCCCTTCTTCTTGGATCAGTTGACTGAGGGAGTCATAGGTATAGTCACAAGATTTCTTTCCTAAAGGGTCTTCGTAGGTATAGTGAAGGAGGTTCCCTAAGGGATCATAGGTATAATTGTAAGAGGAGAAGTAGGGGGAATGGAGGGAAAGTGTTCTTCCTAGAGGATCTTTTTTGGTAGAAATGCTTCCTATGGGCGTTTTAAGCTCTTCACACTGTCCCTCTAGATTTCTTTTTGTGTAAAACCAGTGCAAAGAGTCTTTAGAAACCGAAGCCAGATAGAGTCCGTGGTAGTGATAATGAATAGAGGAGTGGTTAGGAAGAAGAGACGCTGTCTTTCTATTGAGAAGATCATAAGTTGTAGAAAGAGAGAGTCCATTACCTAAGGTTTCTTGAAGTACATTTCCTAAGGGATCATAATTGCGTACAGTTTTTGTTTTAGAAAGAGCCTCAAAGACCTCAAGAATTCTGTCTTTAGAGTCATAAGTATATCTATAGTCAAAGTCTGAAGAAAAGAACCTTTGCACTCTTGCTAAGCTATCGTACTCATAATTTAAAGAGAGACCTTCGGGTTTAACAAGAGTTTTGAGCTGTCCTTGAGAGTTATAAAAAAAAAGGGTCTCTCTTTGTCCGGCTTCAATAAATTTTTCTATCCTTCCCAAAGGGCCGTATTCCCAAATATGGGTCAGAGTTTTTAAAGGTGTCGATCCGGAAAAAAGGGTGTGAGTGACCTCAAGAGACTTTTTTTTGTAAACAGTCTCTGTTTTTTGGATTATCTCTCCCTGAGAATTTTTTTTTATCCGTAAGATCTCTTTTCCTTGGGAATTGTAGGTTGTCTCTGTTTGAACTCCTTGGGGATTTAACGAGATTTTAGTAAAGAAAGGGGTGTAGGTATAAGTAAAAAAGGTAGTAAACCCTAAAGGATCTGTTTTACTTAAAAGTTTTCCTTGAGGGTCATAAGAGAAAGTTGTTTTTCCTTGGGAGTGGAACTGAGCTATACAGCGACCGGAGGGTTCGTAGAGGAAACTTTCTTGAGATTGGATCTGTCCTTGATACTCTACTCTTTTGTGAATAGGAGCTCCTTTAAGATCATACTCTGTGATTCTCTCGATTCCTAAGGATCTTTCACAGCACACTCTTCCTAAAGAGTCATAGGAATAGTCTATAGAGAGATCTCCCTGAGTCTCTTTTATCTTGCGTCCTGCATAATCATAAGTGAAGGTAGAGGTCAGAGCCTCTTCTGTTTCTGAAAGGAGACAGAAAGGGGACCACGTGGACTTTTTGCTGTTTACAAGGTTTCCTAAAGAGTCATAGGTCTCGCAGAGAATAGGATGGTCAAAGATATCATAAGTGGTTTTTGTAGTGACTCCCTTTTTATCTGTATGAGAGGCGAGAGTTCCTGTAGGATGGTAGGAGAAAGATTCTTGAGTGCCGTCAGCATAGTGAATACTAATAACTTGACCAAAAGGGTTATAAGTTTTAAGAGTTTCATCACCATGAAGGTCCTGTTCTTTAATGACATTGTCAAAGAGATCATACTCTCTATACAAGGTCTGTCCTTCAGGATAGAGTATTTCTTTCAGTCGTCCTTGAGAATCATAAATGAATTGGGTGCGTTGTCCTGAGGGCGCTCTCTCTTCGATGACCTGACCGCATTTATTGTATTTTTTTTCTGTTATGAGGGGAGTGTCTCGATCCAGATATTCTATAAATTGGCAGGGTCTATGAGCCTTGTCATAGAAGATCTCTTGGTACTGGTCTTCTCTAGGTCCTCTTATAGAGGTAACATTATTATAGATATCGTAGGTGTAAAAAGTCTTATAACCTAAGGGGTCTGTTTTGCAAATAAGACGCTCTTGGTCATCATAGGTATTGTAAAGAGAGTAGCGATAGACTCCGAGAGAGTCATAGTAATCTTCTTGACAGATAGCCCCGAAGGGTGTGTAAGAGAGAACCTTTTTTGAAAGGAGCACCTCTTCGCCTTGGTCATTAAGCGTTTTTTCTTCAATCACCTCAGGAAGACCGAAGCAGGGAAGAGAGTATTTGGGAGTTATAGCGGTAATTTTTCTAAAGGTCACTCCCGTAAGATTATAGGGATCTTCTGTACAGCCATCATCAATGATGGTTTTAATGCATAGGGCACAGTTATCATAAGTATAGAAGGTACGTTGACGGAGAGTCTCTTTATCATAGACAAATTCTGAAGAGAGAAGGTTTGTTCCAGGAAGATAGTTATATTGGATAAGTTTTCCTTCACGGTCTGTCTCTGTGAGTTTTAAGTTAAATCCGTCCTCAGAAAAAGTTCTTTTTATAACACGCCATTCTGAGCCAAAACCGTAGCGCTCTTCTATGGGATTATGGTTTTTATCATAAGTGTATTCTGTAATAAAGACAGGCTGTTCGTTTTTATCTAAAAGAGTTTTTCTTATAAGATTTCCTGTGCTTGCTTCTCTTTCAAAGGTCACTCTTTTGTAGATAGAGTAGTTATCTAAAGAGACAATGGAAAGGAGGCGTTTGTGGGCATCAAAGTGGTAGTCTGTTCTGCGACCTTCGGCATCAAAGACTTGTGTCATAAAGTCTTCGTAAATGTAGCGACTTAGAGCGACATTTTCGCCTTGAGGTCCTAAAGGAGCGTATTGAGCAACGACCTTTCCTTCAGAGTTGTATTCGGTTTTAAGAATTTCTTTTCGAGAAAGAGCAAGAGAACAAAGACCTTTATCCTCGTAGGCATAGGTTAAAGAGGGTTTTCCTGGACTTGAGGCAAAAGAGAGTTTTCCGGGAGTGCCAGAATGTTTAAGGAAGGCGGAGCGCCCATCACTTCCTGTAATCTGTATGGAGAGGATGTTATCATCTTTATCTTTAGTGTAGTGAAAGTGAATAAATCCAAGGACGTGAGATTTATCAGAATTATAGGCTGTAAGAGTGTGGAGAAGTTGAGGAAGAGGATAGCTCTCTTTTTTCCAAGGGAGATAGGTGTAACAGAGAAGATTTCCGTTAGGAAGTCTTTCTTCGGTAATGGGGAGGTGGTAGGGAGTCCAGGTGTTTGGACAAATTAACCAGGTAGTGTCCGAAAACCAGCCGAAACCTTTTTTTCTTTCTGTCCATTTTATAGAATGTGTCCAGGGGTGGCTTTCTGAAGAGAAAAAACGTTTTCGTCCTGTTCCATCAGTAATGATACCTTCGTAATGATAGTGCTGTTTGTGTTTATTGTGAGGGATTTTTTTGTAGTGGAGGGTTGTGTTTAAGGGGTGAGAAGAGCCTTCAGTGGGGATAAAAAGAAAGTTTTTAGGAATAGTAAATTGAAAGAAAGGTCTCTCTTTACAGGGGTGTGAGAAGGAACAGATACTGCCATCAGCCTCTCCTAAGCTTGCAAAGATCTCCTGTTCGGGCCATTCAAAATTTGCTACAAAGAAGCATTCAGGATTATAACGCCAGTGGGCATAACGGGGGTCGTAAGGCGCTTTGGAGTTATAAAACCTGCGCACAGAAAGAGGACAGGCCCCTGCAACAATAAGATCTGTTTCTTCTTCACAGTACTCTCCTGTAATGGGGTTTACTTTAGGAGCGATCTTATAATCTATAGAAGTAGGAAAGTGATTTTGCTGTTTGTCAAGGATAACTTCTTCAGAATAGGAGGCTTCAAAAACAGGTGATCTTTCTATTTCAGCGAAGGTATTATTAGAAATTAGAAAAAGAGAACTAATAAGAAAAAGGATTTTTTTCCTCATAAGATCACTAAAACAATTAATAACTTTTAAAAGGAAAAAAATTCTAGGAAAGATTCTTTAATTTGTAAATCTTTTTTGTTTTTTTAATGATTTTTGATAGCTTA
>CAUWIK010000015.1:0-5093 GCA_963558895.1 uncultured Chlamydiaceae bacterium | reverse complement strand
GGTGATAGATTTTGGTCAAAAAACATTTGTTCTTATTGCTATTACTTTTTTTGACCTAGTTTTTAGGATAAAAAATTTGATTTTTCCTACATTTATATTGATTTTGGGATAGAGTTTATGTTTTTGGGTGTGTTGGGGCGCTCCGTACAATAAAACTGTGGAAGAATAAAGAATTGCGTAGAGCAAGAGAATAGAGAAAAAAAGAGAAGAATGTAATAAAAAAAGAAAAACGGAGGTAAAAAGATAATGAACAAGAAAAAATTATCAGTAGTAATGGCAGGAGCGATGTTAGCAAGTAGTGTAGCACCAGTGCTAGCTGCAACTCCTTCATATGAAGTGAACGGTTCAAACAAAGGTATATTAATAAGAGACTTAAGAAATTTATTAAAATCAAAAGTTTATGCTAATATAGCAGATAACAAAACTTATGCAGGACAGTCTGTATATGAAGTTAAAGTTGGAGAAACTTATTATCACGATGTAACAGAATCAGGAATAAAAGCTTTAGAAGAAGCTCTTAAAGCAGCAGATAAAGATACAGCTATAAGTGTATATGATAGAGGATTTGCAGAAAAAAATGGAAAATACTATGCTTATGCATTAGAAGAAGTTTCAACAACTAGAACTTTTGGAGCTGATGAATTAAAAGGATTAGCTTTAGCTTATAATATGAATACTTATCCAGCTGTAAAAAGTATGGACTATTCAGAAGCAGATAAAACTCTTACAGTTGTAACAAGAAAAGCTGAATCTGAAAATAAACTATGGACTTTAACTTTCAAAGAAGGAGATAAAGCTGTAGACTTTACTAAACCAATAGACGATGATAAAAATATAATAAACGGAACTCATGAATCAGATTGGAGTAACTTAGCTGGATTTGAAGAATCAGGAAGAGTAGTTACTTCAAAAGGAGATAAATTAAAATCTAATTTATTAGCTAATGTAACAATAAGTAATGCTGATGAAGTTATAAACTTCAAACTATCAGAATTATACGATGGACTTCTTTTAACAGAAAAAGGTCAGGAATTATTAGATGGAGCTAAATTATGTAAATCAGATTCAACTGATGGATATACATACTCAGTAGGTCAGATAGATAGTTCAGCTAACGGATTATATACTTTAGCTATAAACTTCTATGATCAGAACGATACAACAAATAAAAAAGTAAAAAAAGTTGTAAATATAACAACTAATAACCAGGCTCAGTTAACATTATTCAGAAAATGGATGGTAGAAGCAAAAGCACAGGTAGAAGTATTAGCAGGAGATAATAGATATGAAACAGCTGTAAAAGTTGCAAAAGAAAATGCATCTATAAAAGATGTTGCAACAAATGGAAATATAGTGTTAGTAAATGGAAATGCATTAGTAGATGGATTAGCAGCAGCTCCTCTAGCAGCTTCTGTAATAAATCTTGATGATAATGGTAATTGGTGGGGAGATAATGATAAAGTAGCTCCAATACTATTAACTGAATCAAATTCTTTACCAAAAGCAACTAAAGAATATATGAGAGAATTAATAGCTGCACAGAAAGTAGGAAACCTAGATAAAGTAACTGTTTACTTAGTAGGTGGAGAAGCTGTAATATCACCTTCATTAGAAAGAGAATTAAAAGACTTAGGCTTAAGAGTAGTAAGAGCTGGTGGAGCTAACAGAGAAGAAACTTCACTAGAAGTTGCTAAATTAATAGAAAAAGAAAATGGTGAATATGTTGAAAATGCATTTGTAGTAGGTGCAAATGGTGAAGCAGATGCTATGTCAATAGCATCAGTAGCTGCTAAGAAAAGACAGCCAATAATTGTTGAATCTACTAAAGGAATCTCAGAAGATACTATAGAATATCTAAACGGATATAAAGTTTCAAATGGAAAATCAGCTACAATAATAGGTGGAGAAACAGTTGTGTCAAAAGCTACAGAAGAAACATTAAAAGCAGAAAAAATAGCTGTAGATAGAATAGCAGGATCAAACAGACAGAATACTAATGCTGAAATAATAAATAGATTTGCTCCAAGTGGATTAAAACAGATAGTTTTATCTAAAGATGGACAGAACAACAAATCAGAATTAATAGATGCATTAACAGCCACTTCATTAGCAGTAAAACACAATGCTCCAATAGTACTAGGAACAAATAAATTAAATAACAACCAGGTAAATGCTATAGAAAAGAAAGCTCAGAGAACAGGAATATATGTATACCAGGTAGGACATGGTGTAGCTAGAGATGTATTAAAAACAATAGCAGAAAGAGTTGGATTAGCAAAATAATTAACTTTGAACTAACTACAAGTTGATACATAAATACTGAAGGCGAGAGATTATTCTCTCGTCTTTTCTTTTTACAAAACTAAAAAAGACAAAAATAGGCTTGCTGTTGTAAGTCTATTTTTGTCTTTCAAACTCTGAAGAACAAATGTTTGTTTGGTTGTTATTCTTATTTCTTATTTAATGTACTAAAAAATAATTTTTACGATATAAATTGAGGTATTTTTATTGAAATATCATAGTTTATAGCATATTTTTTAGAGTAAATATATTTAAAACAAAGAACATTTGTTCTTTTAGGATTATATAATCAAAAATAGACTTACAAAAGCAAGTCTATTTTTGATTTATAAATTTAATTAAATAGCTATGTAATGTAAAAGACGAGAGAAATAATCCCTCGTCTTTTTTATGTAAATTTAATTATTTACTTTTATTAAATAGTCAACCAATTATATAATTAGTTAGCTAATCCTAATCTCTGAGCTATAGTTTTAACTACATCTCTTGCTACACCATTACCTACCTGGTATAATGTTGCTGCATCAGTTGCATTTAATTCTAATGCATTTATCTGAGCAGTTGATAATTTATTTGTAGCAAGTACTACAGGAGCATCTTTCTGAGATGCTAAGTTTGCTGCTGATAATGCATCTATTAATTCAGATTTATTGTTCTGTCCATCTTTTGCTACTACTACATTCTTAGTTGAACCAGCAAATGATCCACCGTAGTATTTTTCTATTACTAAAGCGTTTGTTGCCTGTCTGTTTGATCCAGCTATTCTTGATACAGTATTAGCTTCATCTTTTATAGCATTGAAGTCAGCTTTTGATATAGCATTTTCTCCACCTATTACTGTTACATTTACATCTTTTAATGTATCTACAGCATCTTCAGTTATTCCACCTTTTTTAGCTACTATTATAGGTCTTTCTAATTCAGATGCTTTTGCTGCTATTGACATTGCATCAGCTTCACCATCAGCACCTACAACGAACGCATTTTTAAGAGAACCTTTTTTATCTTCTATCGCTTCAGCAACTGCTAATGAAGTTTCTTCTCTGTTATCTCCACCATGTCTTTCAACTTTGAATCCTAGATTTTTTAATTCTCTTTCTAATGATTTAGTTAATACGCTTGTTCCACCTACTAGATGTACAGTTGTATTTAAGTTGCTTACAGTTTTGTTTGCTAATAATTCTTTTAAGTATGTTTTTGTTGCTTTTGGTAATTCATTTGCTTCAGTTAATAATATTGGAGCTGCAGTTGAACTAGCAGTATTATTTATTTTTAAAGCTGCTGCTAGAGGAGCTGCTGATAATCCATCTACTAATGAATCTCCGTTTACTAATACTATGTTTGATTCTTTAGCAGCGCCACCAAGATTTGTTTCACCAAATACCTGTTCTTTAGCTATATTTACAGCTGTTTCATATCTATTATCTCCAGCTAATATATCTACTTTTGCTACTCTTTCATCTAACCAAGACTGAAGAGTTTTAGTAGTAGCTTCATTAGTACCAGTTATAGTGTATACCTGTTTAGATAAAGCTCCAGTTGCTGGTAATGTTACAGTAAAGTTGTATTCTCCTGTTACTTTATTTTTAGAAACAGTAGCAACTGTAGCTTCTTTAGTTGAAGCATTTCCATCTATTTTATCATAGTATTTTAATTCATTTAGGAAGTCATGTCCTTTTTCTGTTAACATTAATCCATCGTATAAATCTTCTACCTTGAAGTTGTTTCCACCTGATGTTATTGTTATAGTTTCAACTTTTTCATCAGCTATACTTGTAGGAACTGCATCTACTGTAGCAAATCCTCCAAAGTTAGTTGCAGTTGCATTAGCTATATTATCTATTTTTCCAGTTGAAACATTTTTGAAACGAGTGAAATCTAACTGTTCAGAACCAACTTTTAATTCAACAGGATTTAATCCAACCCGTGCAGTAAATGTTATTGTATAAACATCATTTTCTAATTTTGTATTTGCAGAATCTATTAAAGCTGTTTTCTGAGTCTGAGGTATTGCATCAACTTTACCCTGTATACTAGCTAATCCGTTAGTTGTATCTGATACAGTTGTATAAGTTGGAACTACATCTTTATATGCATAATATTTTCCGTCTTTTTCTTCATATCCTTTAGACCATATTTCTACTTTGCTTCCTACAGCTAAGTTTCCTAATAAAGCCTGTAATTCAGACTGAGTATCTATTGCAGTATCTTTGTGAGTAGTACCATTTATTTTTATATAGTATACTGATAAACCAGCTTCAGTACCATTTGCTTTCTGATCTGCTTCTGTTTCATTTGCAAATTTTTTTGATTCTAATGTCTCTCTAACTTTTTTTATTAATAGACCAAGTTCAGAAGCTGATGTTTCTGATGTTGTAGTATCTGCTAGCACTGGTGCTACACTACTTGCTAACATCGCTCCTGCCATTACTACTGATAATTTTTTCTTGTTCATTATCTTTTTACCTCCGTTTTTCTTTTTTTATTACATTCTTCTCTTTTTTTCTCTATTCTCTTGCTCTACGCAATTCTTTATTCTTCCACAGTTTTATTGTATGGAATGCCCACCAACTCCACAAAACACAAAACTAATATAAATGTAGGAAAAAACAAATTTTTTGCCGTAAAAACTAGGTCAAAAAAAGTAATGGCAACAAGAACAAATGTTTTTTTGACCAAAACTCAGCCCCCAAAAATATAAATACTACTTACATATAATAAATGTTCTTAAAAAAGCCTGGCGAATTGTCAAGCTAAGTGCAACAGTTTATCATAAAATATCTCGAAGGGTG
>CAUWIK010000014.1:0-6575 GCA_963558895.1 uncultured Chlamydiaceae bacterium | reverse complement strand
CTACTTCTGTAGAAAAATCTTCTACAGATATTAATAAAAGAGGAATTCAACCTCGTTGGATGAAAAATAAATCAGCTTCTAGTGATATTGTTGTCAATAGAAAGTCTTTAAAAACTATGTGTTCAATGGAAGAAGGTTGTGAAGCTTGTCAGTAAGAGGAAAAAATGATTATGATAGATGATGGTATTAATAAACGTGTTGATAGTTCAAAAAAAAGATTAATTAATTGCAATACAGTAGATGTTAATCAATTGGTTCCTATAAAATATAAGTGGGCTTGGGAACATTATTTGAATGGTTGTGCAAATAATTGGTTGCCAACAGAAGTTTCTATGGCTAAAGAT
Source organism: uncultured Chlamydiaceae bacterium (assembly GCA_963558895.1). Lineage (GTDB taxonomy): Bacteria > Chlamydiota > Chlamydiia > Chlamydiales > Chlamydiaceae > CAUWIK01. Next base: position 6,231 of record CAUWIK010000014.1, on the reverse strand, counting down.
ATAGAGATATGGAAGTCAGATGTTCTTACAGAAGATGAAAGAAGAGTTATATTGTATAACTTAGGTTTTTTTAGTACGGCAGAGAGCCTAGTAGCTAATAACATTGTTCTTGCAATTTTTCAACATATTACTAATCCGGAAGCAAGGCAATATTTGCTGAGACAGGCTTTTGAAGAAGCTGTTCATACACATACTTTTTTGTATATTTGTGAATCTTTGGGATTAAATGATAGAGCTATTTTTAATGCTTATAATGAAAATGAGGTTATTAAAGATAAAGATGTATTTCAAATGCAATTAACAGAAGATATATTGTCTCCTAATTTTTCTACAAAAACTCTAGATGGTATTCAGAAATTCATTAAGAATTTGGTAGGATATTATATAATTATGGAAGGCATTTTCTTTTATAGTGGTTTTGTGATGATGCTTTCTTTTCATCGTCAAAATAAAATGACTGGGGTTGGAGAGCAGTATCAGTATATTTTAAGAGACGAAACTATTCATTTAAATTTTGGAATAGATTTGATTAATGGTATTAAAGAAGAAAATCCTGAGGCTTGGACTCTTGATCTTCAAGATGAAATTGTTGATTTAATTAAAACGTCTGTGAAGCTAGAAATTAATTATGCTAAAGATTGCTTACCGAGAGGCATTTTAGGTTTAAAAGCTCCTATGTTTATTGATTATGTACAGCATATTGCTGACAGACGATTGGAGAGAATAGGTTTAGAAGCTGTTTATGGTTCTAAAAATCCTTTTCCTTGGATGAGTGAAACTATGGATCTTAATAAAGAAAAAAATTTTTTTGAGACAAGGGTAACTGAATATCAATCTGCAGGAAGCCTTACTTGGTAATAAGTTTATAAAATAAGAATAGAAAAGCAATGCGCATTTTGTTAATATGTTGTTTTTCTATTTTTTTTATGAAACCTTTAGATTTTGTTTTTCCTTCTTACTGGAATAGAAATATTCCTTTATTTTTGGATTGTATCTACTTCCTTCCAAAACCGCATCTTTTATCTATAACGAAGAATTATTTTTTAGAATTTAATGAAATTATTCATTTGTTAACAAAAAATAGATCTATTATTTGTGAATTATGTTCTGGTAATGGAGATTGGATTATTGATCAAGCGAAAAAAAATAATCATTATTTTTGGATTGCAGTTGAAAGAAGATTAGATAGAGTAAAAAAGATTTGGTCAAAAAAAGTGAATTATTCTGTAGAAAATTTACTTATAATTTATGGAGAAGCTTTTTCATTTTTTAGTAATTTTGTTTTGGACAATTCTTTTTATAAGATTTTCATTAATTTTCCTGATCCTTGGCCAAAGAAAAAGCATATTAAAAATAGGCTTATTAATAATAGTTTTGTAAATGAAGTTGATCGCATTTTAGTACGACAAGGTTTTTTATCTTTAATAACAGATGATCTAGAATTTTTGGATTATTCTTTAATGTTTTTAACTAAAAACCTACGTCCTTGTTTTCCAAAACCTTACTACATAGTTCAAGAAAAATTCTTTGGACAGTCTTGGTTTGAAATCTTATGGAGAAACAAAGGCAAAAAAATTTATTATTCAGAATTTACGAAAAAAAAGCTGTTGAATGCAAATTTTGGGATATAGCTGACTTGAACAGCTGACCTCCACGATGTCAACGTGGCGCTCTAACCAACTGAGCTAATACCCCAGAACCAAGAAAAGGAAGATGTTAATAAAAAATTAATTTTTTTGTTAGAAGAATTTTAGAAAAATACGTTTTTATTAATGATATATCAATTTATTTTTTATAAGGAATAATTTTTATTTCTTCTTCAAGAAGAATTCCTGTTTTATTAAACACTGTTGTTTTTATTTTTTCTATTAAATAGAGAACATCTTTTGCTGATGCTTTTCCTTTATTAATAATAAAATTAGCATGTGTTCTTGAAATTTCTGCATCTCCTTTAGCTAGTCCTTTTAGACCACAAGAATCAATTAAAAATCCTGCGGAAATATTTGGATTAGGATTTTTAAAGATGCAACCGGCCGATTTGTATTTTAAAGGCTGTGAAGAGCATCTTTTTTTATTTAATGTGATAATATTCTTCTTATTGAAAGAACTATTATTGTTAACTTGAAAGCAAGCTTCCATAATGAAAAATGATGATTTTTGAAAACATGATTTTCTATATCCAAAGTTTAAATTTTCTTTTTTTTCCTTTTTGATTTCTAAATTTTCGTTAATGTAGGTGACAAAAGTTAAATGTTGACTCGTATCTAGTGCATGAGCTCCAGCATTCATATAAACTGCTCCTCCTACAGAACCAGGAATACCTACTCCAAATTCTAAGCCAGAAAAATTTAAGGAAGAAATTTTATAGCATAAGTGACTGAAAGAATATCCACTTCCTACTGTTATTAAACCTTCTTTTGAGATATTGAGATGGTTAATTTTATTTAATATGACAATTCCTTCAAATCCTTCATCATTAAATAGGCAATTAGAACCTTTTCCTATAATAATGTAAGGTAGTTTGTTTTTATGGAGATAACAAAGTATAGTTAAAGCTTCATGTTGATTATTAATTTGACAAAAATAAGAAGCTGGGCCGCCAATATTAAACGTAGAAAAATTTTTTAAAAAAACATTTTTTTTAAAGGAATTTAACATCTAGTTTATTTTTTCATTTTCTGTAAAAATTTTATCGAGTACAGCATTAATAAAAGAAGTTGCTTCAGCATTACTAAATTTGTTTGTTAATCTTATAGCTTCTGTAATTATAATTTTATAATTGAGATTAGTTTTTTTAAGATAATATTCATAAATAGCAAGTCGTAGAATATTGTATTCTAATTTTTGAATATGACCAGTAAGACCTTTCTTTGTATTTTTGTAAATAATAGGATCGATAATATTCTTTTTTTCCAATACGGAAATAGCTTCATTAATTGCTAAAGTAGCTTTTTTTTTAGAAATAGCAATTTCTTTCATCATTAAAGGAATGAGTTGTTCTTTTGAACCCTCCATATCCAAAGAATATAACATTTGCAATATAATTTCCCTAGATTTTCTTGCAGGAAGAGGAGCCATTTTTACTTTTATTTGAAAGTTACACTTAAAGAAGTTTATATGATAAAAAAATATTTTCCAATAAATTATTTCAAATCTTAATGAAAAAGATTATTTATTAAAAATAATTTATTATCTTGCTTAATAAGTAGTATTTATATTTTTAGTTTTTTTTCTCTATTTCTCTTGATTTTCATTGAAATAAGTAATAAGATGTATTTTTTTTCAAAAGCTTACTTAATTTTTATTTAGGTTTTTTACTAAGATGCTTTTAAGCTAGTAGATTTAAGAATGTAAGGAAAATAGTGGGAGTTAGTTTAAAAATTAATAAACAAATTCGAGCAATAAAAGTTCGAGTAATAGGATTTAATGGTCAACAATTGGGTATTTTGCCTTTAAAAGAAGCTTTAGATCTTGCCAAAGAGGAAGATTTAGATTTGGTGGAAGTTGCCCCTAATGCAGAGCCACCTGTTTGCAAAATTATGGATTATGGCAAATATAGATATGACGCTACTAAAAGAGAAAAAGATAATAAGAAAGCCCAGCATCAAGTAAGAGTAAAAGAAGTAAAGCTAAAGCCAAATATTGATGAAAATGATTTTTTAACTAAACTTAAACAGGCTAAATCTTTTATCGAGAAAGGTAATAAAGTTAAAATTACGTGTTCTTTTCGAGGTAGAGAGTTGGCGTATCCTGAGCTAGGTAGAAAAGTGATATCAAAAATGAGTGAAGGTCTTCAAGAAGTAGGAAATTTAGAATCAGAGCCTGTTCTAATGGGTAGGTCTTTGATTTGTGTTATAGCTCCTGGAACAGCAAAAATTAAGAAAAAATAGGTTATTTTATATGCCAAAAATGAAAAGTAATAAATCTGTTCTATCTCGTTTTAAAGTAACAGGAACAGGAAAATTGGTTCGGTCTAAGCCAGGAAAAAGACATAAATTGGAAAAGAAAAGTTCAGTGAGAAAAAATACACTATCTAAAAAAGATGTTATGGATGATTCTCAAGTAAAAATGTACAAAAGAATGATGCTTAAGTAAAGGGTAAATACATGGTAAGAACAACTAATGCTGTAGCTTCTCGTCGTCGTCGTAAAAAAATCTTGAAACAAGCCAAAGGCTTTTGGGGAGATAGAAAAGGTCATATTAGACAATCTAAAAATGCTGTTATGAAAGCAATGGCGTATAATTATGAACATAGAAAAGACAAGAAAGGAGATTTTCGTCGTCTTTGGATTACTCGCTTAAGTGTGGCTGCAAAAATTAATGGATTGTCTTATAGTCGTTTTATAAATGGGTTAAAGTTAATTGGATCTGAATTAAATAGAAAAGTACTTTCAGAAATGGCTATTCATGACCCAAAGAATTTTCAATTTCTTGCATTACAAATAAAGGAAGCTTTGCAAAAAGTTTAATTTTGTATGATTCAAGAGCAGATTGATAGTATTTGTCAAAAATTTTCTAATGAGCTTAATAACGTTGTTTCTTTGCAGCAGCTTTCTGAATTAAAAGTTAAGTATCTTGGAAGAAAAGGCATATTAAAAAATCTGCTATCTGTTTTTAATCAAGATTCTAATGAAGACAAATCTATTCTAGGAAAATTGATTAATCAATGTAAAAGTTATATAGAAGAATCTTTAGAAAAAACTCAAACTGCTATTAGTAATTCTTTATTAGAAGAAAAATTTGAAAAAGAAAAAATAGACATTACTCTTCCTGGAACAAAAAGATTTTTAGGAAAGGAACATATATTAAAACGTTCTATTTATGAAATGGTTCAACTGTTTAATAATATGGGTTTTTTCGTGAGAGAAGCTCCCAATATAGAAACAGAAGAAAATAATTTTTCTAAATTAAATTTTGAAGATAATCATCCTGCTAGAGACATGCAGGATACTTTTTATTTAGATCAAAAATATTTATTAAGAACTCATACTTCAAATGCTCAGATAAGAACGCTTTTAAAAGAAAAACCTCCTTTAAGAATTGTTTCTCCAGGTATTTGTTTTCGTAATGAAGATGTTTCTATACGTTCTCATATGTTATTTCATCAAATAGAAGCTTTTTTTCTTGATGAGAATGTAAGTTTAGCAGACCTTTTAGTGGTATTGAAACAGTTTTTTTTAAATTTTTTTAATAATGATATACTTTTTCGTTTTAGACATAGTTATTTTCCTTTTGTTGAACCAGGTTTAGAAGTAGATATAAGTTGTATCAAATGCCAGCAAAAAGGTTGTTCTCTGTGTAAGAATTCAGGATGGTTAGAAGTAGCTGGAGCAGGAATGATTCATCCCAATGTTTTAAATAATGTTAATGTTGATCCTGAAAAATTTTCGGGATTTGCTATAGGAATAGGAGTTGAACGTCTTGTAATGTTAAGACATGATATTAATGATATACGTTTGTTTATAGAAAATGATAAAAGGTTTTTGAATCAGTTTTGAAAAGAACAGGTTTATTATTTAAGTGGTTTTACAAAACCACATTTTTTTTCATGTAATGAGATGAAACTCTTTAATAACATAAAGCATTTCTAAATCTATTATAAAAAATAATGCTTAATTTTTTATAAAAATAGTACTTTTTTTTGTCGTCTTCTTATGAGAAATGCTCGAGAGACTTTAATTACTTATGAGTACACACTTTATTTTTCAAGAAGTTAATTTGAAGATAAATATGTTTTAAGTGGTTTTTTGTACAATCTGATCTTGAGTTTGTTATTTCTCTATATCTTATTATTTAAAAGAAAATATTAATGGTGAATTTTACTTATTAGATTTTGTTTTTTTTGTAACAAAAGTTTCTTTTTCAGGTTTTATTACTTGTTCTAAAGTGAAGTGGTTTATTTTTTCAATTAATCTATATAGAACAGTAAATGGAATAAAATGCATAAATCTTAATGTTTCTAATAAAATTAAAATTATAGGGCAGTTTACAGGTTTTTTAAAATTATTTATTAATTGAAAATTTTAATTATTGTTTTTATTTATCTTGTGGATCTTAAGTACAATTTTTTGTCTTGAATAAATTTTCTTTTTTGAATTTTTTTTGATTAGATAAAATAGTTTGCTTTATTTAATCAAAAAAAAGAAATGAAAATTCAATAAAGAAATTTTTTTATATTTATATTTATATTTATATTTATATTTATATTTATATTTATATTTATATTTATAT
>CAUWIK010000013.1:0-6652 GCA_963558895.1 uncultured Chlamydiaceae bacterium | reverse complement strand
CGTTTGCTTAGAGCAGCTTCTCCTCAAGCTTCCCATGCTGCTTTGGATAAAATAAACAATCCTGAAAAAAAAGAAAGAATAAAAAAGCAGGTATTATTAACTTCTAATCTTTATAGTTATTCTTCTTACTGTTTAGAAGAATTTGTAGCTGCTTCAAGTCTTATAGAACTTTCTTGTTCGAATGTAAATGTAAGTGGAGAAAGTAGCCAATCTTCACTCGGGCCTAGTTCTGAAGAACTAATCTTACAAGACATTTTTTCTATGAAAGAAGAGGGCCTTTTTTTAAAATCGCTTGAATTAAATCAATTGAAAGAAATATTAAAAACTCCTCTTTTATTACAAAAATGTGATGAGAGAGTTAGAAGTTTTTGTTTAGGAGAAACTTTTTTTAGTTTTTTAATTTTAAATCTTAAAGATGTTTATGTTAAGCATAGAGTATGCCTTGAATTTTTTAAATATGGGTATAATCCAGGTAATATAGTAAGTAGTGGTAAAAATTTAGTTGAGTTTTTATGTGGTTTAAGGAAAAGATCTAAGGATTATCATAACCAGGTTATATTACTAAAAACTCTTAGTGCTGTTTTTTTCTTATGTAAAGATGATTCCTTGATAGAACTAGGTTTTAATCAAGTTTCTGATGAGTGCGATAGAAAGCTGTTAGAAGGTATTTTTAGAAATGAAACAGGAAAATTTTCTAAATATCACTTCGATTGTCTTAATTTCATAAAAACAGGAAGTTATAGAGATCAATATCCTATCATTAGTGGTTTTCTAGACGCTTCATTGCTTATGAATAGCAATGTACTTACTAGAGTTCCATGGAATACTTATGTATTTACATTTTTAAATGAGTTAATAAAAAAATTATTTGTTTTTACACATGCGACAAGTGAATCTAATAAAAGAAGAGAACGGATTTTAATGGAGTTTTTTGAATATTCATTATCGTCTATTAATAATAATGATACCTTTACTGAAGAACAAAAATCTTTATGCTTACGTTGGTTAAAGGGAATAGACTTTATTTTTAAAGATACTGATGTAGAAAAAGGTGTTTTAAATTTATTAAAAAAATATTGGGGAGAATTTATTAAAGAGGACTCTGAGTTGTCCTGGATTTTTCTACGACTTAAAAGTTTATCGGATCCTCAAACAAAAACTATCCAACTAGATAGGGATAGTGAGGATCTTCTTGCCTCAATCAGAAGGAGTGATTTTAGTCTTCTAGAAAAAGTTTTACAGAATCAGTTGGTATTAAAAGATTTTAAATCAAAAATTTTAAGACGGAAAAAAACTCTTTTTAGCTTTATCATGACAAATATAGAAGATGTCTTTTTAAGACATAAGATTTGCCTTAAATTTTTAAAATATGGCTGTACTCCATACACGATTGTTAAACTACCAGACACCACAATGTTCGATTTTTTATGCTTACTAAGAAATAAGATGAAATCTCGAAATGTCCTTCCTGAAGATAGATATGTTTTAATGGAAACTCTATTTTTAGTACTTTTCTTTTGTAATGATAATGACTTAGAATTAAATATTAAAAAACTTAATAATGATCAAGATAGAAAGCAATTAGAAGATAGCTTTAAAAATACAGCAACAGGAACTTATTCTAAAAGTCATTTTAATAGTGAAGATCTGATAAAAATGTGGAAATATCGTAAATATTGTGGTCATCATCTATCTATAGTCAGAAGTTTTATAGAAGCGTCATTAATGACAAATATAAACGTAGCTACAGGTCAACCTTGGAGTGGAGAGCAAATACTTCCTTTATTAAGTAGTGTAAAAAAGAAATTACTTTTTAAATCTTTAGATGAAACTAAGAAGGCTTATTTAAATCTTTTTGATTTTCTTTTAGAAAGTACCATGCATACTAATAGTTTTAACGAATCAAGTAGAGTTATCTATAAGAATTGGTTTGATAATGAAATATTTATTTTTGAAGATTCCAAGGTAGAAAGAGATATACATAGGTTATTTGAGAAATATTGGGGAAATATTCTTGATAGGGATAAAGATAATCAAATTAGTTTAGAAACTGCATCAACAAAAAAAAGAAAACTTTTGAAGTCTAAAAAAAGATCAAGAGAGGAAGACAACAGGACTCAAAGCAAAAAAGCGAAGATTTAATTAGTTCTGAAACAATATAATTAGAAGAGTATATGTATAATATATATTGAGAAAAAAGTTACACCATCTTTTTATTCCACTTCTTTTAAAGAGATTGATTTGAGGTTGGTTACAATGTTGGTTATTATTTCTTCTAATCTTGCATTGTCCTCTTTGTTGTTTTTTTGAGGTCCAATTGGATTATTAATAAAGAGTCCTAATAGAAAGATACCCAAATGCTTTCCCCAATAGACAAGGATTTTGTTCTTTTTATTTTCTTGAGCTTTTATAGAGATTTGTGAAACTTGGTTCACAAAGGATTCATGTTTTCCTAAAATATCTATGGCTGTTGAACCATTTGCTTTTAGAGTTTCTAAACAAATATTAGAAATTTCTTCTCTAAAAAAGTTTGTACTTAACAAAGATGAAGACAATTTTTGTAAAGTAGAGGTTTTATCAAAATAGTCATTAAAAGCTTTTTGAAAATGAGATTCTGGTTCTTTTGAGTTTACTTGGAAATTAGGAGTATTATTATTCATAATTTTTCCTTTCAGATGAAAAATTTTTTCTTCTAAAACCGATGACAGATTGAGAAACTCCGAATACTTTCATTAATTGAAGGTCGGATTTATTCCAATTCTTTTTTAAAAGAAAATCTGGAACTAAAAGATAAGCAGCAAAAGCATTGGCTTGGATTTCTAAAGGATCTGTTTCGCAACCTAAAGGTTTTCTATATAAAATGGCTAATGAAGAATTTTTTTTCACTTTTTCTTTATGCATCAGCCAGTGTCCCAATTCGTGAGCTAAAGTGAAATTTTGCCTATAAATACTTTCTTCTTGGTTAAGAACAATCCTCCTTTGATTTATGTCTAACCATCCAGAGATTGTAGGGTCTTCAAAGGAAGCTGAGCATAAAGAGAGACCATATTCTCCAATTAAAGAGTAAGTCACAATAGGTGGAGTCTCTAAAAACTGGTCTTTTAAGACTTTTTCAGCGCATTCCTTGCCCAAAAACACATCTTTAAGTTTAGAATCCTCCATCTTATATTTTCCTCCTAGGATTTTTTCTCTTCTTTTTGGTTTTTAAGATAATAAAAACCTTTAGTATTTTCAACATTTATTTATTAAATAAAAGCCTTATAACTCTTAACAAAAATTAAAACTTTGTGAAGCTTTGAAAAGCAAAAACGGGTAATTGGTATTGAAGTCTAAAACAATTTTTTTAAAGTCTGATAATATATATTATGTTTCTTAATACTTTATTTTTAAGAAAAGTCCTATGAAACTTCAAATTGATGAAATCTATAAATGATTTTGCATTTTTTTATTAGATCTGATAATAAAAATTGAACTTTTCTTTGAAAAGCATTTTTGGAGTAATAAAATTTGTTTGAACTCCTCAATCTGTCAATTTTCAGAAGAAAAAGAGAGAAACATTAAAAATTAGATGAATAAAAATAAAATAAAAAATTATGTGTGGGTAGAAAAGTTAAAGGTCTTTCTTAATCTTCCTCAACTTTCTTTAGTGTGTAGTAGTAAAACTCCTTTTTTACTTTTTATTTTAAAAATATGGCATGAGACAGGAGGAAAAGTAGATTTAGAGAAATTTTACTTAAACCTAAAGTCAAAAAAAATTTTTAATCTTTTTTGGATTTTTAACAACTCTTTTTCAAGAAAAAAGAAAAGAAGAAAAAAACTAATCTTAATAAAAAGAATTAAAATAAGCTATTGTATTTAATTTTAATTATTAAAAATATGAACTAAATTGAGAAAAAATTTAAGTTTAGTATAGACTCTAATTATGCATGTAATTGTAAAAATTTATTGCACTAAAGAAAAAAAATCTCCTTATAATGAGTGGTTCAATTCGCTAGATCCTAAGTTACGTGCTATAGTTTTCAGACGTTTAGAAAAGATTTCTCAAGGAAATTTTGGTGACACCAAATCCTTGAAAGAAGGATTAAGAGAATTACGGATTCATATCCCTCCTGGCATTAGAATCTACTATTCTCTTATGGGAAAAGAAAAAGTTATAATTTTTAATGGAGGAAAAAAAGATACTCAAGAGAAAGATATAGAAAAAGCCCAAGAATATTTAAAAGAATATCAAGAATTTTTAAAAAATCAAAGAGTATCTAAAAATGAGGAGAGCACACACAAAAATGGAATCTAATTTTTTATCTTTAGAAGATCTTTTAGTCGAACAGCTAAAAGATCCCGAATTTGTTAATGCTTACTTAGATGAAGCTTTACAAGATGAAGATATAGAAAACTTTATGATTTCTTTATCTAATATTCTTAAAGTTCATACCAATCTCCCTTCTTTAGCTAAAAAATGTGATTTTTCTGAAGAGACTCTATACAAAATAAGAGATAGAAAAGACTATGTAGGAGTACAAACTCTTTTTACATTAATTAATGTTTTAAAAAAAGAATTTGGTCATTCAAAGAATGGAGATGTGATTCTAGGAGAAGAAACAGCACAAAAAATCTTAGAGAATAATTATCTTACAGAACCTCCTATAGATGTAGAAAGTATAGCTAAAAACTATGGACTCCATCTTTTCGCAGCCAACTTTAACGATGATAGAGTAGCAGGATGTATAGATTTAGAAAAAGAAGCTATTTTAATTAACAGAAAAGATATAGGTCCTCTTCATAGATTTACTATAGCTCATGAACTAGGTCACTGGCTCATGCATACAGATGAAGTAAAAACCGATGAAGAACTACGCTTTTTATATAGAAAACCTTTAGGAGGAGAAACTAACCCTTTAGAAATCCAAGCCAATGCTTTTGCCGCCTATCTTTTGGTCCCCGATTTTCTTTTAAAGACCTATTTATCTAAACCCTATGTGTCGAGAAGAGAGTTAGCTGAAATTTTTAACGTTTCTGAATCCGTCATTGGCTTTAGAAAAGAGCATCTAAGGAGAAAAGAAAATGGATAAAGATCATAGTAAAGATAAAAATTATTTTTCTACTCTAAACATAGATAAAAATTATTCTTCTTTTACAGACCTTGATAAAGTTTTATTCAAAGACTCTAAAGACTCAAAAAAGATGATAATAGATATAGTAGAAAAATATGATCAAACCAATAAATCTTTTGAGACCTTTCAAAAAAAATGGAAAAGGTGTTTGCATCAATTTATAGCTGACAAAATTTTTCTGATCATAGGAATTATAATGATTTATGTTCTCCTAACTATATTTTCAAGCATTATACTCAGTTATCTAATCTGCAGAAAATAAAAATTAAAAAAGCTCAATATTAATAATAGACAAGAAAATGAATCTTACTTAAAGGATAAGATACAAATAAGATTCATTAGTCCTGTGAAGATCTAAAATTACACTTAAGTTATACATATGCCACTCTTTCTCCACTTTTATACGAATCAATCGTTTCCATGAAAAAATTTTTTGCACAAGTTTTTCTAATAAATCTAGTACTTTTTTTAACATATCTGCTTAACATTTTGATTTTTCTTTTGCAATTGACATACTTATAGATAAAAATATTTGATTTGCCTGATCAAGAATAGTTCCCCAATATCTTTGTATTAGTTTTAAAACTTTTATTTTTACTCCATAATCTTTAAAAGCAGACATGTTTTGCCTAAACCAAGAATTATAATAATCTACCATAGATTCATTAAAACTATTTTTATGAACCGTAGCTTTTAAGATAGCCTCCAATATTCTGAGAAGAGCTATCCCTTTTCTTCTTTGGCTTGGACATCCTTGCTTCGAAAAATTACATAACTTACTTTTAACACAATTAAGAAGAGGAAATATAAACCTAATATCCCAGGATTCTTCTGTAATTACGTTTCTATTTACAGTTAGTGATGCATCTAAAAAACCGTTAAATAAACAACAAAAATTATAGGTACAATGTCCCGTCTTTGTCATTAAATCAACAAAATTAATAGATTGTTTAGAAAACAATTTTGTTTTCTTATCAACAAAAAAATTACTTAAAAATATTTTATCCTGATTACATATAAGGTTTTTTAAAACATAATCTACTGAAGTTCCTTCTTCAAATAAGAAAAACAAGGCATAAAGTGTTTCTAGTAAAATACCCTGTAAAAGTTTATCCCTATCAGATATAACTCTTATTCTCAAACTACATAAAAAAACTGCCATAGTCATGTTTCTTTTTACTATAGTCTCTGGGGTATGGCCATATTTTAAAAACAAAAGACACATGTCATGTCTTCTAAAAACATCCTCTATTTGAAACATTAAAAAACTAAATAAAGTATCTTCTAGACTCTTAGATTGCACTTCTTTGTTATATTCTTCTAAGAGAAAAGAGTTTTTTAAAATCTCTTCCAATAATTCTAAATTACTAGAGTAAATACAACTAACAAGTTTTTCAAGGTCAACTGTCACTGCAGCAGTAGTGTTCATTGGAATTTCACTTAAAGAGCTTGACAAAGGTTCTTGCACTTGTACAAGCGTATTTTTCTCTAGGACTTCTTGTTCTCTTTCCAAATCAGGATCAAACTGAAAACAAGATAAG
>CAUWIK010000012.1:0-7724 GCA_963558895.1 uncultured Chlamydiaceae bacterium | reverse complement strand
CCTTAAGTTGCAAAGTCTACCACCTTAAGTTGCAAAGTCTACCACCTTAAGTTGCAAAGTCTACCACCTTAAGTTGCTTTTTTCTCTCTAAAAAAACTAACCATTAATATATTAATATATTTATATATTAATATAACAATGGAGCCTAAAAAAGGCTCTAGTTAGATAACTCACGCTTAATCAAATCAATAATATCCCAAATTTCTTTTCTTTGCGATTGATCAATCAATTTGCAGTTAACCACATCTTTAAGAACAGAAAACAACCTAGATTTTACACTTCTAAATAAAGTACTACAGTTATTACAGTCAGTAGAAATGACGTCATCTTTTACGCAAGGAAAATTGCCTATAATACTCATAGCCTCAGAATTAGACAATCCAGATAAATAAGGTATCATTTTTTCCTTATCTTCTATATTGATATTCTTCGAAGAAAGCTTATAAGCAGCCTTGTAGGGAATGTTAATAAAAGACTTCTTCAAAACTTCTGTAGATAATTTCGAATAGAGTTCATAATATGCAAGCGCATTATAAGCAGATGATTTTGTCTTAAAGGATATATTTATCCAAGAAGAAAAACTAGTTCTCTTAGAAGAATTTTTTCTTATTATCTCTCTAGCTTTAAATATCTTTTCACCAAGAAGTATTATTCCTTGCTTTTGAATAGCTTTTATTTGAACAGTCAAGTCGATAAGTCGTTTAACATCACTTTTAGAAGCAGATGCATCGAAAATAGTTCTAATCTTCTCTTCTTCAAACGACTCCAGTTTTGCTGGAAAAAAAGCTAAAGTAGCACATGGAAGTTTATTAGAAACAAACTCATCTTCTCTAGATAAGGTATTTTTACCAAAAAAAACAGAAGCTTCCTTATTATAATCGATCACTTAAAATCTCCTCAGAAACACTCTCATAGCCAATTCTTTCTAAAATTTCTTTTGTTAACAAAAAATAGTCTTTAGAGACCCTGGATTTAGAGAAAGACTTTGCAAGAGGTGTTTCTTGTATAATAGACTTACTGACAGAAACGTCCTTATGAATTTTGTTATTAAATAACAGTTCAGAATATTTTTCATAGAGGATTTTATTCAAAACCCTTCCCATGGAACTTCTTTTTTCCCAAAACGAAGTTATGATACCAAGAATTTTTGTATTCAAAATGTCATGGTATCTATCAATGTAACTAAATAATGTTTGAAGTCCTAGTATAGAAAAAGGATCCATACCTATACAAGGTATAACATAGTCCGATGCTAAAAAAGCCATTTTACTAATCAGACCTAAAGATGGCGGAGTATCCATTATACAGAAATCAAAGCTTTCACTAATTTCTCCTAGTTTTTGATTTAGTATACTCTCTGGTTTACTCAAAATACTTATATTAAATTCTCTGTAGTTCTCCAAAAACTTTGAAGAAGGTAACAAACATAAACCCTTATATTTTGTTTTTATCAAAATATCGTTTATGTTCACTTTTTCATAAAGAACTTCGCCAATTCCATATTTTGTTTTATTAGAACAGCCAATATAGGAAGTTAAATTACCTTGTGGATCCAAGTCTATTAATAGGGTGTTTTTACCAAAAAGAGACAAAATATAACCAATATTCAAAGAAGATGTCGTCTTAGAAGTCCCGCCTTTAAAAGATCCTATAGTAATAGTTATCATATTCAAATTACACTCCAACGTTGGAGTTTATTTTTATATTATTTAAATCTTTTTCAAAAACATATCTTTTTTCGAAATAGCTAAGGCTATAAGAAGACTTTTTATTTGAGAAAGACAAATATCTAATTTATCAACTATTGGATTATCTGGAAGTCGAGATAATATTTCATCTGCATCATTTAATATTCTCAATACGGCTTTTGTCGATTGTTTGTAAAATTCTTTAGATGAAGTAAGTAATAATACTTTTTCTTTCTTTTTTGTCATTCTTATGGATATTTCTGGCAAAACATTATTTATATTAGCAAATAATTCTAAAAATTCTTCTTCTTTCTTCATAAAAATTCCAACTACTTGTTGTTTTATCTTTAATTAAACATTTATTATATTTCTTTTATTGTATCAAGTTATTAAGTAACTCAAAAATATTTTTGAGTTACTTAAATTCATTATTGCAAAATTCCTTCTGTTACCATTAAAAATGATTCCAAGTTGTCTGACAATAAAGGGCATCCATTAGGCATTCCGTTTACAACGACAGGTCCACTGTTAATTCCTCCTACTCTTAGGGATAAGTTTACGGGATCAATACTTCCAGTGGTTAAAAAGTACTTTAATGTACACATATTTGGATAACCTGAAGAGAAACCAACACTAAAAGATAACGGTGTATTCTTGCCCTCTTGCACTAAAGATAAACCAAATTGTCCTTCTCTTCTACTTACTAATATGTTGGCTTCTACTACTAATGTAACAACTGGGCTCGTTGGTGTTACTGTTATTTGTAAAATCTGAGTTCCTGAAGTAACAGTATTTATATTATTAGCTGTAAATACACTAGAACATGTTAAAATAGAACTTGTTTTTACTAACTTTATATTTCTAGCAACCAATTCTGGATTAGCTTGTGATAAATCAAAAGACAAATTAATACCACCTGGAGAATTAGTGACTACAATCCCTGATTCTCCAGTTATTGATCCAACTCTTATATTGGGTGCCTCAGAAGAACCTATAAGCAACTGACCATCTTTTGTAATAGATGGACTGGTTGATGTTCCTGAAAAGTTTATATTATCTGCATAAACAATACTGTCTACGCCATTATTATAAAAACCAGAATTTCCCATATAATCTCATTTATTTAAATTACTTATAAGTAATTTAAATAAATGTGTTTTTTATTAATGAAAATGAGATGTTGTTTTTTCTTTAGAAATTTGCTCAAATTTTTTTTTATTTAAGTAAAAGGTTTCTTTTCTCTTTATAGTTTTTCCCTCGGCACTCTCATGTTTTAGTAACCAACCCAGGGATATTGCTATTTCTATACATCTATTTAGAGCAATATCTATTTTCTTCCAGTTTCTTGATTTTATGTAAGAATTCATTCTTAATGCATAAACTAAACTTTCAAATCCAATTTCTATTTTATTTGGCCAATATTTATCCTTGTTTGATTCGAACATTTTTTTCAAAGTTGCTTCTTTTACTATCCAATCAATAAATGTATATGCAAATTTAGATGCATTTGGAAATTTCAATTTTATTTCTTGATACATATTCGCTGGTTTTAAAACAAAATATGTATCTATTTGATCAACTAAAAGTGGACAAGGTTCTATTACGAAACCTCGATGTTTTCCATTGAGTGACTCTAATATCTTACCTTCATCTAAACTTTTATTTTCAAAGGGAGTTAATCCTTCCCACCCCTCATATATCCTTAATAAAGGAGATACTGTTTGATATCTATCGACGACTTCTTTTCCTTGCTCTTTTCTTTTCCTTGTTGATATTATTAAATGAGGCTGCGTACCTAAATAATACAATGCCTCCAAAGCTGTCCTAGACTCTTTGCCACTAAATTCCATCTTATTTCTCGTAGAAAGGAATTTGGTAACACCATAAGCTTTTAAAAAATCAGATCTTGAAAACTTTATTCTGGGTATTACTCCTTCAAACTTAAAGCTGTTACTATATCTCGATAGATATGTACCCTGTATATTTCCATTGTAATTAGTTTCTTCTAAGAGTTTTTGAATAGCATTTAAAGCATGATAATGAGATGGTTGAAAGTCTAGTCCTATTATTTCTATTTTTATACTGTTCTTGTTAGAATCTTCACACTTATCTTGATTATCTATTGATTCCTGTACATTTCTTGGTTTTTTTCCAAATTTTTGAGTTTCTAAATGTAAGGCGCTTTTTATCACATTGTTTTTTTCTATGTTTATATTAATGCACTGTTTGCATGGAAATTTCTCTATATCTCTAACTACTTTATTCAAAATATCAGGAATATTTTCTTTGTTACATTTAAAAAAAACAGATATATTTATCTTGTTATCATTAAATCCGTTTAAAAAAATCTCTAAGAGAACATTATTTTTATCTTTCAGTATTAAAAAATATTCTTTTAATAGAACTGACCGAAAGAAATAGTATTCATCTTCTCCATTAAAAATCTCTAAACTAAGAATTGAATGTAAATCTAAATTAAAGTTCAAAATCTCTGGATAAAACAAATTAATTTTTTCTTTTATAGTTTTTAATAAAAAAATATTGAAGTATTGAATTATATTTTTTTCAGTTATCTTTGTGTCTTTTTCTTTAATTATTTTTGGAAAAACTAATTTGTATTTTTGTCTACCATTCATTATCAATTCCTTCAAAAATTCCGAAATCAGCTTCAAAATTCAAAAAAGAAGAAAAAAGACAACCATGTCTGTTTTTCCCAAGAAAAACCTCTACAGTTCTGGATTTATCTTGATTTACACATTGTTGATCTCTGTTATATAAAAACATTACTACATCAGCATCTTGTTCTATTTGCCCACTATCTCTTAGATCAGAAATTACAGGCCTTTTATCTTGTCTCTCTTCGACTTTTCTAGAAAGTTGAGAAAGGCAAAATATGGGAATATCTAGTTCTACAGCTAGTAATTTAAGTTTCCTTGAAATTTCAGCTACTTCACCTTGTCTATTTTCATAGTTCTTATTACTATGTAATAACTGTAAATAATCTATGAAAATTATTTTAACGTCTTCTTCTCTTTTAAGTTCTTTGATTTCTTTGAGAAGATTTGATATGCTTGAACAACTATAATCGAAAATAAAAAAAGGAAGAGATTTTAGATTTTTTTCAGCTATCTCTATTTTTGATAATTCGGTCTCAGAAAAAGTTCCTCTTCTTATTCTTTCACAAGAAACTTTACTAAGCATAGATATTATTCTTTCTGCAATTTGTATTGAAGACATTTCCAAAGAAAAAAAACCTATTGGTATTTTTCTCATTGATAAATTTAATGCTATATTTAAAGCAAAAGACGTTTTTCCTATAGCTGGTCTTGCTGCGAGGATAACTAAATTACTATTGTTCAATAAAGATGCTTTTGAATCCAAACAATAGAATCCTGTTTTTAAAAAATCAAAACCTTTTCCGTTGATATTTCTTAAAAACCTCTCTTTTATTTCCTCAAAAAATGTCTTTTTCCTATCTAAAACAATTACATTGCTGAGTTTCTTTTTTCGAAAAGACTTTTTTACATCTAAAAATGAACTTATTTCCTCTATTCTATTTTTATAGTCTTCTAGTAACTTATCTGGAGAATTAATAAAGTCTTTCAAATTACAAATAGAATTATTTAAAAAACTAATTATTTTTCTACTTATAGTTTTCTCTCTCAATATCAGAATGTATGAAGATATATCTATTTCAATAGAATTTTTGTGTAACATGTTAACAAGACAAGAAAGAAGATCTTCATTATATAATCCATTCTTTTTTGCATTTTCTAAAATTGAAACAATAGATGTTATCTTTTCACTAGAATTACTAATTAACTCAAAAATCAACTTATGATTCTTAAAAAAAAAGTCTTGTTTTTTTAAAATAGAAACAGCTTTATCTTTGTTTCTCTCAAAGTGTATGGATTGACCCAAAATTAGTTCTTCTATCTCCTTTGAATGGATACTAGAATGTATTTTTTCATCTTGTTTCATATTAAAGAAATTTTGTTAGAAGGATTATTTATCAAATCTGTTTTGTCATAGTACCTTACCATTTCAATCGAAGAATGCCCTGTTATATCTATAATCTCATCCAAAGAAAAACCAAAAGATCTGTAAAACGTTATAGATGTTGCTCTAAGAGTGTGAGGAGTTAACTTTTTTTCTATACGAGCTAAACGTGCTATACTAACAAGTTGTCTCCATATGTAATCTTTTTGAACTTTTTTTCCATTCTTTGTTTGAAATATAAATCCAGATGTCCTTTCTTTAATAAAATCACGTAATTTCTCGAAAAAATGATTAGGAAACGAAATTATAGATTCCTTTTCACCTTCCACTTTTGATACTTTAAAGGTAATATATGAGGAAGACCAATTAATATCTTCTATTCTAGAATCCAGTACTTCACCAATCCTCTTAGTTGACTGAAGAGACATTTCAACAAAAATTCCCAACCTTATAGACTTTTTGTAAGAAAAATGTATAACTCTTTTTACTTCTTCTCTATTTAGGGAGGGGAAAATTGTTTTCTTCCTTATCTTTATAAATGTCTTAAAAACACCGAATTTTTGAGTAACTGGTACGCTTATTTTCCCTTTTGAAACACGATTTAAAAACTTAAAGAAACTAATGAATGCTGCAGCACAAGTTTGCTGTGTAGATCTAGATCCAGGTACTTTTATAAAAATATCATCCAAACATTGATTTACATTTATATTATAAATTTCTCTAAATTTTATTCCTGAATTCAATACTTTTGAAATGAATATTTTTTTTAGACACGAACTATATCTCTTTTGTGTTTCTTTGTTCTTAATTCTTGAAACAAAAATATAAGCTAATTCCTCTGAGCAAAGGTCCTTTAACACGTAGTTTTCTACTTTTCTTTCAACTAGAGAAATAGCCATATTTTTATTCCAATTAAATACAGGGTATATGTATATAGAATTAAGATTCTTTATATTGATGGTAGAAATATTATTTAAAATATAATTAAAATTATATATTTTTCTTTCAGAAAAAAATCAAATTATCAAAGATAAATGATCAGATATATTTTCCTCCACAACAGATGTACTATAAGCCTTCATCATCTCTAAAGACGAATGCCCAGAAATTCTAATAATATCATAATCAGAAAATCCTAATCTCTTCAAATGCGATAAAGCACTAGCTCTTAAAACTCTAGGCGTTATTTTAAAAGGAAAATTTAAACCCTTTTCAGCTAAATTAAATGATTTATAAATAGAATTTATACTTACTTTACCTCCGGAAGAAGAAACAAAAACCAAATCTTGTCTGTCCCCTATATAAGATCTCAATTCGAAAAACAAAGATAAAGGATAAGTTATCTGTATAGAAGAAAATCTATTTTTTCTTCTTCTAACGCAAAAAGATATTTTATTTTTTTTAAAGTCTAATTGAGAAACTTTTAAATTCAAAACCTCACAAACACTCCTAATACCCTGAACTATTAACTTACTTATCAAATAATCTCTAAAAGAAACTTTTTTCAATTCATCAAAAAACAGCAACCATTGGCTTTTTGATAAAACATTTGTTTTTATTTTTTCTCTAACCTTAAAAAATGTTTCTTTTCCAAAAGCCCTTGAAGGAATAGCACAACATACTTTTCCTCGAGACCATTTATTCAAAAACTTAGTAAAAGAAATGTAACAAGCAGATCTTGCTTGAACACTAGACTCGGATAGAAGACGACAAGACCCTTTTTTCCCTAGTCTTTTTATACTTTCCAAAATATCGTTGTGATCTACATCACAAAAATCACTAACAATCATGTTTAGATCTAGAATACCGGAACAAACTAACCTATTAATCCCAGAAGAATAATTTTTTTTAGTCAGTGGATTAAGTTCTTCTAACCAAAAATAGACTACATCCCTAAGAGGTAAATTTAACAAATTTTTTTTTAAAAAATCTATTGAATATTCGTTCATAAAAGTCATAATCTAACAATAAAAAGTCTACCACCTTAAGTTGCAAAGTCTACCACCTTAAGTTGCAAAGTCTACCACCTTAAGTTGC
>CAUWIK010000011.1:0-12575 GCA_963558895.1 uncultured Chlamydiaceae bacterium | reverse complement strand
AGTATATTAAAGAATTTAATATTCTATTACATAAAATATTAAATAACAGTAATTTTAATAATTAAAAATATTTTTTATTTTCTTTATTTTTTATTAAGAAAAAATTGAATTAGGATTTATCTAAACTTTTTAACGTCTTTAAAACCATTATTAGATTTAGAAAAGAGCATCTACAAAGAAAATGAAAATTTTAGTAAAGAAAAAAATTAATTCTCCTAATCTAAACATAAATAAAAAAGTACTTTTCTTCTAAAGATTTAGAAAGAATTATAATAAATCAGAAAATTATTAATAAACTGATTCCCAACATGGATAAAATAAAAATTAAAATTTATATTAATATTCGATGACACCTTATAATAAAAAGATTCTTTTTATTAATTTAATAACTACTAACATTTTTTAATTTCTCTAAAAGAATTTCTTTTATAATTGGATCTTGACAAAAGTTTTCAACTATTTTTCTAACAGACAAATTTTTACTTGGAATATGTTTATCTGGATTTGCTCCAAGTTTTAAGAGTAATGAAAACAAATCTAATAAACATAATTGCTTATTTTGGACTCTAAGACTTTCTATGTCTGAAGAAGATTTACATAAAGAAATCGCAATTTGACTCAAAAAAGTTTTTCCTTGATGTAATCTATCAACATTCCAAGGTTCTCCAGTAATTATGTCTTTTTCAGTAAGAATAGAACATTCTAAATAAGCCTTAAATAATTCATAATTAAAACGATGAGATT
The DNA here is from genome assembly GCA_963558895.1 of uncultured Chlamydiaceae bacterium. GTDB lineage: Bacteria > Chlamydiota > Chlamydiia > Chlamydiales > Chlamydiaceae > CAUWIK01. The sequence continues at coordinate 11,831 of CAUWIK010000011.1, read as the reverse complement.
TTAGCATTTCTAAAATATTAAATGCATTTTTTTTTAGGAAATAAGACTTTAATAATTCTTTATCTCGATTACTACGAAGGTTTAGAATAGCTTCTTTTATTAATTCATCTTCCTTCACTAGAAAACAAAGAAAGTAAATTGTCTGCATAAGTGATTTTCTACCTAAATTACCTCTTAAAAAACTTCCTCTACAATTACAAACAAAACTAAGCATATTTTTTTCCCGATATACTATATTTCTAGGAGAACATCCATGTTTTATAAATAAAAAACAAATTACATGTTTGATATTTGCACTTTGTATTTCCTTAAATAAACAACTAAAAAAAGTGTTTTCTGGTGATAATTCTTGAATGTCTAAATTTAATTTTTCCAACTTTTTAGGATTACACAACGTGCTTTCCAAAATAGAAAAATCCTTATTTTTTACAATAGGTACAATAATATTTTTAAACTCTACACTATACTGCTGAAAAAAAAGTAACTCTCTACCTGATTCTTCTATATCTTCTAATAAATTCACCAAAGGTAATCTTTTCATTTGCATAGATGATATAGATAGTTTATTTGTTTTTGTGTATTGAAAAGAACTTCCTTCTAAAGGATCTTTTTGTTGAATATCATCGTTTTCATTGAAAATAAAACTTTGATTATTTTCCAAAGAACAATCTATATTAAAAGAACTACCAAAAAATGATATTACCTCTTTTCTATTTTCACTATCGTTTGAATCAAATTGAAACTTCTTTTCTGTAGAATTCAATTGATTTTCTAACTTCTTCCTTTTTTCTTTGTCTAAAATACTTTCCAAAGCAATATTTACCTGACTTCTAGTTTCTGAAGTTAATAAACACAATACAATATCCGAATGCAATGTTTCATAATTTTCACACACATATTTTAAAGGAGAAATTCCTCCACATTCTAAAGTTAAGCTGACTCCTCTTTCTAATAATAAAGCTAATACTCCAAACAGCTTTTCAGAAGCACTAAATTCAACACAAACCTTTAAAGATGATCCAGAAAAACAATTAATACCTTTCACAAAAAGATCTTGATTAATAATATAATCAGGATCTAATCCTAAATCTAACAAGCTTTTTAACTGTTCCTCATTTCCACTTACTATTATATTACAAATGTGTTCTTCTAATAACATGTTACATACAGATTCTTCACTATGTTGAGAACTAGAATGTTTTTTTAAAAAGCTTTTTCTTAAATTTTCTTTTTTTATGGGATCATTTACTTTTTCTAAAAATAAGCAAACTTTTTCTTGAGAAATAGAATTTAATAGTAAAATTAAGATATCTTCTCCAATTAAATTGGCATTTGCACATGCAAATTCCAAAATACTCCTATACCCCCCCCCAGGACTTTTTTCTATATCTGCATTCATATCTAATAATAGTTTTAATAAATTACAAAAATCCCAAGAACATGTATTATTAAATATACTAGAATAAACAACTAAAAAAAGTAATGACGACCCTTTAGAAAAAATAGTTTTATTAATTATTACTTCCTGTTCCAAAAGATGATTGGGACTCAATCCTCGATTTAAACATTCTCTAACTACATTTAAATTGCCTTTCTGAATATTCCAACATAAAATTTCCTCGGCTTTTGAAAGTTTAGGTAAATTTATTAAAGAATCAGCTTTTTTTATTGATAATGTCATAATAAAAATTCCTAAAAAATAAAATCATATAATACATACAAAATAATTAAATTTAAAAACTCTTAGAATCTTTTAATTTTACATAAAATTAAACGTAGATACTTTTTTAGAATCATTATTTTTTTATCTAAAAAACCAATGCAAAAAAATATTATTTTAAATAATTTACATCAATCTTGTTTATTTAAATTTAAATAAGCAATTCTTTTACAGTTATAGAAATAATTGTTATTAAAAAATCTATTATTCTTTCATTTCTTTATAAAATTTTTCTCTTCTTGTTATCTTCTTCTGCTGATCTCTTTTGACATATTTCATAGTTAACTACATTAGATGATGCTCCTAAAGAAACAGATAAAGCCTGTTTACTGTTTTCGCTAAGAAAAGGCTCCCAATATTTTTTTACTAAAGTTAAAACTTCTATTTTTATTTCATTACAATTAAAAAAAATAAATCCATTTTGAAACCAATCATTACAGAATTTTTTCTTTTTTTCACTAAAATCATTATCTTTTAAAAAAGATTTCAATAACAATTCTAAAAGCTCTAACAAAAGCTTACTTTTTTTCTTTTGCGAATAAGAAGTAAATTTAAAAAGGAGGCACAATTTTTTCTTTATTACATTTAAAATCGAAAAAACATGTTTACTATCCCAAAATTCTTCCGTAACCATATTCTTATTCATAACTAATGAAGCCTCTATAAAACCTTTTATTAAAGGTAGACATACACATTTTTTATCCTTATTCAATAAATCAGTAAGATTAAGAAAACGTTTGGAAAAACGATTTGTATTTTTTTCTAAAAAAAAATTGCTTAAATAGTTTTTATCTAAGTCACTAGAAATTTTATCTAAAACAGATGTTATAGAAGATCCTTCTTTAAAGAAGAAAAAAATAGCACACAACGTTTCCATTAAAATATGTTGATGCTTATAATTAGGTGCTCTTTTCCTCAAACTACACAAAAATTCAACCATATTCATTTCTTGGCTAACTATTGTTTCTGGAGTATATCCATTCTTCAAAAATAATAGGCAAATTTTATGTCTTTTATAAACATCCTTAATTTCAGATATTATAAAACTAAAAAAAGTCTCTCCTGAGATCTTAGAATAAACTTCTTCATTACATTTTTTTAAAAAAATTGGATTTTTTAAAGCTTCTTCTAATTGACTAGTTTCACTTATCTTTAATGCAAGTTTTTTGTCTCTTCCATATTCAAAAACATCTCCTAAACTTAAGAAGTGTTCATCATTTTTTGGAGAATCAGTAGTTAATAGAATATCTTCACTTAAATCATTTAATTCACTAATGGACACGATATTTTCTACAAAAGATCTTTCCAATTCAAAACAAGGTAAAAAGTTCTTAAAATTAAGAGTCTTTTCTAACTCTAATTTTTTCTTAATATCTCTTACCTGAGACAAAGCTAACAAAGCTTTTGTCTTATTTACTGAAGTAAGTAAACACAAAACTACTTCTTTTGAAAAACAATCTTCATTTTCACAAAGATAACTCAAAGGATCTATCCCCAAGCATTCTTTTTCTAAATCCACACCTTTTTCTAATAACAAAGCAATAATCTTATATAAAGAAAGAGATGAATTATATTTTACACAAGCTTGTAAAGTTAGTAACAAAAGAGATGTTCCTTTTGGGCATAAAAAATTATTCATATTAATGTCTTGAGAAAAAATATAATTTGAGTCTAGATTCTCATCTAATAAATTACGTAATTCTTCTTCTTTTCCTTCGACAATGAATCGAAAAATTTCTTTTTCATCAAAATTTTTTTTCGTTTTAGAACAAATTGAAAAAAATTCCTCTACCTCTAAGTCCTCTAATATAGGTAAAGATTCTAAATCTAATATCTCTAATTCTTGTTCGGATAAAAAATCTTGAAATAACTGTTTTTTTATCTGCTGCCTTCTTTCAGAATTTTTTACTTTATTCAAAGCAATATAAGCACTTTGAGAAGTAGCTGCTCTTAATAACATAAGAAGAATATCTTCTAAAAGTAATTCTTCATTTTCACAAGCATATTCCAAAACATTCGCATCCCCCCCCCCTTCTCCTATTCTCAATTTCTTCTCTAAATCAACATTTTTTTCTAATAATAATTCCATTATAATCCAATAATCTAAAGGATAAGTAGCAATAGTACAATTTTGAATTACTAAAAAAATAAGTGAGGAACCTTTTTCAAAAACAATATTTTCCAATTGTACTCTTGTTTTTAAAACATAATTAGGATCCAAATTGCCATGTAATAACAATTTAAAAGTTTCATTATCTTTTTCATAAATAATACGGCAAATCTTTTCATCAGATGATAAAAATTCCTTTTCTAATAAAAAAGGCATTGCAATTTGAGTAATAGAACTAAACATAATTTAATAAAAATTTAAAAAATAATTAATCTATAATTATTCATTTAAAAATAACTTTTCTCTTAAAAAATAATCTCTAATATATAATCCAATACTATGTAAAACATTAAGATCCATTAAATCTGAATTTTTTTCAGATTGAAATTTAGCATTTTGACAAATTAATTGCCGTGTTATCTCTTTTCTAATTTTTTTATCAGAAATACCATCCAATATCTTACTTTCTCTCTTGTTATCTATTACCAAGACTAAGAAATATCAATATCCTAATTCAAAAACCCTTGATGTTTATATAAATATCCAAAGGAGAAATTTATCCTTATTTTAAAGTTAAGCTCTCTTCTCTTTCCAATACGCTGTTCGAAAGTATTAAATTCAATACAAGCCCCTAGAACAACAATTAACAAAGATAGTTTAGAAAGAAAGTTAAGATTCTTTAGAAAAAAATCATGAGTAAAAACATAATCAAGATCAAACCCAAATCTAATAAACTTTTTAATTATTAATGTTAATAATTAATCAGTATATCTGCTTTTCCATTAACATATTACCACAAAATTCTTTCTTATTTACAAGATCAAATAGTTGATTCACTTAAACAAAATATTTATTTTTTTGTACTGGACTCGACATAACATTCCTTAATATTGACTAAATTCTTTAATTCATGACTGTAATGAGTTTTCACCATAATAACTTTCTGTCTATTCATATTATTCCTATCTTACTGGTAACTATATTAAATTTATTGTTGTATTTGCATTAACGGTTTGATCATATATACCAAAAAATACTGACCTTGAATTAACAGAAAATGGTAAATTTGTAATGACATTGTTATTCATGTCTAACCAAACATTACAACTCAATTCAAAACTAGACAAAAAAACATTATTTCTCACAAATAACAAAATTCTTAATTAAAATAATTTAAGAAGTATTCATGGTTCCTCTAAACAGAGAAGAAAGATTGATGACATTATTTTAAGTTATATTTATAATAGTGTCTATGCTTAAATTACTTCTATCTAACACAAAATTCGTAATAATTAATTATCTGTAAAAAATATTTATCTTAATAATCAAATATATCAATTTTTTAGAAAAACTAAGAAATTAATATATTTTAAATAGAATTTACTATTATACATTAATAGTAAATTCATACTTTGATGCCAAAAATGTCAAAAATCTTACACGAAAATTCAAAGATTTCATTAAAAGTATTATAAAGAGGAGAAGGTGCAACTCTAATGATATTTGGGGGCCTAAAGTCACAAACTATCCCTTTTTCTTCTAATTTTTTCAAATACTTTTTATAATTTCTAGTGTGCATAAAAAGTGATAACTGAGAACCCCGAAACTCGCATGATCTTGGCGTAATAACCTCAAATAAATAAGATGGAATTAAATCAAAAAATTCTAACAAAAAATCTACTTGTTTCTTTGATTTTTCCCTTAAATTGTTAATACCAATTTCTTCAAAAATTTCTAATGAAGCAACAAGAGGAGTCATAGCCAAAACAGACGGTGTGCTAACCTGCCAACCATATGCTCCACCGTAAGGAATAAATTCAGCTTGCAAGTGCATTTGAAAACGTGTTTTAGGATCATTTCCCCACCATCCACTAAAACGAAAAAGTTCTTCATTATGATGATAAGAATGAATATAAGCAATTCCTGGACCTCCAGGTCCTCCACAAAGATATTTATAAGAACAACCAACAGCAAAATCAACATTCCATTTATGAAATTGAAGAGGAACATTTCCTAAAGCATGAGCAACATTATAGCCTACCAAACAACCTTTACTCTTAGCTAATTTAGTGATTAACTCCATGTCAAAAACTTGACCTGTTAAAAAATTAATACTACTTAAAAATACAAGAGCTATAGTTTCTCCTTTTTCTAAAATGATTTGTTGAATATCTTCAATACGAATAATCTGCTCTCCAGAACGTGGTTCCATAATGATTAAAACTTCATCTGGATTTAATCCATGGTAATAAATATGACTTTTTATCGCATATAAATCTGATGGAAAAGTTGGACTATCAATTAATATCTTAAATCTTGTATTTGTTGGGCGATAAAATGAAACTAACAACAAATGTAAATTTACTGTAAGACTATTCATTACAATAACTTCATTAAATTTTGCACCTAAAAGATTAGATAGTGGTCTTCTTAATGGAATGTCAAAAGAATTATACCAATCTGATTCACTTGAAAACCATCCATCTACACCCAATTTTGCCCAATTCTGCAATTGTTTTTGCATATTAGAAAAAGAGCTAATAGCTGGAAGACCTAAAGAATGGCTACAAAAATAAATTTTACCAGAATCATGTAAAGAGACAAAACGTGATTTAAATTCCTTTATAGGATCCTGATTATCAAGATCTTCTGCTTTTAATTTAAACTCTAACAATTTATTCATCTTTTTACCTTTTTATACGAGGATCTATGCATTTGGCAAATTCTGTAAGTTCTTTAGGAGATATTTTTTCTTCAATCTTCTCTACAAAAGCGGAACCTACAACAAATCCATCAGCAAATTCTAAAGCAGATTTTGCAGTCTCTTGATTTGCAATTCCAAAACCAGAAACAATAGGAACATGAAAATATTTACGAATTCGACTCATTTGCATAGAAAAATCATGTGATAACTTACTTCTTATCCCTGTAGTTCCTTTTTGAGAAACATAATAAACAAACCCATTAGCAATTTGACTAATTTGTAACAAGCGTTCTGAACTAGTAGAAGGAGAAACCAATAATATTGGTAAAAGATCTGCATTCAAAATGGATTCAAAAAAAGGTTCAGAAGTATTAGTATCTAAGGGAACAGCTAAATCCACAATTAATACAGCATCAAATCCAGATAATTTTAACTGATATAAATATTCAACTCCTCTTTGCAAGATAGGATTATAATAACTAAATAACACAAGTGGAACATCAGAAACTTGACGTAACTTTTTTGCCATTGATAAAATAGTTAAAGAATTTGTCCCTTCTTTTAAAGATCTTTCATGAGCTTTCTGTATTATAGGTCCATCTGCAATAGGATCTGAAAAAGGAAAACCAAGTTCTAAAATATCTACTCCCCCCTCAATCAAAGCTAATGCACAATTAAAACTATAATCAAATCCCCCATCTCCTACAGTTAAGTATCCAATAAAAGGCTTTCTTAATTGAAAGACTTTGCTTATTCTATTCATAGCTTCCTATTTTCTAAAAATTTAATTGTCTCAAATCTTTATCTCCTCTTCCTGAAAGATTAACAATAACAATACTATCTTTATCAAGAGTTGGAGATATCTTCTTTAAATAAGCTAAAGCATGAGATGATTCTAAAGCAGGAATAATTCCTTCTAATTTTGACATAAGATAAAAAGCTTCCAGAGCCTCTTTATCTGTTATTGCGGTATACATAGCTCTACCTGATTCATACAATATAGCATGATCAGGACCAACAGAAGGATAATCAAGTCCTGCAGAAATAGAATGTGTAGGCAAAATCTGCCCTTCTTTATCTTGTAGAACATAAGAATAACAACCGTGAAATACTCCTGGACTACCTTGAAGAAAACGAGAAGCATGATGACCCGAATGTATCCCAAGTCCTCCTGCTTCTACTCCTACAAGCTTTATATTCTCATCAGAAATAAAATGGTGAAAGAAGCCTATAGCATTAGATCCTCCTCCTACACATGCAATAAGTAAATTTGGAGAACGACCTGTAATTTCCTGTATTTGAAAAGATGTTTCTAAACTAATTATTGATTGAAAATTACGAACCATTTCTGGATAAGGATGCGGTCCAAGAACAGATCCAAGACAATAATGGGTAAATTCATAATTTTCAGACCAATCACGTAAAGATTCATTTATAGCATCTTTCAATGTAGCAGATCCTTGAAATACAGGAACAACCTTTGCTCCTAATATATTCATTTTTTCTACATTTGGTTTCTGTCTTTCCATGTCTTTAGCACCCATGTAGATAACACACTGAAGATTTAAATAAGCACAAGCAGTAGCTGTAGCAACTCCATGTTGCCCAGCTCCTGTTTCAGCAATAATTCGTGATTTACCAAAATTCTTTGCAAAAAGACATTGACCTAAAGCATTATTAATTTTATGAGCTCCTGTGTGTAAAAGATCTTCTCTTTTTAAAAAAATTCTTGATCCATTTGTTACTTTTGCAAAATTTTTTATTTCAGTAAGAGGAGTAGGTCTTCCTGCATAATTTTTTAAAAGTAAATTCAATTCATTTTTAAAATGAAAATCATCACGCAAAGAATTCCAATCATTGCTCAATTTTTGAATCGGAGTCATCAATATTTCTGGCATAAATTGCCCACCAAAAGCATAAGAATGTTTCATTTGATTCCTTTTGAATTTTTTGCTTTTTGAATAAATTTTTTTAATAAAATAGGATTTTTTCTTGTTACATTAGGAAATTCCACACCAGTTGCAACATCAACTCCATTAGGATTCAACAACAAAATTGCTTTTTCAACATTTTGGTAATTAAGTCCTCCAGCCAATATCCAATAAATATTTTTAGGAGGAGAAAATGTTTCCCAATTAAAAGGCTTACCAAGTCCTCCAACAGAATTATCATACAAATAAGTTATAGAAGAAAACATATTCTGTTTTTGAGAAATAACTACATTTTGTTTACTAGAAACAGAAACTGCGTAAATAATTGAATAACCATTTAAAAAAGTAAATGCATTTCGAGAAATATTTCCATGTAATTGAACTGTATTTATTCCCGTTTTGTCACAAATAGAAACAATTTGCTCAGCTGTTTGATCTGAAAAAACTCCTACAGGTTCAACTCCCATATTTTTCGAAACCATAGCTATATCCTTTGCTAATGAAAGAGAAACTTTTCTTTTTGATTTAGTAGCAAAAATTATTCCAATATAATCTGCTCCAAAAGATGCAGCATATTCTGCATCTTCTGGATGAGTCACTCCACAAATTTTAACTTTCATTTTCTGCACCCAACATTAATTGAATCAAATGCAAAGGATCTTGAGATCGAACAAGAGCTTCTCCTACTAAAATAGCATCAAATCCAAGCTCTTTCATTTGTAGAGCTTGCTCAGGTGTATGAATTCCTGACTCTGCCACAGTTACTATATGAGAAGGAATTAGTGGTTTCAAAGTTCTAGATATACTTAAATCAATATCAAAAGTAGAAAGATTACGATGATTAATACCGATAATAGAAGCTTCTGCTTCCAAAGCTAACTCTAATTCATTCAAATTATGAACTTCTGTTAAAACTTCTAAGCCTAAATTTTCTGCTTCTTTAATAAGAAAACTTAAATTTTTTTCAACAACACGTACAATTAAAAGTACCGCATCCGCTCCAAAAAAAACAGCTTCTGCTAATTGTAAAGGATGAAAAATAAAATCTTTCCTTAAAACAGAAATATTTGAATATTTTAACTTTAGTTCTCTAGAAACTTCATTCATATCAAATAAAGAGCCTCCAAATCCTTGAAAATCAGTCAAAACAGAAATTGCTGAAGCTCCTCCTTGACAATACTTTAAAGCTAACTCTACAGAATTATCAATCGATCTAATATTACCAAGAGATGGAGATTTTCTTTTAATTTCTGCAATGATAGATAAATTTTCTTTTTTTAAAGCAGAAGAAAAACGTTTACTAGGAGAATACTTGTGACTTAAAACCTTATTGAGATAATGACTTGGATTAGCCTCAGCTTCATGTATAAGACGTTGAATTTCCTGCTTTTTATTATCGATAAGTTTATCTAAATAACTAGTCGTTTTCACTCTTCTTTTATCCTTTATAATTTATCTCTATCCATCTTTTAATCAATTCTAATGCTTTTCCTTCTCTAAGTTTCTTTTTTGCTAGTTGAATCCCATCTTCTAGAGTATTAACTTTACCAAAAATCCAAATAGCTGCTCCTGCGTTAAAAACAAGAGCATCAGCTATAGCATTTTTCTCTCCTAAAAAAACTTTTTTCAAAATAGAAGCATTTAATCTTGCATCTCCTCCTTGTAATTCTTTAAGCGAACAAGAAGAAAAACCCAAAGATAAAGGATCTATTTCCAGACGAGTTATTTGATTATTTTGAATATCAAATGCAATAACTTTTCCCAAAGCCGTTAATTCATCAAGACCATTGCCATGAAAAAGAAGTACCCGTTTTTTATTTTGTAACTGAAGAATAACTTGACTCATAAGTTCTAAATTTGATTCCTTAGCAACTCCAATTAAAGCATATTCTGCATTAGCAGGATTAAGTAGTGGTCCTAAAATATTAAAAACTGTTGGAAAGCCAAGAGATTTACGAATAGGAGCTAATTTCTTTAAACTAGGATGATAAAGTGGAGCATACATAAAACCTATTCCTATTTTATTAAGACAATAAATTAATTTTTCCGGACTAGAATAAAGATCAACTCCAAACGCTTCTAAAACATCTGCTGAACCACTTTTGCTAGATACAGAACGATTTCCATGTTTTGCAATTGGAACGCCACATGCTGCTGCTAATATGGATGCTCCTGTTGAAATATTAACCGTATTAGCCCTATCACCACCTGTTCCAACAATATCTAAAACAGGAAAAGAAAGATGTACTGAAAGAGATTTTTTTTTCAAAGCTATTCCCATACCAGCAACCTCATCAGGTATTTCTCCTCGATAACTTAAAATAGAAAGAAAAGCAGCTATTTGATTAGAGTTTACTTCTTTATCTAAGATAATAGTCATAGCTTCTTCAGCTTCTTCTTTAGTTAAAAAAGATCTATTACTAAGTAATTGAATATACTGAGTTAACATAATGATAAATTCTCAAAAATCCTTTTAAAAAAGACTTAGTTCAAATTCTCTCTAAAATTAATTTTTTTAAAAATTCTTTAAATTTAGGATCAATAACTTTTAAAGCATTTGACCCTCTAGTAATTTGAGCAATACTTACTTTATGTATTTCAGATATTTTACGTTGCGTTAATTGCTCTCCTAGTAATTCTTTAATAATCAAAAACCTAGACATTATAATTTCTCGTTCTTCAAAAGTAAGAAATAAAGAAAAAAAACTATCTAGCTCTTGAGAAGTTTTTATCTTAGAACATAATTTTAAAAAACTACTCCATTCTTCTCTTTTATTTTCTTGAATCATAATTCTTCCTTGTTAATTTTGTAATGTTACAACATTACAAAATTATTTACAAACATAATGATAACCTTTAACAATAAAGAAAAATTTATACTGTAAATATATTTAGAAAAATAGTAAAATGGCTGGCGTCACAAACTCCTTATAGATGTGATATTATAAAGTGCAGAATCTTTTTTAATCACTTTCTAGTTATAAAACAATTTATGTAATTAGAAAGTGATTTTTTGTTTAATTATAAGAAATTTTATAAGAATTCTTTTAGTTAAAGAGTTTTTTATTTGGTAATTTAAATTACTTATTCACGTCTGATAATATTTTATTACATCAAATTATGTTAACTATTTAAGGATTTTCAGAGACAACCAAATTCGTCTGATAATTTTTAACTCAATTCTTCGTTTTTCAAGATAAAAATATTTATAAGATTATTTATTTATTTTTAAAAATTAAAAAAAAATCATTTTTTAATTTTTAAAAATAAATAAACCACAATTTTTTAAATAAAAACACTTATAAAAGTGTGATAATCTACATTATGTTTACAAAATTAATTATTAAAAAAAACTATATAAATTTC
>CAUWIK010000010.1:0-13282 GCA_963558895.1 uncultured Chlamydiaceae bacterium | reverse complement strand
CATTAAGGGAGCTAGAGGCACATATATTCAGAAAGGAAGCAAAGTCAATATGTATAGGAATTAGTCAGTAACGGATTATCGTAGCAACGAATTAACAATCTTTTGTACCTCTTTATAATTGTACCCTGCTTTAGTTAATTTGTCAATACGTTCTTTACCATTTCCGTATTTTCCGTTGATTACATCTTTTGCCACCTGCGTAAGGTCTGAATTAGTTGTGTAGTCAACCCATTTTAGATAACCACACTTAGTCCATTTACGCTGATTCAATTGATGTTTGTTAGGGATAGGACAACCATTAGGATATGTACGCTGAATACCGTTCTCCCAACGTGGTGATGATTCAACAACAACACCGTCACCACAGTAGATACCGATGTGCCCTGATAACCATACTACCATACCTTTTCTTAATTTAGACATGTCAGTTGTAACACCTGTACAACAAGTAGCAATCATATTGTTAGCATTCTTATCAGGTACACCATTTGAAGCATATCTGCCATTGTCAGGGTATCCCCAAAGAATACCCTTGATAAGTCCTGAACAGTCGCATAATAAGTATTTTCCACTCTTCTTATTCATGAACGTACCTAACTTATATAAAGTAGGTCTCTGTTCATAGGCTAAAGCCTTAGTCACAAAATCATTTACTTTCAATGTCAACACCTTCTTTCAATGATAGTACTTTTAGAAGTTTTTCCATAACAATTGTATTGTTAGTGATTGCCTCACTTAACTTGTTCACTTCTTCCTTGTGTTCCAAGTCCTTAGCGCTATCCTTTTCATCTCTTTTGTAGATATACCATGCAAATAATAAGCACATGGCAATCGGAAAACCAACTGTTGTAATTAATGTTTCTACTTCCTGCATAATCATTTCTCCTTTAAATATAGCATAATGGTACTCTTAATGTAGCATCATCAAAAGCTATAAACTTAATATTATTCAATACTTCATAATTACTATCATCTTTTTTAAGTGTGTGTAATCTAACAGTAATTACACCATTTTCTGCAACGGCAATAGTCATAGGGCAGGTTCTGAAATTAGCCCCCCCATTGTACGCTACAAGACCTGTTGTCAACATTGACGCCATATAATGATAAGTATTTCTAACATATTGTAAATCTGATGTTTTCCCTACACTCCAAGCGATTTCTGTAGGTATAGAAGGCTGAATACTAAAATCTATTCTATGAAATACTAAACTTAGAGTGTCCTTATTAAAGAATTCTTTACCTTTTACTGTAGAACTAGACACACCTTGTGTAGTACTTTTACTAGTAAAATCAATGAATCTGCCAACAGGCTGATATTCTCCACCACGTAACTTGTAAGAAATAGCAACTGCAATTATCCACTGTCCCCAATCTGTAGGATGGTAGCCGTCACTGGCAAGCATACCTCTTTCATGAAGTGCATTTCCTATATATCCTAGTGAACAGATTTTCTTATTATCTCCCCCTGCACAGTCAAAAGCATGTAAAACATTGTCGTGCAAGTGCCATAATACTTCCTGATTAGCGAATGTAGAACCAATATCTGCTAGATACATCACTGCATTAGGGAATAACTCATGCATTTTAGCATAGCACTCTGTAATAGCATTCTGAATATTCTCACTTGAGTAAGAACTGTCATTATAACCACCTGCATAGATTACATGTGTGATTGTTTGTGGGTTAGTAGTTCTTTCATGTGCTTCGACTGTAAGAGATTTATAGTTCTTTCCACTTACAGTATTTACAAACCCAGTCCCACCATAGTAAGACATAACCCAATCTTCATCTGATGCATTCATCATGTTCTGCAGTTTTTTACCAAAACTATCTACGTTGCCGTCAGGATTATACCCTTCAAGATATGAATCACCGATAATAACATATCTATTCTTAAGGTCTTCAAATTTCTTATCCACAACCTGTTTATAATTTTCAAGAAGATTTCTTCCCCATGTATCTGTACAAAGATAATGAGTGTCATTATCAATAATTCTGTCAAAGTCCTTATAAGTTGTCATTTCATTCACCCCCTACTATTTAAATTGAAAGATAAAGCACCATGTGTTACATCATCAATGGATACTTCCTGATATTTCAGTTTTATAGCAATTCTACCGTCATTAAGTGCTGTATCTAGATAGTCAGTAACCAATTCAGGTACGTGTGTCTCTAGATAATTGGCTAGTTCATTAATTCGCTCCCATGTTCCGTCATAGGCTTCCTTGACTTCTTTATAGTATTCTATCAAGAAACCTAAATCATCATCATATTTTCTAGTATGTGGAAAATCATATAAATAACTCATATTATCACCTCTACATACATTTTATCATAAATTCATCATAAAATAAATCACTAATATACTTATAGACATTATATTTTGAACGAAGTTTCAATTCTTCTTCTACAAGTTTCTGATTAGAATATACCCCTGTCAGCCCATGAGAAATGGTATTGACAGTGCCGTCACGATTAGTCTTAGTATTGGTATTATTCCACTGTTTGTAATCATCATTATTATATACCTTATCATCAAACCTATCTGTCCTTTTCCAATCATTTGCATCAAAAGCCATCTTGAAGTCTTCCTTGATTTCATGGTCATCAAACGTATTCACCTGATGTCCATCAAGTAGTTCATGCTTATTGACAGTGTCATTGATTTTCTTTTCATCTGTCTTTCTGTAGTTCTCATTAGGAGTGTAATCTTCATTCATAGCCCTGTTGTATCGGTCAAAGTTATTGTAGTACTTTTTGAAGAAGATCTGAATCATCATTTTAAATAAATCATGTTCAGGGTACATAGGAGTATTCAATGCACTTTCACTGAGAATTGTGTTAACAACTGTATCATGGTCGATACCATCAGGTAGTATGATATCATTAAACAAGTCATTATCATACAGTTTCATTAGGTTGTTTAGGTTCATCTTCACTACCTCCTGTTTCCTGTGTAGGCTGATTTAATCTTACCTTGATATCAAGTCCGAACATCTTGTTTACATGGTCAATCTCTTTCTTGACATTGTAGAACCAAGAATAGACATGTGAATTACATGACTGATTATTAACGTTTACTTCATCAACATTCAGTCTTTCCTTCTTGTCAGTATTCGCATTTCTGATACCGATATAAGTTAAGAACTCATTGTAGATATCATCTTTAGAATCCTGCAGTTCATCAACGATATAAGTGTTCTTTACGTTATTAAAGAATAAGTCAGGCTTGTTTATAGTCGATTTAGTCTTTAAGAAGATTGCAGGGTCACCTGCAGTGAACTTATCATATGCAGTCTTCATACTGTTAATTTCTGAATTATCATTACCTATAAAGATAAGTGCCACTCTAGAATTGATAAGGTTAGTCGCAATCGCACCGTCGCAGTTAGCAAGTTTTCCTGCATACATATTGATTACCATGTTAAGATTAATAAATGAATCAAATTCCCACCCAAGGTTGACATATACGCAGTCCACACCGATAGTCTTTTCAAAACTACCTAGCAAGTTATTTGCTATCAAACACTTAGTCGGTTTGTTGTATACATTATAATATGATGTACTACACATCAATGGTAGTACACCAAGTTCTGTCTGACATACACAGAAGCCACCTCTAATAAATAATTGGTTCAGCATGTAATCCCTATCCCAATTGTCAGGCAGGTTTTCAAATTCAAATATAGAATAGCAAAGATGAAGCAGTGCATTATAATAGTTCCAATAAGATAAAGAATCCTTCATCTGAACATCTGTAGGCTTCACCTGATTATAATTCTTAACTAAATCTTCATATCGCATTACTTCATTATTCAATGTACATACCCCCATTCAAACTATCATTTATTACTGTCTTATATTCGTCAGGAGCAGTAGTAGGTACTTCTACATCTGCGGTCTGAACATATCCACTTAACTTTCCAATCTGTCTTACTGCATTTAAAGGTCTACCTATTGTATCTGCTACAGTAGAAGGGTCAACATTTGTATTATGTGCCATTGTAACTACAGTAATCTGAGTATATGCACTAAAAGCACTGCTACCACCTGCACTGCCTATTGACCCTGCGTCTGTACCAATAGCACTTCTAACTGCATTGAAAGCACCCATTCCAACACCCACAGGGTTTTCAGCCATACCACCTGTTATAGCCTGAGCAACACCTGCTACTGCATTAGGAATATTACCTACCTGTGAAGTACCGACCTGAACAGGATAAGAGATACTGCATGTTGCTTTTGTCTTTCCGTCAACTAGATATGTAATCTCGCCAACGTAAGAATCAATAGTAGCCTTAATAGGAATTGCACTCTGTCCCTGATAGTTGTCAGCATTCAATGAAATAAAACCATAACCTGGCAGGTAGATACACATAGCCGTAAACTGTGCCCTGTTTCTAAAGTCACCTGTAGGGAAAGACCATGGAATCTTGATTGAGTAGTTTTCTGAATATGCATGAGAAGGTTTCTCCCCTGCAATATTAGTGTTATAGCCACCTGCAAGAACGATATCACCAGTCGAACCGATTGAATGAAATTTAGGAGTAAATATACATCTAGTTATTGAGTTAGATGTATTACCTAAAAGGCTTGCAACTAGATTCCCTGTGTCTGTACTTTGAGGGTCTTCTGAAATGATATTCTTAGCCCAATTAACAATGGTCTTCACACACTTGTTAGACATCATCTGTCCCTGCAGTCCTTCCAACTGTGAATAGGTGATACCTGTTGTAGGTGCTGATTCAGTACCCACATAAGAGATAACAAAACTTTCTGCCAAGCCAGGGAACACTTCTACCCCTGCACTCTTAGTAAGTGTAATAGGGTCACTTGACAACCTATAGTCAGGAATACCGATATCAAAGTCACTCGTACTGAAAGTAACAAAAGCAGTAGTATTCATAATATCATCTTTCCAAGTCGCTAAAGGGTCAATCTCGCAATGGACTTCAAAGATATTCTGATTCTTTGTTACTACATCTGTAACATAATAGAATCTGCCTGCCCACTTGCAGTAGTTGTCATTGTAATCCCAATATTCACTCTCGAATATAGGTGAATACAAAGAAACGTCGTCCAATAGAACGACATTTCTAGTTGCACCGCCTTCAGGTCTCTTAGTGGAATTCTTACGTTTGTGGAAATGTTTATAAGCCGTAACTTCCATAGTATCACCTGCTATTCTAAAGTAAAAAATACTGCATTTTCTGTTAGGTCATTGAAGTACATTGTAATCATATGGTAGAACACATTGTAATACTGTCCTGCTGCATTAACTGGTGAAGTCAATGATTTGTATTTCTTTTTGAAAGTTCCTAACGCTTCTCTATCAAATAAGAATCCCATTACTAATCCAACTGTTGAACTAGAACCACTAGCAGTTTCTACTTCAATATCTGTTGGTGTATCCATTGACTGCCAAAATGGTACTGTCTTAAATGGAATATCAATAGCGACCTGTTCCATATTGAAAGATTTACTGTTGACATTAGTTTTTAATGCATTAACTAAGTCAATAAATAACATTAGGTTCTGTTCTGATTTAGGTGTATGTCTAGTATAATTGTTTTCTACCTGTGAGCCGTCAGGTGCTGAATTAAACATCCCTTTTGTCATATATTCCATTGTGGTAGAGATAGAATTTACTCTTCTAACAAAATATTTAAGGAAGTCTTCATCATCTAAAGCATTTAAAGGTGTAGTCGTATGGTCAACACCTGTCATATCTTTGTATTCAGTTAACAGTCTAATTTTTCTGCTAGGTGAAGTAGTACTTGCTAATTCTAGTTCAGCAATGTAGTTATTAACACAATTCATTGATAAGTTTTCCATAGCAAGTTCAATTCTGTTCTGTACTTCACCGAACATTCCTGAAATGAATGTTCCCATTGCATTAGCATTTAAGAAAGCCTTTTCTAACTGTTCTAGATGTACAGTTATGTGAGTCTGCCATGGTGTTTCAGTAGTGAAGAGTAACTGTTCAACCTTAGCCTTGTTAATCTTGTACTGGTCTACTGATGAACCATCAACAAGATTGTATGATTGGTCTTCCTCTGCTTCGGGCATTGCGATTTTAAGTTTCTGTAGGATATTCCCCCATTCAATAGAATCTCTTTCAAAGTCAGGAAAGTGAGAATGATAAGCCCTGTAAGATACGATAGTACGACCTATACGGTCAGTAAGTGTGTTAATAAAATTATTCTTTGTTTCGTTACTTCCAAGTACTGTATTACCAAGTGCAATTAAACTTGAATTATCAACTGCTGTAATTGCAGTAGTACCCATAGCCTGTGAAGCAATTTCATTTACGATAGTGTAAATCTGTTTAGCATTTAAAGCCATTTAAATCATCTCCTTATTTGTTTTGATTATGACTATATCTAGAGAAACCTAACCAAGCATTGTCTAACTCTTCCTGCTTGTGGTCTTCTAATCCATATGATAAAGCCATCTTTTCTTTCTCTATCTGCAGGTCTTTCACCTGCTTCTGTAGTTTTTCAAGTTCTGCAGTCTGATTATCAAGCATTTCTTTCATTGCAATATACGCAGGATTAGCTTTGATATCTTCTACTCCCATGTCTTTAGCCACGTTTCCTTGTGGGGTCGTATCATGTTCAGTTGACTGCCCATTGATATCTTGTCCGTTGTCATTATCCATATTGATTCTCCTTTTCTAGTAAATTAAGGTGGCAATGAGGGAATCACCCTGTTACAAGCCTTCTGAGCCATGATTATGTAACCCACCTACTTATAATATACTACATGATATGCATATAGTCAAGTTTCAGATTGTAATCCTGATAGAAAAGATTCCCCCTGCTTCTGTAGCTTTCTAGATAGTGCCAAAAATCTAGTTTAAATGACTTCAAAGTCTGTTCATCATATGAGATACACTGTGCTTTTCTCCTGCAACAGAATATTATGTCTTTTGACTTATGCTTGTAGAAGTACATATTCTTATAAGAGCATATAGGTGTCAGCTGATTATAGTTGACTTTCTTCAAATCTCCAAAATAATCTTCTGTAAAGTCGTTCTCTAGTGACATATCATAGAATGAAGTACCCTTAGTCAGTTTATAAAGTCTGGTCTTCATCTTCATGTCAGTAAAGTTCTGATTCTTTAAATCTTCATAATAGATACCACGTTCCTCGTCGATATATACGTGTTCATCATTAATCTTCATCTGTCTTATGATTTCAGGGATATTCAGTGTTCTTAGAATATCATCATCAAGAGTATTCGCATTGGATAGCATGATAACCTTTACAGATTTAGAGTTATCAACTGTACCGTCAGCATTGAACTCCCTGTTACGGTTGACGGTTTCAATAGCATTCATGAGAAGCATGAACTCATTCTTCATCTTGCTCATGGGGTTAGTGTTGATGAATTCGTCAAATACTATGTACTCCACGTCGCTGAAATCCATACCACGGAATTTACCGAACGTAGACAAAGCACCTGCATAGCCGATGATTTCAGGGTTCTCATCGTCTTCATTGTCTGTAATAACTGCCATATCCTTAATAACCTTCAACTGTATGTTAGTTCCCAAGTCTGCATTGATTGCCTTGAAAGGGTTAGAGACAGGAGAACAGCAGTTTTCTACTTCTACTTCACTTCTTCTTAAGTATATGAATCTGTTTCTAGTGGTGTGTGCCCTTATGGCAAACTCTTTTAAAGAACCATAAGTCTTACCTGTTCCACGACCACCTACAAAGATGTAAAGAAGAAAATTGGGATAAGAATGTATCCTATCCCATACGTTGAAGTAGATATTAGAATTGGATATCTTCTTCTCCATTTTCTTTCTTTCCCTTTCGAGCATTAGGTAAGAGTTCTGCACGGAATACTACAACTGTAGTGTAGTATGTCTTCTTTCCGTCTTTTTCTGATACAGATGTATGGATAGAACCTTCAATGAGTACCATATCACCTTTCTTTACATACTTGTAAAGGACTTCTGCAGTCTTTCCAAAAGCAGTGACAGATACAAATTCTGTCTTGTCTTTTCCCTCTGTTATAGCAATAGTATTTGTAACAAAACTCTTGTTATCTCCGTACTTACGTGTTTTCCATTCAGCGCAGGTTCTTCCTGCTAAGATTACTTTATTCATATTAATTTCTCCTTTTCTATTTCATACTGATTTTTACAATAATTAATGCTACTAAAATCATAACGATAAAGCCCGAACATATATAAGTTCCTAAATCCATATTAACCTACCGCCTTTACATATAATAAATCTGTTTCAGCACCATAGTGTTTAGTACCGACCTTTGTTACAAGCATATCACCGATTCTGTTTTCTCTGTATTCCTCTGTATCAATGATATCATTCACTATTCCATAGATATGGTAATTATCATAGCATATGATAACCTTCTGTTCAGTACTGCAACGGCTGATTACTTCATTTACTCTCATTTTCTTATTCTCCTTACAATAATATCTAACACCTGCCCATAGTCATAGTCTTCTGAAATTGAAACATCTTCTACACGTACATCACTGTCTACTAGAAATATGAAATTACTACTTTCTAATATATCTGTGGGTGTACAAGTGCATAGAAGCTCATATCCTTCTAATTCAATCTTTCTTCTCATGTAGATTCTAACAATTTCATTCTTCCATATAACATCTAGTAATTCCGCTAAAATTATATTATTCATAATCTTTAATACTCTCCTTCAATGCAGGTGAAGTAGATTCGATTCTGATTCTACCTAAATCATCTCTTATTCTGAATACTAGTGAATCAAGAATTTCATCATCTAAGATAGCGAACAGGTCGCATATATCACCTGCAGGCTTGCAGTGTACTACCTTGTATCCATTGAAAACTATATCTATTAGTTCTTCATTAGGACACATCATAAGGATATCATACAATGTTATTTTTGTCTTGCCCATAATCCTGCTTCCTTCCTTTTCTTATATGATTCTGTTCTTTCATCTATGATGTACTTCAAATCCCAAATAGAAATTCCATATACATCATATAATTTTAATACTTCATTCAGAGTGAATTCTGAATTTCCATTCATCTTAGCACCTACTGCCTGTCTAGTGATACCTAGATATGAACCAATCTCTGTATAGGTAGCACTTCTGAATGTTGGACTTTTATACATTACTATCACCTCTCTTTCTGTACCTTTATATTACTATAATTAAAAGTATTTGTCAATAAGTAAAATTAATTTATTTTAACCAATTCTTCATTTCAATTGTATCAATACGTTCACCCCTTAACTGATACTCTTTCCACATCTTGTCTAGTGTCTCTATACCTTTCTCTTTATGCATTGCCATAGAGAACATCTCGAATATTACATCTGAACCGATATTGTTATCAATCATTTCATTTACATTCTCTCCCAGGAATCTTCTGAACTCCTTGCTGTCTTCAATGTCGATACCTAATTGTGTTTTGATACCTTCAATAGCACCACTTACTCTGTTTTCTGAAATAAGGTTAAGACCTCTTAGAGAAGCAGACTTAGAGCCTAGTTTTCTTGAGATATCCATACTACTCTTAAACAGGGTGTTTATATCCTGTGATAAAAGTTTGTTTAGACTTTCTGTATATCGTGGTTTAACGTTACCCAATTCCTGCATAGCATACCTATATGCAGTAGTATTTTCAGGGTGTCCGTCTCTTCTTTCAATCTGTCTGAAACGCTCATTGATACGTTTATTCATCTTTCTAAGTTCCTTTGCAAGCCCTAACTTATCACCACTTTTTTTCAGTTCAATAATACGATTTATTCTTTCGTCCTCTTTTATCCTCTCATTCAGTTCGAAACGTTCGTTTCTAGCCTTCATCTTCTGTCTTCTCT
Organism: uncultured Chlamydiaceae bacterium; assembly: GCA_963558895.1. Classification (GTDB taxonomy): domain Bacteria; phylum Chlamydiota; class Chlamydiia; order Chlamydiales; family Chlamydiaceae; genus CAUWIK01. Next base: position 3,429 of record CAUWIK010000010.1, on the reverse strand, counting down.
TCTGTTGCTGTTTTACATACTTATCATAGCTTTTCTTACTCATAATCTTTATCTCCTTGTAATCGTTCAATTATATCTAGCATTGTATCACTGATACCTAAAGTGTAGGTTGTATCGACAATTGCTAGATTACTAGCAGTTGAGAATGTACACCCATCTACAGTGATATCATGAACATTTGCTGAATTGTACTGTGCAATGGTTCTGCCACTGTTATAGAATACTTCATTTCTTTGGAATCTTCTTAGACCGCCTTTCTTTTCTAGTTCTACAGCCCCTTTCTTCTTAGATAGACCAGATACTGTGATACCTAGTTTGCCGTTCTGAATGAAAGCATATTTCTTCGCACCTAATGTGATGAACTCGTCATAGCCGTTCTCCTTATCGAATATACCCATATAATATCTCTTTCCGTTGACTTCATCATAATTGACAACTCCTTTTTCAAGGCATTCTCGATTAAGTCTTTCATTGTAGGCTTCAAACTCCTTGTCATGGTCACCGATATACTTTACGGAATCTGTATCACAGTAGATAGTGTCAAGCCCTGCAATGTTCAATCCGTCCTCTAATTCACGTCTTGCGTATGCAGTAACGAATACACCCCATGAATAGTTGAGAAAAGACCTGTGGTTCTTATAATACTTATCTAATGCTTCCTGCATTTCTTTTTCCGTCATTTTCTTTTCTGTATATTCTCCGTCATGATATTCAATCTCTGTATTTAGAATATTAGTCACTGTCATACCATAGATGGAGTTAAGTTTGTTTTTAGACTTCATATACTCATAATAGTGTTCTTCATCACCTTTTAACTTAGACTTCTTCTTGAAGTAGTACATAATGGTATCTCTTAGTTCCTTAGGTAGAAGTCCTTTTCTAGAATAATGGAACTCCTCGACTGCTATTTCATCATATTCATACTGTTCCTTGACAATATCAAAGTCAATATTTGTCATTGATATTGTTAAAAAATCTGCATGAAGTATTCTTCCGTTATATATTTCCCTATCATTACCAAGCGCAAGACATTTAGACTGTGGGATATATGGTATAGGCTTTTCATCTCTTAAGTGAATATTCTTGAAAGTATATCTAGCAATGGTGCAGTACTTCCTGTTGTATTCTTCCAGTGTTTCTAGATTCCTTATAACACCATAGTTCCATTTACCTAAGGGATACTCCCTTGCTATCATCTGAAATGGATATGAAGAAGAGATATCATAACTTCCTACATTCTTAAGAATAAGATTGGTTAGATATCTATTACATGCAGTGTTACCGCCACGGAAACATTCTCTTAATAACTTATACTGCAGGAGTGTTAACTTACTCCTTAGGAACATCTTCCTGTTATTCTTATTCTTATTCATAGCATGTCTGCAGTCTCTTCTTATATATCCTGTGCTTGTTAATGGAATAGTTGCTATATTATCATCTTTCAATAGTTCCATGACACATTCATACAATCCTTTTACGTCATTGAAGCAGTAGCCTAGTTCTACTTCTGTGAGTGGTGTGTCAGGTGTTCTGACTGTTGAATAGTCTAAATCATCTACACCCTTGTAATGAAGAGTATTAGGTGTATTCTCTATGAATTTAGCAAGTGACATATTAGATAACTTGTATGAACATCTGAACTCTAGATGTGCAGTCTTAGCAGTTAAGATACTTCTAGAAGCCATGACGAATACATCTGTAAACTTGAAGTAGTCCTGAATAAACTGAAACTCGAATGACAGGTTATGTACATACACAACTACTCTTTCGTTTTCTGATAGTTTGTAAGCGTCTACTACCTTCTGCATGAACTCCTGCAGTTCTTCCCAACGGCGACCAAATACTACATTACCCTCGATACAGACCTGCCAAATATACATGAAGGATTCATAGTGTCCTTCATTGTCTTTTGGAATCTTAGATGTCTCTATATCGAATGTCATAGGGTGTCTCTGATACATCTTATGCTTGCCACTCTTTACAATATCCTTCTTCAAGATATCGAAAGGGAATTCATTCCATTCATATGCATACTGTATACATCTTGTACTTTTCAGCTGACAGTCACATCTTACATACATTTTGATTCCTTCCTTTCTTTCCTGTATTCTAATTATTCCATTACCCCCTTTTTGAATCAAGTCAAATTTTAAAAAAATAAAATTTCAAAATGGGAAAATGAAATGGTATTTCAAAATTTCAGTTTAGGAAATTTTTATTATCAAAACTCCCCTACCCTATCATATTTTATCCTGGTGATAATTTATTATCATGATAAAATGTAAGCTTCTTACATTCTTACTTTTATCATCTTTTATTATAGTGATAAAAGTTTCTAATTTCAAGTAAATTTAACTTTTTGTATTGATTTCCTTCGTTTTTGGTAATATAATTTAGATAGTTAAAAGATATGATGTAGTTAGGCGTTGACTTGTCCGCACTATAAGGCTATATCATGTTAGGCGTGACATGTCCGCAACCAACTAGAAAGATATGAGGTATAAAGAAATGGAAGCAAAAGACAAATCTGTAGTAAGTTATGAAGTAGTAGAAAAGTTCGTTTTAGACCAAATAAACATAGTGCATGTATATAGAATGGCGTATTTTAGAGAATTACGAAACGAACAGGACTGGGATAACTACTTACATGATAACATGGAAGACGGTTATAAACTTATTAAAAAGGCTATTGATAAATATTTATTTATTGGTTGTCCTTTAGAATTCAATAATGAAATTCTAGCATGGTATCATACAAGCCTTAAAATGCTTGAAGATTTCAGAGAATTGTTAATAAAAAAATATAATAAGAAATATATTAAAAGTACTATAAGAGGTTTTATAACTGCATACAATAGAGAAATGGAAGAACTAGAAATAAACACAAAAGTAGAAAGAAAAGAGGTTAAATAAATGTGTGATTACTATAAATTAGAGCGTGCGTTACTAAGCTATATACCACATAAATTAACAGATAGAATGCAAGAAGATTTAGATTTATCAATATCACATTATGACGAATTTAACAAATGTCCTATGAGTGGCGAACAAAATGAATTATATAATTTACGTCTATGTTACTATTTCAAGAAGCACAAAAGATTGTAAATGGTATAAATGATTATTTTATAGAAAAATATAACAAAGATATATGTTCTATATTATTTAATATTATGCTAGAAGAAAGATTTAAATAAAGGAGAAAAAACATGAAATCAACTATTATTGCATTAACTCACAAGGAATTACATAGAGTCGAACTTGAATTAATAAATGGCGAACACGTAACAAGATTCGTTTATTACACTTGTATAAAATATAAAGATTAATTAAAGATAGGTTGTATATCAACCTATTTTTTTATTTGTCTTTAAATATGTGTTGTAATGTATATTATATTTTATGAGTGATTGGGGAAAAGTAAATAGG
>CAUWIK010000009.1:0-16204 GCA_963558895.1 uncultured Chlamydiaceae bacterium | reverse complement strand
AATCCACTTTTATAGATTGCTTCGCTACCTCGCAATGACAGAGCGCGAAATCCCCCAGCCCAAAAGCATAGCCGTCTTTTAAATATTCCACGCGACTCTGCGCCCTGCGCTAAACCTCCGCCCCCTAGATTCTAGCGGCTTTTGCGCTCTTTGGCTTGGGGCTTTGACACTTGCGTGGTTAATCGCACTTGCCAGCGCGTCTATGCAGTCATCTTTTCTAAAAGGCTTTTCAGGGTTGAAGCTAAAAAGCTCCCTTTTCATCTGCCCTAGCCCTTGCGCACTCGCGCTAAAGCATAGATACCCCGTGTTGTAAAATGGCTTTATCGCCTTAATCTTATCGACCTTTGCTAGCTTTCTGCTGGGCGTATAGACTTCTATGCTGTTTGTCATTAGCGGTTGTGCGTGTGCCTTTAGTTTAGTGTTTGCTTTGATGATTTCTTGGTGCAAGATCCGCTCTAGTGCTATCCCCCCGCCATCGCTTTCTATAAAGATTCTAGCTTTTGGATACTTGAGCCCTATGTCGATGATGTGGCTTGCCGTTTGGCTCTCCTCCCAAATCCCATAGATACAATCACGCACGCAGTAGCGGTTCGCACTCTCTATGCTCTCCACGCTCACTACGACTATGGCGCGGTTGTCTGCTTTGGTGTTGGTGCTAGTGGCATTATCGACAAAGATGTATTCTAAGCTCTCTCCTAGCTCATAGCTATGCACGAGTTTAAACAAAGCAGGGTCAAAGTAGCCACTCTCACTGACTAGTGGCTCTTGCAAATACTGGGTGCTAAATTCATCATTGCCCATCTGTGCCTTAAGCTCGTCTAGCTCTTTGGCGTTGTGGCGTTTGGCAAATAGTGGTTCGCCTGCTTGCCTGTGGTAGGTGTAGTTAGCTATGGTGTAGGTCTTGGGGGTGGATTCTAGGGCTTTAAGCGTTTCTATTCTCCACGCGTTTATGGTGTGTGGGTCAAAGTGCTTAGGGTTTAGTAAAAAGCCGCATAGATCATCATCGCCTAGGCGTTGCATTAGTATGGTTATGTTGCTGTGGTTATCTTGCAAGCGTGAAAGCACGCTTTCTTTGAAGTTTTGATTCACTAGGTCGCGAGCGGCTTTGCTACTCATCTCGCTTACCTTTATGGGGTCATCGATCAAAATTTGATGCGCGTGGAAGCCTGTGATAGCACTTTTCAAAGTCGTTACAAACAGCCCGCCCCCCTCTTTGAGTATAAACTCGCTCGCGTTATCTTGTAAAAAGAGTGTTTCCCCAAAGATTTGCTGATAGAATCTGCTTTTCATTAGGTCGCGCACTTGGTTTGAGATCTTGCGGCAGAGATCATCGCTATAAGAGATATAAATAAACTTTTTTTGCTTATTTCTGCCTAGACTCCACGCGATGTAGGTGCGTGCTAGTAGCTCTGTCTTGCCATAGCTTGGGGGCATATTTAGCATTAAGCGTGTGATATTCTCTGCGCCCTTTTCTTTAGCGTAGTGGTGGTCTGTGTGGCTTAGGATCTCACTTAGGTAGATGAAGTGCCAATTCTCCAAAAAAGGGGCGAGATTGTATCGCTCCCACTTTAAGCGCAGAAAGTTATAGAGACTCTCGCGCGCGCTCACGCGGGTTTTGATCTCTTGTAGGGCTTGCTTTTTTTGGAGCGTTGGCTTTGCTTTGTTGTCATTGCGAGCGTTATTTTCCGCGCGGCGATCCATAGAATCTAGCTTTTCTCTATCCATCTCTATGCTCGCACACTTCTTCACTATCTCACTCCTATCGCTTTATGCTTTGCATAAAGCAGTCGCTCTTTTCACCGCTCGCGGATTGTAAATCCGCTTCGCTCCTAAAGCTGGCTTGCGTCTTGCGCGCAAGCCGATAATTTTGTAGCCTTTTCATCTCTCCCCTTTGCAAAACTCTAGGTCGCGCTCTAGCATTTCGGTGTATTTAAAAATCTCGGCTACTTCTTCGCTTACGCTTGATTCTTTGCTAGGTGTGGGCTTAGGTATGGGCTTAGTCTTGCACTTGGTGGGTATATATACTGCTTCGCGCTTGGTAACTTCTGCGCACCCTGCTAAAAGTGTCAAAGCAAACGCTAGCATAAAAACTCTATTCATTTACTCTCCCCCCCCCTAGCTGTTCAATCTTATCAATCTTTGCTTCTATGTCTTTCTCTATCTCTTTATTTAGATTCTCAAACTCTTTATTTACACCACGCTCTTTGCGGGGGAGTAAGTCTATTTGCCCAGCTTCTCCCTGCTCTTTCACATTTGGCTTCACTTTATCTAAGCTATACTTCATCGCTTCTAAGATGTAGTCTCTCTCCCAGTCTGTGTGTCGGGCTATGGTATCAATATACACATCTTGCAAGCGATTATATTTAAGCCATAAATCCACATTCTTAGCTACGGATATAACTAACACCATCATAAACACAGCCCTTACAGCTTTATACGCAAAGCTTTTATCCTTGCCTAAATTTTGTGTAAAATCGGCTCTAGCTTTCATCGTCGCTCCTTTTGCGTCTATCTCTAGGCTTATCGACTTGCTCTGTGGTTCTGCTACCTTTCATTGCTATGAGAGTCTGTGCTATCTCTATTGCTTTATCCACACCAAAGAATCCTACTGCGCAAGAAATACCCACTTTTGCAAGGTATGGCAAATCCGTAGCAGCTAGTATGCTATACATTATGATTGTAATAAATGCGCTTGTGATAATGCACTTTATCGCGTAGAATTTCGTATGGTTTTCACTCTTATCGCTAAAAAATGCTACTATCCCACTGCATAGCCCTATAACAAACACCGGCAGCAATTCTATGTAAGCTGGTAAGTTTGGGAATATCTCTGTTAAAGTATCCATTGTAAAGCCTCCACAATCTCTGCTACCACTAAGCATAGCCCTATACTCACCGCCCCCCAAAATATTTTATTAAGCGTTTTGTAAAGGGTTAAAAGCTTAGGTTTGTCGCTTGTTTCGCAGTAGTATCTACCTATAAGCCACCAGCGTAATAAAAACTTATACTCTCTTAGCTTCTTGTGTGTTTTATCCCTTGCGATGAAAAAGAGTATATACACCCCTGTGGCTAACACCGCTCCCAGAAACACACAGCCCAAATATCCTAGTAGTCCCATAGTCCCTCCTTACTTTAGCTCTTGTGGTGTTCGTAGGGCTTTGCCTTGCCATTTAGCACTTCATCGCTTGGCAAGTCTGCGCATACTTTAAAATCGCACTCTTTTAGGTGTAGTCCGCTAGAGTCTCGGCGCACGCTTACACAATCTAGCTCCCTCTCGCAGTAGTTATAATTTGCTAGCGTGTGGATAAAATAGCCTATGAGTGCAAAGGCTAAAAAGCCTACTACGACTATGGATATATCTTGCAAGTGCTTCATTTGCTAGTCTTTCCTTGTGGGTTTGCCTTAGCTCTGCTTGCTCTTTTAGTCTCTAAAGTGCCTTTAATGCTGTTAATCTCATCACTATTTAGCTTTACTTGCCCTGCTAGCTTCTCGGTAGCCTTTGTTAAAGCTTCGTTAATCCCAGTAAGCTCGCCTAGTCCCCTTGCTAGCTGGTTTAATTGTGCTTGTGTGGCGATGTATCGCTCTTGCTCTAGCTCTGGGTTTATGCCTAGCCAATTTTGTAGCCATTTTTTCATTGTCGCGCTCCTATGCTTTGCGCTTTACGCAAAGAGTCGCTTTTTTCACCGCTTGGGCAGCAAAGCCGCCCTACGCTCCTAAAGCTGGCTTGCGTCTTGCGCGCAAGCCGAGAGATTTGGGGCTTTTTCATTATTGAATCTCCCTTACTTCTAGCCTAAAGTTTTCTACGCCGTGCTTCTGCACCAAGTCGTAGAAATTTTTCACCGCGTCTGTGCTACTGCCTATTGTGCCATTGCCATTATCCGCATAGCCTAGTAGGATACACCCTTCTGTGTCTTGCGGGTAGTTGCCGATGTGAATATGGATTCTGCGCCCTTTGTGTTCCTTGCGTTCATCGCTATAAGTGCTTAAGCATTTAGGTTTATACTCTTTAGGTAGTGCTACGCTAGATTCTGTCCAGTAAAGCTGGTAGGTTCTAGCTACTATGCGCTTATCTTGGTTTGGTGTGTCCGTGCTAGGTCCGCCATTCTCGCAAGTGAAGCATTTAAAGATAATCTCCCCGTCCTCGTTCTCTACGATTAGCTCGCCGATTGTGCTAGGCTCTGTTTTATACACGCGCCCTGTCTTAGCGTTCGGTGGCTTTTGTATGTTGTCGTATTCTTTCTTTCTTTGTAGTGTGATTGTTAGCATTGTGTATCCTTTTGGTAGTATTTAGCGCAAATCGCTCCTGCGATAAACCCTATGCAAGTAAAAAACGCGATTGTAAAAACTTCCATTTTTACCCCTTTGCCTAGGTTTTGCGCTATGGTAGAATCTTTGCTAGACTAAAAAAAGGGGTAAATATGGATATAGTTGTGATTATAAGTGTGTTTTGCGCGGGGTTTGGCGTGGGCTTTGGGGTGAGTAAATATATCACTAGAGAGTCGCTAAAGATATTTACCCTACAAAAGCAAGCCTTAGAGTCTAGGTGTAAAGAGTTAGAAGCTAGCAAAGAGCTACTAGAATCTAAGCTTTCCACACTAGAATCTAGCCTAGCAAGCGCGCTAGCTCCTAGTGATGAGCGTGCTTATATTGATTTAGTAGAGAGCTTAAAGCGTGCTTGTGAGTCCAAAGATAGAGAGATACGCTCGCTAGAAAAACGCATAAATGCTTTCCGCTATGCGCGCTAGCACCTAAGCTTCTCTAGGTTTGCGAGTATGTGTTTATGTGCTCTCTCTAGCTCCTGCTCGCTTAAATCCCCAAACCCTGCAAGCCTAGCAAACTTACTAAAATCGCTTAAGCTCTCTAGCTTTATATCTGCTTGGTTAAATGTTTTTGTGGTAGAATCGCTGGTAGGAGTTGGCGTTTTATTATGACTTTGTGCGGACGAAACTACGCCTGAATCTCGTGCTTTTATTTCTTTGGCATTGTCGATTCTCTTTCTTATCTCTCTTAGTTTTGTAGTCGGTATCCCTGTAAGTAAAAAGTTTTCATTATCTGCTTGCGTTACTAACACATAGAATTTCCGCTTATTTTCCCCCTCAAAGACTTTTATAAACTCTTTTGTTTTCTCGCCTTTTGCGTTGATTGTCTCTAGCTCTATGTCGGCATTTTTGCGCGTTGGCTCGACTAAGTTTAAAGCTTCTATTCTTTGTTTAGAATCTTGCGCCTTATGTAAATGTGCTAAAAAGTTTTCTTTGTTGATAAAATGCTCAAATCCCTCTAAAAATTCTTGCTCACTTAAATGCGCTGGCATTGGTGCTGGCGTGATAGATTCTATAAGCTCTTGCGCTTCTTGCGCGGTGGCTGGTTTTAGTGGTAAATCGTTAGAATCCACTTTTGGCGTGTGTGGTGGTGTAGGGGTGTTTGGCGGGGTTGTTTGTTTAAAAATAGAATCTAGTGTATTTTTGTTTCTTACTTCTAAAGTGTCTCCCACTTCTCTTATGCCTTCTTTATTTAATAGTGCGTTGATATTTTTCCACAGACTAAAATTGCGCGTGGCTAGGTTCTTAAACTTCTCTACATACTCTTTGTGGCGTATCTGCACATTCTCTAGTATTCTTTCATTATTTCTTGTAATCAATCTATCTAAAGTATTAAGAAGTTTTTGCCATTGTGCTGCTTTATAGTCTATCGCACTATTTTGTATAAAATCCCTTATTTGATAGGGCATATCTTGCAGCATTTTGCTTATATGTAATGCTTTTTCCTCTAGTTCGTTAAAATATTTCTCCGCCTGTGCTGCATAGCCTCTTCCTCTTTTGATTTTAAGGCTTCTAGTTATTTCATCTGTAATTTCATCTATCGACATAGTAGTGGCAATTTTGTTGTAAATCTCTCCTTTTTCTAGGCTATTTACTTCCCTCCTATACTTATCTAATATTTTTGTAAAATGTTCTTTTGGTAAAGTAAAAAATTCCCTTATTTCACTCATTCTTTCCTTGTATGGTTTGTTGTAGTTGCGGGATATCTTTTGCCCTATAACTTCTACTAGATTATTATCAAGTAAAGCATAATCCATAAGGCTATTTTGTGGTATAGTGTCGCTGTCAAGTTTGGTATTAGATTTAGCTATATCATCGTAAGGGCTATGAGCGTTAATCTGGGTAGCCGCTTGGCTGTTGTAAATCTCTCTCCCCCCTGCTGCGATTTTATTATCCAAGCCGCTTTCACTCTTTGGCGCATTGCTTCGTATAATCCACTCGCCATCATCGTTTCTCGCCACGCTTGTGAAGTATTTTTCACCGCCAAAATCTCGCGCAAAAATCAATGCCCCATCGTTTTGTAAAATCACTCTTTGTGGCTGCTCTAGTGTCGGCTTAATCCTATCTAAATATTGCAGTCTATTTTCTTTAATAAGCTTTATCAAGCTTCCTGCGTATAGCTTTATACTCTCCCCTTGCAAAATCGGCTCTAACGCTTTGGCTACTTGCTCGCTAAATTGTGGCGTGTAGGCTTCTTGCAAGTCTTTAAGATCAAAGGTCTTTAGCCATTTTTGCGCGATGTCGGCTGGGATTTGGTGGGTGTGTCCTTTCGTGTCGGTGTAGGTGTTTAAATCGCTAGAATCCACTTTTGGCGGTGTGAGTTCTTGCGTGTCAAAAAGGCTTTTTTGTAAGGGTTTGTGAGGGTAGCTACTCTCTATAAATCTGGCAAACTCCCTGCTCTCTATGCTCTCTTTGAGCTCCTTAAACATCGCTTCATCATAAGGCACTTTAGCATATCGTATCGCGGCTCTCAAATCCTGCCAGCGCAAGTTGGCAAAATTATCCGCAAACTCTTGGGCTTGCTGCTTTATATATCTTGCTTCTCTAAGCATAAATTTACGATCAGTGCTATGCACTTCATCTGCTAGCTTGTTTAAGGGAGTCTGCGCGGTTTTGCGCAAGCCTTGTAATATTTGGCGCGCGTGATCTTGCGCTTGCTTGCTTAATGCTGTGTGGCTTTGTGGTATAATGTCGCCTTGATTTGCTTCGCTATTCAACGCTTTAGCGGTTAAATCGGGCTTAGCGATTATTGGAAGCTCGGGCAAGTCGCTGTATAATACTTCTCCGCCCTCTTTAATTTTATTGTGTAAATTATTTAGATTCTTTGGCGCGTTGCTAGAGATTACCCACTCGCCCTTATCGTTTTTACTCACGCTGGCAAAAAACTTCCCTAGCTTTTCATCTCTATAATCTTTGGCAAATATTAACGCCCCATCGACTTGCCTAACAACTGCATTAGGTGCTTCTAAAGTCTCTTTGATGTAAGGCAAAAACTCTAGCCTATCTCGTTGCATAAGCTTCACTAAACTATTTGCGCTTAAGGTGATTTGCTCCCCTTGTAAAATCGGCTCTAACGCTTTGGCTACTTGCTCGCTAAATTGTGGCGTGTAGGCTTCTTGCAAGTCTTTAAGATCAAAGGTCTTTAGCCATTTTTGCGCGATGTCGGCTGGGATTTGGTGGGTGTGTCCTTTCGTGTCGGTGTAGGTGTTTAAATCGCTAGAATCCACCTTTTGCGCTGGTGGTTCTGTGCTAGCTTCCTTGCCTGCTTGGGATTCTAGCGTGGGCTTTGGTGGTGTGCTTGGGGGGGTTGGCGTGGTTGGCGTTGTGCTAGCTTTAAACGCTTCGTATTTCTCTCGTAGCTTTGGTAGCAGCTCCACTGCTTCATTAACTTCTCTGCCTGCGTCGCCTTGGCGTATCATATACTCGATAAAGTCAAAGATGTCGGCTTGCTCGATATTTCTCCCTGTTGTATAGCCTGTCTCAAAGTCTAGTCTAGGGGCTAGCTGCTCTCTTATGCCGTTATTTGCTCCCTTTAGTGCTTCATAAAGATTAGCACTAGGATTTTCAAGCCGCATAAATCTAGCAAGGCTCGCCCCTAGTAAATCGGCTATCAAATTATCATAAGTGTTTGGCAGCATTAAAAGCATCGCATTGCTACCACTGCTGTCTGTCGTGTCTAAAATATGCTTAATCTGCGCGTTAAGCTCTTTAAAGTTTGCCGCACGGGTGGTGTTCTGGCTTGTAGCACTTTTATACATTGCACCGAGCAAATATGGGCGTAAGTCAAGCTGCTTTAGTCCATACTCTACGGCGTTATTGCTTAGTATATGCCATAGCCCTGCGGTGTCGGTAAAGGTGTTTAGCGTCCTAGCTGCGTCCTCTTTGTCAAGCTTACTAAAGGCGTTAAGCATTTCTGTGATATTGGCGTTTTTATCGGCTTTTATGGTGTTTGCTAGTAGGGCTAAGTTGGCGTCGTTTTCGTTGGGGTAGGGGCTAGGATCTAGGATTCTAGCGATTTTGCTTTTTAGTTCTTGGACGCTAGTGGATTCTAGCTGGCGTGGGAGCTTGGCAAAGTTTGGCGCGTATCGCCCTAGCACGCTGTAAATATGGTCGCCCAAGTTTTTAATGTCTTCTTTATTAGAGTTGTAGGCTATGCTTAAAAGCTCTTTTACACTTAGATCATCGCTTGGGGTTCGTAGCAGTAGCTCATCGCTGGCTAGCTCGATATTAAAGCGATCTTTTATCGCTTTTTGATAGCTTGCGCGGCTCTCTGGGGTAAAGTCTTTAAAGCCTTGCACGCGGTGGTTACCTGTGATGACTTGCCCATCTTTTGCGATTATGGGTAGATCTTTGTAGCCGCCACGCCCTAGCACCATCTCTGGCTTAAAGTTTTGGGCTATGGATTCTATGGTTTTATGCTCTTTTTGTGTGCGTGGCTGGAGTCCATCGGCGTTGAAGTTGGGTTTGACATCGTGTGCTTTAACGATCACAAAATCTAGCTGGTAGATATTATTATCATCAGTGGCTATGCTGGTGGGGGGCTGCTCTGTGCGTTTCATAGCGATCGGCTGTCCTAGCTTGACTTCCCTTTCCATTTCGCCCTTGCCTGCGCGGCTGTCTTTTAGGTTTTGTATTTGGTCGTTTCTATCTTTGATCGCTTGGGCGGTGTTTTGGTCGGCTTGGGCTTGGGCTTGCTTGGCTGCTTCTTGCTCGGCTTTTTTGGCTTGCTTTTGCGCGTGTGCTTGCTCTAGGGGGCTTTTTGTGGTAGAATCGCTTATGCTTTGGTGAGATTGTAGCGGATTGCCCTGCTCTAGGCTAGGACTAGAGATAGATTCACTCTTTACCGCTTCATCTGCGTTGTGCGGATATGGGCTAGCCTTAGCATTTTTTAGTAAAACTTCTTTATTGTAATTCCCCTTTGTTTTTGGTGCTTGTGTCTCTTGTATGTCTGTCTTGTGGATTGCTAAAGAGTCTGCGGCTTCGCCTTGCTTTGCTTCGCCGATTTCATCGGCTCGCAATGACGGCTGGGCTGGTGCTCTCTCTAGGCTTTCTTGCGCGCTCTCCACTTGCCCCAAAATCTTTGCGATCTGCTCGCGTGTGGCGTTTGTAAAGTCGGCTTTGATCGCTCTTGCTTGTAGCTCTAGCTTAAACTCCCCGACGCTTAGGCTAGAATCTAACGCCTTTTTAAGCTGGTAGCGTAGCGCGCTGCCTTGCACGCTTTCATTTAGTCTCTTGGCAAAGGGGATATGTGGCATTAAGCGGATAATGTTTGCAAATAATGCTTTAATCACTTGGAATCTTACCGCCCCTTCTAGTGTGGTGGCAATGCTCGTGCCGATTTTCTCTGTGGTGGCTGGGCTTAGGCTTTTAGCTATGTTTGCATCGTTTCTAAAAAGTGTGTGAAAATCTTGGGCGATTTTGATAAAGTCTTTCGCGCTGGTGGAGTGAAAATGCCCTTTCAAAGGCTCTAGCCTTTTAAAAAACTCGCTAGAATCTAGCACTTTACTATCGTTTAACTTCACAAAGCTAAGCTCTAGCATATCTTGCAGCAGCTTTAGCTCCACTTGCTCTCTTAGCTCTTTTTGCAAGCTCCCTAGCAGTGCCTCAAAGTTTGGGATATTCTCCCCCTGCCCTAGGAAAAAGCGGCTTAGGCTTTGCGCTACTTGGTCATAGCTTCTACGGCGGTCGCGTATCTTTAGACTATCGGCAAGCTTTAGGGTCTCTTTCATCTTGGCATAATCGCTTAAAGCGGTGTCAAAGAGCGTGCGTGCGTCGTTATAAAGCGGTGCATTTTGCGCAAAGATTTTTTCAATCCCTGCCTGTATATCGCGCTTGATAAAGCCATTTATCGCGTCTTTAACAAAGCTTCTAAAGTTTGGGTCGCTGGCTTGCTTGTAGTAGGTGTTTAGTGTCTTTTGCGCGTTGTTTAGGGTTTCAAAGGTTACGCCCTTTGGGTTGTAGATTGTCGATTCCACAAAGCGCAAAAATTTCGCGCTATCTTCTAGCATCACGCCGCTTTTTTCCATTTTTGCCTTAAAGCTCTCAAGGCTATCAGTATTAAACCTCGCGGCTTCTTGCTCGCTTAGATTGCTTGGGATATTGGGGCTGTCTTTGGCAAGTGTGGTGGTGTAGCTTTCATCATAGACTTTTAGTAGTATTTGCTCGATCGCATCGGTGTAGCTTTGCTTCGTGCCTTTCTCAAAGTTGTCAAACACATCTTTAATCGTGCTTGGTGGTAGCTCAAACCGCTCTAGCTGGTGTGCTAGCTTCTGGCTTGTTTGGTTTAAAATGTTTAAAAGATTCTTTTGTATCACGGGGCTTGCGTTTGCCGCTTCGCTTAAAAAGGCGGTAAGATTCCCGCTTTCATCGGCGCGGATCGCTCTTATAAAGTCTTTTTGCGCTTGCTTTTGTGAAGTAAAGGCAAAGGTATTATAAAGCGATTGCGCTCCCCGGACTATGTAGCTATCGCTTCCTAGCTTGTTTTGTAGGGCGTTGATGGCGTTTTGTGCTTGGCTTGTCTTGGTCGCGCCGATTTGCACCTCCGCGCCAAAGATTGACTCTAGGGCTTTTAAATCTGCTTGCGCTTCTTGTGGGATTGCGTGGTCGATGAGCTTTTGCGCTGCGGCTTTGTTGCCATCTTTTGCCCTTTTGGCAAAGCCTAGCAGCGGGGTGTAGTCGATCGCTGTGCCTGCGATATTTTTCAGCTTCTCTGGGTTTAGGGTTTTGATCGCTGTGCCTGCGACTTTAAGCACGGTATCGGCTGCGATATTGAGTGCGCCCTCTTGTGCGCCGTGGATCAAAGCTTGGGCTAGGTCGATTTTTTTGTTTGCTAGCACATCTGCGATCATCGAGTCTGTAATCCCTCCGCCAAACGCCCCCGCCGCTCCATAGGCTATCATACCTTTAAGCTTGCCTTTTTTATAGCCATACTCTGCCCCTGCGATCGCACCTGCTAGGCTTCCTATGTTGTCTTTAAACACGCCTTTAATCTCGTCCCAGAGCCCTTGCTCGACTTTGTAGGCTTTCTCATCTTTGATGAAGTAAAGCCCCGTTTTGTTATACGCTAGGGTGTCAAAGCCTAGCTCCTTTGCTACGATGGCATAGTCATCAATCATCGCCTTTTGCTTTTTGTCAAACTCTTTGCCGTGTTTAAGCGCGCCGATAAGCCCTAGGAACTGCTCGTTACTATTGACATTTTCTAGGCGTTTTTGCGCTGCGACAAAGTTGCTAGCACTTTCTTTGGCGTTTTCTAGGTCTAGGTATAAATCTACTTTTTCTTTATTGCTATCATTGTGCCACCAAGCACTAAATGCGCCTAGTCTTTGGTCTATGATCTCGCGCTCTTTGGGGGTTAGCTTGTAGTAGTTGTTTGGATCATCTAGCTTTCTTTGCGCGATTGTTTTGTAGGTGTTGTAAGATTCTAGCTCAAAGTCATAAGCCTTAGCCTGCGCGTTTTTGCCCCCAAAGAGTGCCGCGCTTGTGTCGTGGCTTAGGTCAAAAATATTGCTAAAGATGTCTTGGTTCTCAAAGTAAGCTTCGCGTAAAAATGGCGAGTCTCCATACTCTTTGGCAAATTGCTCGCTTGTAACGCCGGATCTTTTAAGGTGGTTTAGGATCTCTTGGGCTTTTTGTCTGCGTGTTTCTAGCTCTTTTTGGCGGAAGGGTGTGGGGTTGATTTGATCGAGCACTTGCGTGGCGCGCATTGCTAGATCTTTGTAAAAGGGCTGGTTTTTTAGCTCATCATCAAGGGGTTTTAGTTCTTTGTAGGTTTGCTCTCTGCGTGGTCGGTAGTTTAGGGGTTTAGCTGGGTTGTTAGGATTGACTTTGATCGATTTAAGCCCGCTCTCCATAAGATTTGTAAAAATTGCTTGATCATCAAGTCCTTCAAACTTGCTAAAGTCTAGCTCGCTCTCAACATTGCGCAAATAGTCTATAAACTGCCCTTGTAGGTCTGTGCTGTTGCCATAGAGATTGCGGACTTTGTCAAGGTTGATACTAGCCATTTTTACCCTTTGTCATTGCGAGCGGTGCTTGCACCGCGTGGCAATCCATAGAATCTAACTTTATGCGTGTAAATATGCTAGAATCTAGCCTTTTATAAAAGGGGTAAAATGCCAGAATCTATAAAAATCGCACTTTTTGTGTTTGTCGCGTTTGTGATTATTTGCTTAGTGAAAATTATGTTTGGCTAAGGCTAGATTCTAGCTTTGCGATCTCTTGGGCTAGCGCGCTAGAAAAAAACTCCCCTATAGGTGCGGCTTGTAAGTAGCTTTCTAAATCTTTATCTAGGTTTGGGTTAAAACGTATGCCGTTGAAGGGGATTTGCGCGCCGCCTAGTCGTCCGTGGTCTAAGTTTCCTAGCTCTAGAGTTTGGTATGGGTCGCTATCGTCCCCACTTTGCCAGCGTAAAATCTCGTGCCAGCTCAAGGCTAGCTCTTGGGCTTTTGCGTAGGGGAGTGTGGCTTGGTGGTAGAAGTAGCGTGCGCACTCGTGGGAGCTTGGGCGTGGTAAGTGTGCTCTATGCTTGAAATGCTCGTTCTCAAAGCACCAAATCTTTTGGCACTCTAGTGTCGTGCGCTCAAAGGTGTTGTCTTTAAAATTGTAGGTGTAAATAGCTGTTTTGCATAGCGGTGTGCTCATCTGCGCCCAAACTTCGCGCGCGTTAAAGTCGCTGGCGTGTAGAGTTATGCCCTGCTCTGCTAGCACTTGGTGTGCTAAAAACTCATCATAGCCTTGTATGTAGAGATTTTGGAGCTTGGTGGTGAGATTGCGCTTGTAGGTTTGATCATTCATACCTAGCTGCTGGGCATAATTTATAAGCAAATCATAAGCCTTAATAGCCTTGCTGGCTTTGGTGGGGTCTAGGGTTTTAAGGTGCTTGATTTTGGCTTGCTTGTAGGCTTGCTCTCTGGCGGTTTGCTGCTGCTCGCTCTCCTGCTCGCTGCCCCAAACTAGCTGTGATATTTGCTCATCATCAAGCCCTTGAGCTCTAAGGCTAGATTCTAGCTCTAGTTTTATAATGTTTTCTTGGATTTTGCTTGGGGGCTGTGGTGTTGGATTTTGGTCGGTTGGTTGGTTGAGCTCTAAAGAGCTGTAAGGATTCTCCAAAGCTTGGCTGTCTTTGTGCGCTGCGCTTTTGGCTAGGATCTTTGAGTAGGCTAGGTCGTTTGCTCGTAAAGCGTGGTTGTAGCGGCGGCTTTGTGCTAAAAAATCTTTACTCTGTGCGTAGGTGTGGAACTGCTCCTCTTTTAGGCTAAAGTTGAAGTCATAGATCGCTTGGAGATAGTCTGCCACGCTGTATTGCTCCGTGCTACCTAGGTAGATGGCTAGCTCGCTAAGGACTTTGCGCAAGTCTTGGGAGTTGTTGTTTAGGGTGTTTTGGCGGTAGGCTAGGTCGTTTTCTGGCTCTTTGGCTTGGGCTAGGGGGGTGTTTGGGCTAATCTTTTGCATAAAGCCTTCATTGCCTGCTAGATCATAGTGCGCTCGCCCTTGGGTGTGCTCATCAAGCTGCTTTAGATTCTGGCTTGGCTGGCTCTCTGGGGGCTTAGTTTGTAGGTGGCTTGGGGTGTAGGGCTGGCTTGGCTGGTAGGTCTCACTGCCTGCGCTGTAGTTTTTGTAGCGGAATCCATTGGCATAGTTGCTATAGCCTTGGTAGATCTCAAGCGCGCCCTCTTGTAGAGCCTTTCTGCCCCCTAGGGTTTTAAGGCGGCTTTGGGCGTGGGTGGCTTGCACGCTTTGCGTGTAGGTGATGTAGGTGAGTGCTTGCGCGGTGGCTTCGTTGCCTATCTTTTGGATTTGGAGGAGCATTGTTGTGATCGTGCCTAGCGCGCTTGAGATCACTGCTACCCAAACTGGTAGCCCTGTGAGTGCGCTTAGAATTACCCCAGCGATAAACTCCGCCACCCAGAGAGCTATTTGCTCCCCACTTATTAGATCCATAGCGTAGTTGCTCTCAAAGCGCGCTTTATGCTCGGCTAAAGTGTCTGTGAAGTAGCGTAGTCCCTTGCGGTGTAGGTGGATCTGCTGCCTATTTAGCTCTAAAGTGCCTAGCGTGCCTACTAGGTATTTGTCTTTGAGTGCTTTTAGGGGGTCTTTGGCGGTGGCTAGGGTGTTTGTGTCGCTAGGGTTTAGGGGTAGCACTCTATCGCTAGTCTCTAAATCTATCACAATATCAGCTTTAAGCACGATCGCGCTTGCTTTGTCAAAAAGCTCCCTTCTATACTTCAGTCTTAGGCTATAAAACTTTCCCCCGTCAAAAAGCCCCCAGAATCTATCCATAGCTACTTGTAGCCTTTCCACTTCGCATAGATTCTAACGCCCAGATAAATCAAACGCGATTTAAAGCGGCTAAAGCTCCTAGTCTCTCTCATCGCTTCTAAAAAGATCTCATCGCACTCTTTGCGCGAGATGTTGCCCGCGTGGGCTTGCTCGCATAAATAGTCGTGTAAAATCGCGCATTTTAGCCCTCTGCCGTATCGTTTGACGATAAAATGCAGCCCAAAGTTGCTAAAGCCATCGCTCTTAAAGCCTTCTGGGACTTCTATGCGACTCTCTTGTGCGCCTTTGCGGTAGTAGTAGAATCCTTGCAGTAGGGTTAGACTTCTGCCATCGTTGCTAAACTCCGCTTTTATGGGGTCTGTAAATCTCGCTAGGTGTTCCATCGTTGCTCCTTTTTGCCAAAGTATGCACTAAAAGGATTTGATAAAAAAGGGGTAGCTAAAAGTGAAAAAGCCTAGGCGATCTGCGGTAAAAGCAAAGCCCTTTGAGTGGGTAGGCTATGCCCGCGCGCTTGCAGTAGGCTTTGATCTTTGGCTTAAGCTCTCTAAAGACTTTGCTAAAGAGATTAAAGCAGCAAGCTCTTTGGTAGAATCCATAAAAGCTAAAAATCCGTGCAAACTCTTTTACCCCTATGCGTTTGATCCGTGCTAGGGCTTTGATCTTTTTGGCATTTCTAGCACGCAGCAAAGCAAAATCTGCATAGAGCTTCACGCCCAAAAAGTCTAGCCCTTGCGTGATTGGCTTTAGCTTGATTTTGTGCAGCTCTAGCCCTAGGGCTTGGGTCTTTGCTTGCAGGGTGTGAAAATGCTGCCACAAAGCCTGCTTAGAGCTACTAAAAGCTACGATGTCATCAGCATAGCGCAAAACTTTCACACCTTTGCACGCTGGGTAGTCTAGCTCTCTTAGATAAAAGTTCCCCAAAATCGCGCTTAGGTAGCTCCCTAGGCTTAGCCCCCTTGGTGTTTTTGGGGTGCTTGGGCTATAAAGTAGTGTGTGCAGCAGCTCTAGGGCTCTTTTGTCTGCGATCTTGCGCGCAATTTGCGCTAGCAAAAGCTCTCTATCAATATTGGCATAAAATTTTCTAATATCCACTTGCAAGTAGTGTGTATAGATTCTCGCATATCGCTTTGCTCTTTTTAGTGCATAATCCACCCCCCGCGCTTTGATACACGCCGCACTCTGTGTGTTTAGGCTCTTTAGCAGTATTGGCTCGATGATGTTTGCCACTGCGTGGTGGGCAATTTGGTTTGGATAAAAGGGTGCGATCTCTAGCTCTCTGTCTTTGCCATTTTCACGCTTGATTTTGCGCGTGGTGGGCTCTAGCAGTGGCTTTTGCCCTAGTAGTCGTGCTTGCACACTTTTGGCGTAGTAGTGTCTATTTTGCAGCACTTTTTGCACAGCTTTCCTGTGCTTTTTGCCGCGTGCTGCCTTGTCTATGGCTTTGTGTATGTTCTCTAGGCTTATGATTTGTGTGTATAGATTCTTATAAGTTTTCATCTTTTTGTTTCTTTTCTCCCCGTAGTGTTCGAGCTTTTGCCTACTAGCCACTTGCCCAAGCTTGCGCTCTTTGGGGGCTTTCTTTTCGTTTTGGCGTGGCGACTTTTTAA
>CAUWIK010000008.1:0-19154 GCA_963558895.1 uncultured Chlamydiaceae bacterium | reverse complement strand
CTTTAAGCTTGTCTAAGATCTCTTGGCGGTGGGTGATGTTGGTAGCACTTGCTTGAGTGTCTTGCTCGCTTGGTGGGGGGGTTTGGTCTTGGGGTTGGGCTTGGGGGGTGGAGTCTTGCCCTTGGGTTTGGTCTTGGGAGTCGCTAGAATCTGGCGCGGTGTCTTGGCTGTCTTGCCCGTTTTCTTGCGTGGTGCCGCCGTTTTCTTGGTCGGGTGCGCCCTCTGGTGCGCTCTCTTGGTGCGTGGGGTCAAAGGTGCGCGTGGAGATAAGCTTATCGACAAAGGTATTTGCCGTTCCATCATCGGCGATTCCTGCGGCGTGCAGGGCGTTTTGCAAGGCTTTTAGCACTCTCTGCTTCTTGCTCTCATCTTTGACCCCGTTGCCCATCTGCGAGTAGTCATAGACAGACTCTAGTAGCTCTAGGAGCTTATTTTTCCCGCCGCTTGCGTGCGTGGCTAGGTGCTCTTGGGTGAGTGTGGTGCTAGTCTTTAGCGTTTGGATTAGTGCTTGCTCTTGTGTGGTGAAAGTTGTAGGCATTGTTGCTCCTTTAGATGATTGAGTAGTAAAGCGCGATAGAATCTAGCGTGCTTATGTCGTGTGCGGCTTGGATCTCGTCCTCGCACTTCTGCCTGCGCCCTGTGAGCTTGGCTAGCTCTGTGGTGTAGGCTTTTGCCTTATTAAGCACATTGAGTGCTAGGGTGTCCCTCTCTATACCGCGACTTTTGGCAAGCTGGGTGAGAAAGGGCGTTTGGGCTTGGCTGTTTGCTTGCCACTCTTTTGCCTCTTTTTCTTGTATGCTCCAAGTCTGTGCCTCGCTTGGGGGATACTGGCTCACTAAAATCGCTTGCGCGGTGTTTTCATAGTGGGCGTTGATCTCGGCTTTTTTGATCGCTTTAAGCGTTTCTAGCGCAAAGCCTTCAAGCTTTGCTTTAGTATAGATCGTGGTTATAAGGGATTTGATGTTTTGCTCGCGTAAATCTGTGCCATCATAGAGATAGCTTAGGTATGTATAGATCGCTGGGCTCTCTTGCTGGGGCGCGCTTGGCTTAGGCACGCTAGGTGTATCACTTGAGCCTACTTGTGGGATAGAGTCATAGTCGCTAAAGCTTGGGTCGTATTCTGGTGTGTAGCTTAGTAGGATATTGACGCAGTTGCGCGCTAGGTCTTTGCTCTCTAGGGGTGTGTGGCTTGTTTGGATAAAAATCATTGTGTTGCTCCTTTTAAAGTGTGGCTTCTAGCTCAAAGTCTGCTAGCCTTGCAAAGATCGCGCTAGGCTTTTGCTCTTGCTCTGGTCTAGGTTCTGGCGTGGCGTCTTGGATCTGCTCTAGGGCTTCTTGCAGGGCTTGGCTTATGCTGTTTTGACTCTGCTGGGTTTGGGTCTCTATGGACTCTAGGGCTTGGGTTTTGGCAGTTGTGATACTCTCTAGTGCCTCTGTCTTTGCCTGCTCGATTTCTTGCGTGCTTGGCGGTGTGGTGGGCGGCGGTGTGGTGGGTGGTGTGGTCGTGGGGGGCAGTGTGCCGCCGTTATTTTGGATAAGCTGCTCTAGCTCTTGCTTTAGAGCTTGCTGGTGGGTGGTGAGCTCGCCTTTTGATTGTGTGGTGGCTTGCTCTAGGGCTTGCAGGGCTTGGCTCTTTGCCTGCTCGATTTCTTGGGCTGCTTGGGTGCTTGCCTGCTCAAGCTCTTGCAGCTTAGATTCTAGCTCGCCTAACTTTTGCCTAAAGTCTGCTAACTTTTGATCGATCTGGCTTAGTGCTTGGCTCTTTGCCTGCTCGATTTCGCGCTCGTATTGCTCTTTATCGCTTAGAAGTTGTGTGCGCATTTCATTTAGGATATTTGGTGCTAGGGCTTCTATCTGCTCTTTCATACTTTGGGCTAGGTTTAGCTGGGCTTGTATCTCTGCCTTGGCACTCTCAAGCTTTGCAAGGTTAGATTCTAGCTCTTGGCTGATTTCTAGCATTTTCTGCACGGCTTCTAAGTCTGCTTGCGTGCTTTGGGCTAGGGCTTTGGCTTCATCAAGCAGGGCTTCTGTGGTGGTAAAAAGCTCTAAATTGCTCGCGTGGGTGGCGGCGATTTGCTTAAGGCTTTGATTGATGTAGCTAGTGATTGCTTGTAGATTTGCTTGCAAGTTTTCATACTGCTCTTGGTTTAGCTTAATGCTCTCTGCGTGGTAGCGGTAGAATCTAAAGAGATCTTCGCTAATATTTAGCAGCTCGGCTATGCCTTGTAGGGTGTAGTGGGTGTTGGCGATCACGCCTGCGTTGTCTTTGATCGCTTGGGCGATTTCTTGCTTTAGGGCTTCTAGCTTTTGCCCATCATCTTGGGGGAGCTCTGGGGGCTTTTGGTCAGGTGCTTGGTCTGGGCTCTCTGGCAAAAGTGGGGGTTGTGGCAGTGTGGGGGCTTGGTCTTGCCCGTTTTCTTGGTCGGGCACGCTGGGCTCTGGGGTTTGCACGCTCTCTTGTGCGCTTTGGGTCGCTTCTGCGCTTTGGTCGCCTTGGGCTTGCTCTGGGGTTTCTTGCGTGCTGTGCTCTGGGGTTTGCACGCTCTCTTGTGCGCTTTGGGCTTGCTCTGGGGCTTGCACGCTAGAATCTGTGCTTTCTTGCGTGCTTGGGGCTAGGTCTTCGCGCTTTTGCGTGCTTGGGATTTGGTCTTGCATTTTTTCCCCTTTTTTTGCTTGGCATTGTGCTATAACTTCCCGCGATAAAAAAGGGGTAAAAGCGGACACTCTCTCGCGCTTTGCTTGGCGTTTGTTTGCTTAGTCATTGAAAAGGCTTCGCGGGGAGGGGTAGATGATGTAGTCTGTGTCGTTTAGGTTTAGTTGTGCTTGCTTGGTGGTGTAGTTGGCTAGCTCTTTATGGTATTTACTAAGATATGCAAAGCAGGGCAGTATATCGCTTCTATGACTGCCAAAAAATATATAAGGCTTTTGCACTCTCTCTATAAGTGTTAAAAACTGCGCTAGCTGAAAGCTATCGTTATAATTGCCCTTTTGCGTTTGTAGGTAGGGGGGATCTAGGATTAGGCATTTGTTTGTAATATCCTTGTAGCTCTCTAGTAGGTCTATAAAGTCGGCTTGAGTGCGCTCCACGCCTGCTAGGTATCCTTTATTGTTTAGGGGTCTTAAGGCTATGGCATTGTAAAAAGTGTGTTTTGCTAGCTCTTGGTAGGTTTTAGTATAGTTGCCTGAAAATAGTAAATAAGTGCTTATTGTAGTGTAGTCGATAAATGCGCCGCTTTGGGCTTTGTCTTGCAGTAGTGTAAGTATTTTTTCTTTAGTGTGTGGGTGAAATTTGTTATTATATGGAGTGTGGGAGTCGTTTATGATCTTTGCCATTTCTTGGCGGAGCTGCTCTGTGGTGTCAAGGTGGTTTAGTCGCTCTTGGTAGTTGTCATAGTCATTCCATACAACCCTATTGCTAGGATACCACTGCTTTATATTGTGAGAGATAAGCCCGCTCCCCCCAAAGCAGTCTATAAAGATCGTTTCCCTATCGATCTGCCCATCTTCTTGCATAGTCTCTAGCACTGCTTTAATATGCTTTAGCATATTGCGCTTGTTACCCATAAATGGCAGTGGTGGCTGTCTGTATTGCATAATCCCTACTTTTTAGGCGTATTGTGCGCGATTTTATGGGTAGCAAAAAGGGGTAAAGCTGAAAAATATGCTACAATAATAGCGGAGGTAGAAAGCTTAAATATCGCCTGTCCGCTGGCTAAGTGCTTCTATAATGCCAGCACCCTGTATAATTTCTTGCGCTTTGGTGATTTCCCTGCTTAAATATCTGCTATCTCTCGTTTTAAAATGTGTTATAAATGTTTTATCCCCATCTTTTGTAACTAAGAGATAAAAATAAGGCTCTTTCCTTTCGCTTTTATATCGTTTTAAATATTTGTCTTTGCCGCCCTTTTTGTAATGCACCTGCGGTGTCCGCAAAGTGTCGTTCAAAAGGCTAAAAATCTGCTGTCTTGCCTGTGTGTCTGCCCTAGTGTTTAAATGCTCTTGTAGGTTTTCTACATTGTCAAATCGTTTTATTAACGCCTTGATTTTAGCTTCGTTAATCGGTTGTGGTGTAGGGCTGGGGGGTAAATTTTCCAAATGTGTCTGTATGGTGCTTTGTAGCGTTTGTTGTAATTCTTTTGTTTGCCCTTGTGGTTGCTCTAGCTTGTATAAAAAACTTTCTTGCAAGGCTTTTACATCTTGCTCCACCCACTCTTTTGCAAGCCACTCATTTATGGGCTTATTTCTGTAAGTCAAATTTTCATCTTGTAAGATTCTATATAAGTTATCTTTGATTACATTAAAATCCGCTTCGCTTAGGGTTTTGTATAATCCGCTTGTAAAGTAGGGCTTCAAAGCAAGCAAAAAGGCTGTTTCTTTGCTTGGGATATCCTTATAATTTTTATAAGTAAATTGCTTGGCTTCATAAAAATGCTTATCTTTCATCGCTCCATTAAAGGCGTTATTAAACTCTTCATAACTCACCCCATAATACTCTTTAACAAAGTCTTTAATGTTCTTTTCTTGGGCTTGCTCGATGTATTGAAAAATATGCGCGTTTTTCTCGGTTTTTAGCTCCATAAAGTTAGTAGGTCTTTTGACTGGGTCCATCATTTGCCATTTAAGTTTCTGCACTATATCAAAGTCTTTTTGATCAAAGTAGGCGTTATTTATAAAGCCTTCAAAAAATGTTTCCCTACCACTTACCGCGTTTCTAGTATAAAAGTTCATAGAATTATCAAAAAAGCTAAAAAGATGCTTGCCTTTATAGTTATCTTTGTCAAACTTCTCTTTATGGTCTTTTATATACTCTTTATAGCGTGTAGTATCCACAAAGTTCCGCGAGCCAAAATGCTCACTCATTTCATTGGTAAAAGCGTGGGGATTGGTGTAGCTATCCATTATTTTATATAAAATAGATTCTAGCTCACTTTGGGCGTTGGTGCTTTTCACACTCTCCCCCGTTAGCTTATCTTTCACATAGCTAAAGATTTTTGCCATAGCTTCTACAATCTTGCTAAAAATATTTTGCTCTTTTAGAAACTCTCTAAAAGTAGGATTAGCAAGCTCGGCTAGCATTTCGTGTTCATTTTTTAGCCCATATAATTTCCCCTTATTATTCTCTACTTCATCTCTAAAAGTAGCCATTTTTTTCCACACTTTATCTGCGTTGTTTTCGCTCACTTCTTTATAAAGGTTTTTAAGCTCGGTGATCGCTTCTATCTGCTCTTTGCTAAGTTTTGCTCTCAAAGCTTTATTTTCATAGGCATAAATCGCGCGGCTTGTAACGCTATGGATTAGCTCGTGTAGTATTGTTTTGGCATTTTCTGCGCTGAAATCTTTGCTTCGTAGCATTATGCGATTAAGTGTGTAAGTGTAGCTTCCACCCATCCACACAGCATTAGGCTGATACCAAAATCGTATATCCAGTGCGTTTGCCACCTTTATTACATCGTTAAAAAGCTTGTCATTGTAGGGGTCTTTGTTATTTGCTTTGAAAAAGTCGTGCGCATCTTTTAGGCTTTGGTTAAAAGTGTTGTAGTCTTGGTGCGTGGCTTGTGGTATAATGTCGGTATCGCCACCGCGCGGCACGATATCCCCTAGCTCTTTCT
Organism: uncultured Chlamydiaceae bacterium; assembly: GCA_963558895.1. Classification (GTDB taxonomy): domain Bacteria; phylum Chlamydiota; class Chlamydiia; order Chlamydiales; family Chlamydiaceae; genus CAUWIK01. Next base: position 13,545 of record CAUWIK010000008.1, on the reverse strand, counting down.
TATTAAAAAACCTTTGAGCTTGTTTGTTCGCCTTTTGAATATAATAAAACCATTTTTTAAGATTTTTTAGCGCACCTTCATATTCTAAAGCTAAGTTTTGATAATAATTATTTCCCCTTCCTTCATCTATTTGTCCATACTTGTTAATTGAATATCCTCGATTTCTTACAAGTTCGTCATTCTGATGCCAAAGCACTCTAGCGACTTGATTTAAAAAGCTTTTTTCATCTTTATATTTTGATAAAAATTTAAATTCTTTAAGGCTCATTTCACCATTTTTATACGCCTTTTTCACATTTTCCCATTGATTTTCAAGCTCTTTTCTAAACGGCTCTATTTTATAATACTCTCTAATAATATCTTTCGCGCGGGCGTGAAAAGTTGCATCCATTTTTAGCAAGTAGTCTTTAAAATAAGCCATTGTCGATTTTTCGCCGATTTTATTTGCTAAATGTATCACTTCATCACCGCTTAATTTATCCTCCGCTAAAACTTGCATTTCAAAAGGTAGCTTTGGTATAGTGTCGCTAGGATTCTCACTGGGCGCATTGAAGTTTGCGGTGTCAATGTCTTTTGACTTTGGGGATTGCTCCATTAAGTCCTTGCCGCTGGGATTAAACTTAATGGCATCTAAGTTTTCAAGTTCCAAGCTATACATTCTTTTCCCATCTTGCATATATTCTTTAAGTGTTAAAAGTGCGTTAGCGTTCTCAAAGGGTGCGTTATAGCGATGTATGGTTAAATTTATGTCTGTTGGGTCTGTGTAGCTTGTGGCTTTTGTTGCTTTTTCAAATAGTTTTGTAACTTGTTCCACCGCTTTAAAATGCTCCGCTTCACTAAATCCATTTGCCACGCTTTTTGCCACTGCCTTATCGCTTGTCATTTTGCGTATGCCTTTGTTGGTTAGTGTTGCGACTTCTTGTGTGTTTATGTTGGTTATTTCTTTGTTTATTAGTGGTGTTAGTGTGGTTTTTGCATTCTCTCTTAGTGTGTGTAGATTGTGTGAGTTTTGTATCTGCTTAGAATCCACTTTTAGTAGTGTTTCAGGTTGGTTGGCAGAAATCTTTTTAAATGCTGGGATAGAATCTATCATTTCTGCTATTATTTTAAAATATTTTCTTATGGTATCATCTGTGTTATAAGCATAGCTTGTGTCTTGTAACGATTTTGCACCTTTTGCAAAATCATCTAGGTTATAAACTTTATTAAGAAAAGATTCACTTTCTATTATAGCTTTTTCTTGTAGTCTTTGTGTTATTTTGGATAGTCTTAAAGCTTGTTTTAAAGAATAATCATTACCCTTTAGTATTGCTTCAATCTTAGTTAAATCATCTAATACTTCTTTTGTATATCTAACATTTTCAGGCAATTGCTTGTGTAGCTCTATCATTTTCTTTAGCACTGCATTTAAGCCTAGTGTGTGTTCATCTATGCTAGATTGTATTAACCTTTTTCGCTCAAAAACCTTAATCTTTTCTTCACCTCTTAAGTATCTCATTTCTTCTAACTCTACATCTTTCATATTTCTTTCAAGGCTTTTTAAGTATTTTTCATATGCTGACTTGGATTTTTTAAGCTCTACTAATTGTTTTTTTATATTGCTTATTTGTGTTTGTGGTATAATCTCATCTCTAGCAAGTGAAATAGCTTCGGTAGGCTTTTGCTCTGCTTTTGGTGGAGTAGTGGTAGCAGGTTCGACTCCTGCCCTTGCTAGTTTTTTGTATTTTGGATTATTGAGTTCTGCGCTATTAACTTTCTTTGCTGTGATGAGAAAATTCCCTTTACTATCGCTATCAAGTATGATTAAATTTATTTTTTCACTATTGTTTTTATCTGCAAAGGGTAGGATAAAGCCACTTTTATCATCTGTGTAAGCTTGTTTTGCTTGGGCTATCTCTGCTGGGATTTGCTTTTGCTCCTCTAGTGTTAAAGCTTGATCATACTCGCCTTTTCTTACTTCGCTAATGTGTCCTGCTCTCGCGCGTGTGATAAAAACGCTCGCGCTATGGTTGTTGTTTATAAGCTCTTGTAAGTCGCTATTTAGTGTTGCGATTTTTAAAATCTCTGGCGTGTTTTGGTAGTCTTTTTGCGCGATTTTTTCTAAAAACTCTCCATATTCTTGCGCGGTGGCTATGGGGAGATTGTCTAGCTCATCTTTAGTGAGTTTGCTTGTGGTTTTTGTGTGTAGTTCTTTTGTCTCTACACTAGAATCCCCTAAATCTGTGGAATACCTACCTAATGCCGAATCTATCTCAATAATATCATCGCCTTTGCGGATTTGCGTGTATCCTGCTTCTGCCAGCAAGCTCGCCACCTTTGGTAGCTCGCGTAAGTCCATATCAAAAAAGTAGGCCAGCTCTCTTTGTAGCTTATCTAGGCAATACATTTGCCCCCCTTTTTTTTCTTAGCAGTGTGCTAGAATCTAGGTATTTATAAAAGGGGTAATTGCTATTTACTTTTGGAGCAATGATTGGCTTTGTGGTGAGTATGTTTGCTTTAGCAGCTCTTGGCGTCTCGGTGCTGATGTTTATAAAATGCTTGAGAGCCGCGATCGCTAGCGTGCTAGCGTAGCATATCGCTGGCAAGCTTTTTAGGATTAAACTGCATAAGTTTATTGGCTTGCTTTTGCGCTTGGCTCTCTTGGGTTTGTGCGCCTGCTATGTTCTGCTTGGCGGCTTGGGTTAGCTCGGCGCGCAAAGTTTCCGCGCTGGCTTCTTGCACGCTGGCTTGCGCGGTGTATTTATGCGCTTTAGATTCTAGCTCTTGGATTTGGGCTTTGAGCTGTGCGATTTGGAGCTGCTGTTGGGCTTGCTCTAGTGGTGCTGCGGCTTGTGCTTGCTGCTGTGCTTGCTGGTCTGCTTGCTCTAAGATCTCTTCTATATCTGGCACGATTTGTGAGTCGGTATCTTTTAGCATTAAAGGTAGTAGTGTAGGCACGATGTCTGGGCGGATATTGGCTATAGTCTTAAATATCTCGCTCCAGTGTGCGAATCGCTCCTCTCGCCCCTGCTGCTTTAGCTGGGTTTTAAACTCTAAATCAAACGCGCCTATTTTAAGCGTGTTTTCTGGGGTGGTGTTTATGCTGAAGTAGCGATCGGCTTTCTTTTTCTCACTGATTCTAAAGACCTGCTTCTTTGTGAAGTAGTGGGTTATTAGATCGATCACCTTTTCATAGAGTAGTCGCTCGGCATTATCGGCGGTATTTACAAAGTATTGCAAGCCTAGCAGTCCTGTCTCTCTGCGCTGTGCTATGGCTACGCCGCTTTGCCTGTTGCTCGCTAGGGCTAGGGCTTCATCGTTTAAGCCGCTTAAGATTTTAGCCATTTGGCGTTTCTGCTCTGTCTTTTGACTTAGGGCGTTTATATCGGCGTGGTGCTGGATAAATTGTATTTTATTTTCTTTCAATGCTCCGCTGCGCACGCCTACTACGGCATTATCTTTAGTGATATTCTCGGCAAAGTCGGCGATGTCATCGACTGCGTCTAGCTCATAGAGTGCTTTTGTGGTGGCTAGCATATTGCCCATTTTCATCTCGGCAAAGTTGATGTAGTCTTGGATCGGCTTTATATCTCTAAAGATTCCATAGAAGTTGCTTTTCTCATCGATTTGGTATTTGGCGATTACAAAGGGGTGGGCGTTGTTTTTAAAGGGTCTTATTTCCTTTTTATAGATTCCACCTTGGGGGTGCCAAAGGTAGCGATTCCAGCTATACTTTTCTGGCGCGCTCTCATCATACTCCTTAACCCAGCTTTCAATGATAAACACTCTTTGATCGGCTATATCATTACTCCCTATGAAAATCTCTACCCCCTCGCCTAGTAGGATCTTTGCCTCTGTGTAGGAGATATTTTGCTTTTTGTGGAAGCGTGTAGAATCTAGGGCAAACTTATCCACACTATATGCATCTATCAAAAAGCTTTCATTTGGTAGGGTTTTTAGCGTGATGTGCTTGTTGCCCGCGCGATCTTGCTCGACCCATAGCTCCACAATGCTCTGCCCCATAAGCAGCTCAAAGTCGCGCTTGTATATCTCTTTTTCATACTCTTTTTGCGCGCTAAAGACCTTTAAAAGATCATTGATCACTTCGGCTACGGGCTTATCCTGCTCCTGCTTGCCGCTTACGCGGATCTCTTGCATACTTTGGAGCTTGTAGCCTAGAATCTTATCGCATATCATTTTGTAAATGTTTTCATAGATTGGCACTTGTCCGCGGGCTTCTAGCTTTGCTCTCTCTAGCTCGCTAAGCTGGTGTCCGTGGTAGTAGGCTTTGGCTTCTTGGTATTCTTTGAGCGCGCTAAAGCTTGCTTGGGAGTCGGTGGAGTGGGCTTGGATAAGTTCTGCTAGTGTCATTTTACATTCTTTGAGTGGGGAGCTCTTGCTCCCGCTCTAGTGCCTCGCCAAAGCTCGCCCCCAGTGCCGCTACACCTTGCTGCTGGTTGTCCATCGTTTTGTTGTAGCGATCGACAGAATCGTTGTATTGCTGCTTTTGAAAGGTCAAGTTTTTATCCATCATTGCTAGGTTATCCTTGTGCTGCTTGTTGCTAAGCCATAGATTTGTGATACCTAGTGCTAGATCTACTCCCGCTTTACCTATATTTCCCCAGTCTGGCATTTTTGCTCCTTTGTAGTGGTTTAGTCCTCTGCCATTGGGTCTCTCCACGCTTGCTCTTGGTGGAGTGGCATTGGTGTAAATTGTCCTTTTTGCACAATATAGCGCGCTATACCTTCGGCATCGTGATTATCAATAAGCTTTATAAATTGATCAATCTCGGCGATTTTTTGCATATCATTTCGCGTATATTCTATTGCGCCATTTGCTTGGGCTCTTTTGATATTTTGCACAAGCAAATCCCTAGAATCTAGCAAATGCTGCTTATAGAGTTGTGCCTTTTTGCGTATATCTTCTGCTTGTAAAAACTCTTTGCCGTGCATATCGACTCGCGCTTGACTAAGCTGCGTGCTACCGCCCGCGCTTTTCATAGCACTTGCTAGTATCGCGCTATTTCTAGCCTTTTGCTCGGTGGCACTTCCTACGCCTACGACCCCTTGTAGCTGACTTCGTGCAAATTGACTTAATGCGCCAAAATTATTACTCATATCATTGGCAATCGCGGTAGCAAGTGATCGCATATAGGTATCGGTATAAAACGCTGCCTTTGAGCTAGTATCTGCTACTTTAGAAGCACTATCTACTCGGTGTTTATTATCACTTTTTATATCAAACTTATGCACGAGGCGATCGGTCTTAAGCCCTAGCTGCTTGGCTATGTAGGCATCAAGTAGGGTTAGATTCTTTTTGTTGTCAAAGTAGCTTATGCCTGTGTTGCGCGCGCCTAGGGTGTAGGTGGTTCTATTGACTTCTTGTGGGATCTCTTGGGCGGTGGCTAGCTCGTGTGGCTGGGGCTTGTCGTTTATGGCTAAAAGTGTGTCGGTGGTTTTCTCATCGTTGATTTTTGCAGCTGTTTCGCTTGAGTCAAAATCTGTAAAATCCTTATAGTTAAACTCTTTGGGTGCGTTTGCGCTCCCCTGCGTGTTTGATGGGATTTGGGCTTGTAACTGCTCTAGGCTTGGGGTTCTGCTGGCATTTGCTAGCCTTTCTCTCTGGGCTTGGGCGTTTTGCTCGATTTGCTTTGTGCTTTCTAAAAGTTTTAAATTGGCTTCTTGCACGGCTTCTCCTTGGCTGGTAGTTTTAGCACTTTTAGGGTTAGCTGGGATTTTACCCACTGATCTTTGTTATTTTTCGCTCTAAAGATGACTTTATGGCTGCCTAGTTGCTCGCTTTTAAAGATGTAGAATTTGCTAGGCTCGATCACTTGGCTCTCCCCACTGCCTACTACAAACTCGCACGCATTATCGCCAAAGGTGCTAATGCCTAGCAGTGTTATAGGCTCATTTGGTGCTAGGGTGGTCTTGGGGGCTAGGATAGCTACTTGCTTGTTGCCTAGCCCTAGGTTTTTCAAATCGCCCGCACGCCCTAGGATTTCTCTAATCACTTCATCAAACTCGCTAGCAAGCGGGGTGTCGTTGATTTTCTCAATGACTCTTATCACTAAATCGCTTATATTTTTAAGTGCGCTGCCTTCGTTTAGGTTTGTGGCGTTGTTGGCTACGGCGTTCATAGAGACATTGAAGTGATTGACATAGGCATTTGCCTTGTTGATCGCGGCATTATCCACCACGCTGCGCTTAATGCTCTCCGCTTGCACGCACGATGTGATCGCATCGCTTGCTAGCTTGATGTTTGCTAGGCGGCTTTGGGCGATGTTTAGCTCTAGCTCTTGGCGGATTTTCTCCACTTCCACACCTACTTGCTGCTTTTTTAGGTCTAGCTCTTGGAGCTGGAGGGCAGTTTGGGTGGCGACTTGGGCTAGGCTTACTTGGATTTGCGCTAGCTCGGCGTTGCTAAAATTTACGCGATTGGTGTTTGATAAAAACCCACTAGAAAAAAGACTTCGTGTGATGTAGTCTAGTCTTGCTTGAAACTCTTGGGAATTCAATCAAAGTCCTTTCTAATAAGTTTGTGGGGATTCAGCTTTTGGGCTAGAATCGGCGATTCCTGCGCCGCGCTTGTGCGATAGCCACTCAAAGGCTTATCTCCGCGCGCGGCTTGCAAAGCCCCGATTCTATCTCCAAAATCTTAGAATCCTGTGGCTTGTTGAGAAAACTTGCTTTTTTCTCTCTCGCGGCAGTATTTGCCGATGATTTTGTGGGTTGTCGAGCGCAAAGCAAGGGCGCATACTTGGTCGTATGTAACCGCAGGTTTGCGCGATGACTCCCGCAAAAGCGCGGCAAAGACAACGCGCAGTCCTTACTCCCTAGAGCTAAGTAGTCCAATTACTGCAAAGTCTTGGTTACTAAATGGACTCAAGCTCCCACTCTCAAGCGCAAAGCGTCCCTTAGCAATCGCTAGCAGTCGATCCACTCCGCATACGACTTTGCGCCCAGCGTCCTCTGTATCATCGATGTAGAAATTCACTTTCTGGCTGCCTGCTAGCACTAGTGCGCTCGCGCCTATCAACGCTCCAAAGCTTACAGGCTGTGTGCCTGCATACGCGCTTGGGGGGGTGATTTTGGGCGTGTTGAGCGCGTTTAGGTTTTTCTTAAACTCATCATCACTCACCCCACTATTTGGCATACCTACTTGCATTTTTGTCCAAATCCCCATATCTAGCACGGGGCAGCCATCGATAATACCTAAAAGCCCTGTGAAAATGCGGTTTTTATCCCCGCGGTCTCCCGCGTATTTTTGCATCTCTACCCACTCTCTATCGGCTTTGAGCTGGTTTGCTTGGTAGGAGTCAAGCATAATGATATAGCTATGATGCATTATCGTTAGCCCTCCCTCTGTCTTTGTGTCTGCTTTGATCGGCTTTAGTGGGAATGCCTCTCCGCCATCAAAGCCGATCCCACTTCTAGCCATAAAAATCGCGCGGCGGATCGCTTTGACATTCATCGTGTCGCCTGCTCTTATGGTCTTTGTCTCTGTGGTTATGCTTCTTTTACCTTTAGTGTCTTTAAATCCATTTGCCTGATCGCAGATCACGGCATTTGTGAAGTCGTTGCAAAGCGCGCAAACTAACGCGCGGTCGCGCTTATCTTGCGCCCACTCTGCCAAAGAGTCTGTGGCTTCTTTCACAAAGTCGATGTGGCGCATTGTGGAGTATTGGTGGATTGGGCTTCTAAGAGCATTACCCACGACTTTAGGGTAGATGGTTTGGTTTAAAATCTCAAAGTCATCATAATTTGTCTCTAGGTCTGCGTTGCCTTCAATCCCATCGCCTGTGAGCTTGCTTTTAAGTCTTGGTCTAAAGGGCTGGTCATTTTGCACATCAAAGGCACGCACGCCTCGGTCGCCGCCTTTGCCTGTGAAGTTTTGAAAGGGGCTTTTGATCCAGCTTAGTCGCTCGATTTCTTGCGCGATTTTTACGCTGATGTTTGGGTCTGTCTTTAGGCTGTTGTAGTCGATTGTGTTCCATTGTAGTTGGCTCATTGTCTCTCCTTAGTATCGTTGTGTTGGTAGGTCTAGTTCTGGTTCATTTACGCTTGCGGCACTTGGAATCCCACTTAGTTGTTGTGGTAGCTCTCCACTTGGCGCGCCTTGGGCTGCTCCTGCTCCCCTTTGTAGCTCTTGCAAAGCATAGAAAACCTGCTCGGGTGGTAGGCTTTCAATCTGTGCTTGCTGCTCTGGTGGCAGCTGCATAAAAAACTGCAGCAGCTCATCTGGGTTGGCGTTTGGATTTTGCTGGGCAAACTGCTCTTTTGCCTGCTCTATGGCTTGCATTTTATCATCAAGCTCGATCTCTTGCCCTAGGCTATCGATCTCTTGCATTCTAGGCTCTAGCTCTGCTTTGATCTTTTCATTTTGCAGGGCAAAGATTTTTTCAAAAAACGCCTGCTTATCCTCATAGAATAAATCCTCTAAATCCGTATCCCCCTCGCACTCTTTAGCTAAAATGCCTGCTAGATTTTGCTCTAGGCTTTGCTGGCTTTGTGCTAGCTCATTTTGCAAGGCTTGGAGTCGCTCCTGCTTGCTTTGTGGCTCTTGGGGTGGTGTTGCTGGCGCAGGTGCGCCCGCTTGTGCTTGTAGTTCTTGGTCGTTCATTCTCCCCCCTTTTAGATTTCATAAGGTCTTTGACTGGCGACAAAGTAGCCTACACGCACCTTATAAACCCCTTGTGTAGGTTTGCCGCTAGCGATACTTGCGGTGATGATTTCGTTTTTCTTTGGGGTTAGGGCGATGTTGGCAGTTTTCACGCCTGCGGTTGCGATGTCGATGTCATTGGCTAGGTTTTCTTGGTTGCCCCCATAGCCTATGTCAAGCTTCGCGGTGTTGTTTGCTGGCTCGATCACTTCTACACTTAGGTAGGTAACTTCGCTATCTTTGGGGATAATCGCTACTTCTTTTGGGTTTTGATCTAGGCTTAGATCGACTTTGGCGGTGGCTAGGTGGTGGATAAAATGCACTTGTTGGCTTGCCATTGCTGTGTCCTTTCGTGGTGGTGTAAAAAACTAGCGCGCAGTGTATGGGGTTTAGGCTTTTTAAAAAAGGGGTAAAAGTGGTATAATAAACTATGGCACAAATCGATAAAGTAAAAGAGCAGATAAACTTCCTAAAATTTTGGCTTAGTCTTGTTATGGCAAGTGTGCTAGCAATTGTTGGCTTTTGTGTAACGGGCTACACCAAAATCGATGTGTGGTTTTTGCTGCTGTGTCTTGCGTGTATCGTGGTTTTAGGTGTGTGTTCTTGGGCTTTATCTAAGGTGATCGTGCGCAAAATTAATGAGCTAAAGGATTTATAATGCTGCAGGAAATTCTAGCTTTTTGTATCGCGCTAGGTGTGTTTATAATCCCTATCCTAGCTTTTAAGGTGTTACGCGAGCTGCGCTAGTCTAGTGCGTTTATGAGTGCTTCTAGCTCTTGTGTGCTCATATTTTCATAGCTTTTGGCGTTGTCGTTTGAGATTTGGGCGTCTTTGCCATAGAGCTGGAGCTTCATATCGCTAAAGATCTTTGCCACTTTCTCCGCGCAAGTGATCACTATGGGCGCGTTTTTGGGATCTTGGGCTAGGGGGCTTTGGGTGAGATTTAGTAGCTGGCTCTTTGCTAGCACGGCACAAAGGGTGATGTTTTTTTGTATGTAGTTGAGATTCATCGCTTTAAGCAAAATTTCATCGGTGGAGCTTTGTAAAAGATTATCCAAAATCACAGAATCAAGCTCGCTTACATCTCCTAGATTTTCTTTAATCTGCTTTTTCATCTTTACTTGGGCGATGTCTAGGACTTTGTCGCTATGGTCTTGGATAAGGCTTTGGCGGTGGTGGGTGATGTTTTTAATCGCGCTGGCACTCTCCCAGCCCTCTTGCTTGACCCAGTGTGCTAGGGTGCGGTAGGGGATTTTGTAGTGTGTGGCTACTTCTTTTATGCTTAAATTATGCGTTTTGTAGAAAATCTCTATTTCTTTTTTATTCGCTCGCATTTTTTCCCTTTTTTCTTGCCCCTTTGTATGTGCGCGGCGGTGTGGTTGCTGGCTGATCTTAACTTTAAGGAGTTTTGCAAGTATGTAAGGATAGTGCCGCGCACGGGTGGAATGCTAGCAAAATGCGCGATTTTAAAAAGGGGGTAAAGCTTGGGTATTGTTTTTGGCTGGTGGATTCTAGGCTTTTGCGATAAAACTTAGAATCCTGCTGCTTTCTTAGTGCTAAAAAGCCTTTTGTGCTTGTATGTCTCTCTGCACTTGCGCGATTTTTTCGCTTAACATTAGCACTAGCTTTAAATCCTTTTTTGCCTTTGCTTTTGTCTGCTCGCGGCTTAAGTGCGCTAGGTATAAATCGCAGTAGTGTTGATAAAATTCTTGCGTATCCATAGGCTTAGATTCTATAAAGCTTGCTAGCTCTTTGTTCTCCCCTGTGTGTAAAAATGCTTGTAGTTGTTTATGCTGTGGGATAAAGCTTAAATCTAGCTCGCTAGCGATATAAGCACACTCCTCATTGTGTAAAATACTCGCTATAAGTGTGCTGTAATTATCCACTTGCGCTCTTTGGGGTAGTGTTTTATGGGTAAAATACTCGCTTGGCACGCCTGTGAGCTTGCACGCGGTGTCTAAAAACTCTTGCTTGTCGTAGAAGTTTTGACACGCGTTGATCGCGGCTTTTATCTCATTAAAGGCTTGTTGTTTGTCTTTGTTTTTGTAAAGCCATTTGATAAAAAACTCGTAGCCACTAAGGTAGTTAAATTCTAGTTTCTCGCTGGTGGATTGGGCTTTGCGCTCTCTTAATTCTGCGCTAGCAGAATCCATACAATCAATGGTCGCGCGCTTGCGCGCTACTTTGAAAGCGTCGTCGGGGGCTTGGGGGCTAGAATCTAGTATGTTTGCTTGCAAGGTATTTCCACAAAGTAACGCTTCGTTGATGTCTTTACACCTTTTTCCTTTAGAATCTCTATTCTGTAAAATCGCCACCTTGACCCTATAAAATCCTGCATTAAAGCACACTTTCACCGCCCTATAATTTGCCGCCATACCACTTTTATCATTATCAAAGCAAAAGACCACTTCACAATCAAGCCTAGTAAGTAGATTTAAATGCTGCAGGTTAAAAGCAGTGCCTCCTGTGGCTATCGCGTTTTTATATCCGTTTTCGTGTAGTAGAATGCTATCGATATAGCCCTCCACGATAAAGGCGGATTTGCTCTGTGTGATCGCGGCTCTTGCGTGGCTTAGCAGGTAGAGAATCTGCGTTTTTTTATAAAAGTAGCTTTCTTTGGAGTTGATGTATTTGGGCGCGTTTGGGGGGAAATTATAGTGCGAGTGGGTTCTGGCTACAAAAGCTACTAGCTTGTGTTGCGGATTTCTTATGGCTATCCCTATGCGTTCGCGCATAGGGATAGAGATTTTGCCCTTTTCATACTCATTGGCAAAGCCGCTCTCTACTAGCTCCTGCGCGCTAAAATGCTGCAAAAGCTCCTGTTTGCTTGGCACTAGTCCTATGTCGTATTTTTCGCATATCTCGCGCGTGAGTCCGCGCTCCTGCAAGTAGGCTAAAATCTGCGCGTTTTGTGCTAGATTTTGCTTGGCTAGCTCGTTTATTTTCTCTAGCACTTCGCTAGGGCTTTTGCCTACCTTTTGCGCCTTATCATACTCTAGGGCTATCCCTGTAAGCTCGCTTAGTCTCTTTAATGCTTCGTTAAAATCGATTTTTTCATATTCTTTAATAAAGCTTACTACATCTCCCCCCTTGCCGCAGCCAAAGCACTTAAACATTCCCCTTGCTTCACTGACCACAAAGCTTGGCGATTTTTCACTATGAAATGGGCAGCAGGCTATGAAGTTTGCGCCGTTTTTGCGCAGGGGGATATATCGCTCAATGACCCCCACTATACTGCTAGATTTTAGAATTTCTAAGTTTGTTATCATTTTTATCCTTTTTGGCGTTGGCTTTGACACTTTTAACAGGTTGCGCGAAGTAATCGCCGTTTTTAGCCAAAAAGCATAGCCGCCTAGATTGATACCACTTCTACAATCTTCTCCATCTCCACTTCTTCCACAAACTCCGCCTCACTCTCAAGGCTAGAAAACTTGCGCGTTTGGGGATTAAATGCGACTTTTTCTTTAAAATGCTTGCCTGTTTGCTTGTTTTTTTTCAATATTACCATTCGGCTATTTTCGCTAAACTCTCTTAGAGCTTCTATCTCTGCCTTGCAGTGTTCTATGCGGATTATCACGCTGGCTTCGTGTCCGCCCTTTTTGCTCCCCATAGGGTTATCGCGGTCGCTTTTGCTTGTCTGCACGATCAAAAACACTAAAATCCCCATAGAGTGGCAAAGCTTGGCAAGTAGGCTAAACTTTAGCGACTCTTCCTCTTCCATATTTCTGCCTTGTGGGCTGGTGATTCTCATCTGCGAGTCGATCAAAAACACTTTCACCCCCTGCCTGTATAAGTTTTTGATATTCTGCGCTATGGTGTAGAGCTCGTAGCCTTCGTTTATGATATACATATTTTCAAGGTTTGGGGGCTTGCGCTCGGCTTGCTTGGCGCGGATATACTGCTCGATCGTAAATTCAAAGCTAAAGAATCCCACCTTTGCATAATGGCTGATATTCTCTAGCATTTGCAGTCCTAGCGTGGTCTTGCCTGCTTCTGGGTCTCCGCTTATTAACACAAGCTGTGCTACTTCTATCCCCCCATCAAACACAGAGTCTAAAAAGCTAATTTTGGTCTTAAACTTGGGCTGCTCTGGGCGTGTGGAGTAGTAGTCGATCCACTGGGCTAGGTTTTTATACTCGTTAGATTCTACTGCCTTTTCAAGCATTGATAAATCTAAAAGCGTATTATTATCGCTTGCCTTTATCATCTTAAGCCCGTTTTCTTTCTGCATTTTTAGCTTGTAGGCTGTGATAAGCTCTTGGCTTAAATTAACAAAGCTAGAATTAGGCGTCTTACTAAAAAGTTCAAGCACATATTCATCGCCTTGCTGCTCGGTGGTGAGTGCGTTTAGGAGGCTATGGGTGCTTAAAGCCTTTTTGCTCTGCAAGGCTAGGATTTTATCTAGGATTATGCTGCCCTTATTGCTAAAGACTTGGCGCGGCGTTTTGCCTAGAAATTCATCAATATCCTCTTTATAATGTATCATTGAGAGTAAAATTTCTTGCTCTAGGGATTCTAAAGTATCCATTCTATCCCCCTGCTTGTAATCTCGCTTTTATAAAAATACATTGAGAGTAAATACTGCTCCTCATAGCGACTACCTTTGTATTTGTGGATTTTGCTTTTTGCCGCTCTCTTGCCTGCTTGCTCCCAAAAGAGCATTTTTAGCATTTCGATTAAGTCTATATCATTTATAAAACGCTTCTTGCTATGAAGTATCTTGCTGCTTAAGCTCTCTAGCTCGCTTTCTTGCGCGGTGCTGATAAAGGTGTTTAGATTCTGGCAGAAATACTCGCTTAGGGTTATGTTGCTTTGAGATTGTAAGAAATTTATAAAATCCTGCTTGGTCATTGTCGCGCTCCTATAACTTTGCGCAAGCGCAAAGAGTCGCTCTTTTCACCGCT
>CAUWIK010000007.1:0-31820 GCA_963558895.1 uncultured Chlamydiaceae bacterium | reverse complement strand
GTTAAATAATGTTAAATAATGTTAAATAATGTTAAATAATGTTAAATAATGTTAACCAACATCGTTCCTCTATTAATCTATTAAGTATTGAAGAAGAAAATCTTTTATCCAATTTTCAACAAATTACTCATCCTGATGCAAACAAAATTGTTCCAAGTATATATTTCTCTCCTTGTATTTATGATTTGTCAAAACAAGGAAGACATAGTTGGTGTCCAGAAAAAATAAGAATTTGTTATATCAATGGAATTAATACCTCATTTAATGAAGCAAGGGGTACTGTATCACAATTATCAGAATTAGCTGGTGGATTAAACATATACGGTGTATATAACCCATCATTTTCCTTTATAGGAGATCTTTGCATATCTCTTTCTCTTTTAATAAGAACCAAAACTAAAACACAACAATGTATAAAAGAATTATGGGACGATTTTTTTTCATCTAGTGATAAAGATGGTCTTTTATTACAAATTTGTTCAAATCAAGGTGCGATATTTGTTCGAAATGCTTTAGAAGAATATAACCCCGAATTCAGAAAAAGAATTTGTGTTTTAGCTTTAGCTCCAGCTGTACATATTAATCCTAATCTTTGTTGTCAAATAACTAGTCTACAAACTTTCTTCGACCCCATTCCTAAATTAGATCTAATAGGATTGTGTCGATTTAATAAAACAATTAAATTTCTAAATCCACACAAAGAAGTTTTTAGCTTAATAGATTCTCCCAATTCTTCTTCTTTTTTCAGATATATTCAAAAATCTCTACTAAATTTTTTTATTATAACTAAATGTCTTGATATAAATAAAATAGCTTTTTTTACAGATGATATAAATAAACATACCATATTACGTTATCAGCAATCTTTAATTCATAATAACTCTAAATCTTACTTTACACTCGACTTAGTTAAAATTTCAGGAAACTCAGAAACAAGTTTTGGACCAGAAATAATTAATCAATGGGAACATTTTAAATATAAATTAAGTAGAAACCATATAGGTCGACTAGAAGTTCTTTCAGAATGCTTAGAAAAAATTTCTAAAATCACTATGTTCGCATATGTGCTAATAAATTGTTCTTCATCCTTTTCTACGATAATGACTTTACTAACTTCCATAAGTGTCTTAGATTTATTCTCTTTTATAGCCCTCCAAGTATCTCGCAGACATCAATATAATATTCCTATAGATAGAAAAATCATTTTACTTACTAAAAAAATATGTTCTATCTTCAATTTACCTTTAAATATATTTCTTTTAATTGATCCAAGCTTCCAATATAGTTTTATTCCTACTAGTAGTAGAAATGCATTTTTAACTGCAAAAATTACTTCCGAATTAATTAATCAATCTTTTTTTATTTTTCCCCCAACAAAAACACTTTTTCTTAAAATAATTTCTTCTCATTATACAGGAAAAAACAACCAAGAAGAAATTAATGAACCATTATTAGTTAATTTAGATGCAAAGTTATTTGTAAAAAGTGAAAAGATAAAGGAAGTAATTAGCGAAATTATTCTAACAGGAACAACATGTTTAGGCTGCATTATAATGCTTGTTTCCGTTAACGATCAAACAAATACAATTCAAAATTATAACAACTCTTCCTTCGAAAATGATGTTAATTTTTCTCCATGTTTAGAATTAACATCTCGGGGGGGGGTATTCCCTTATGTTAGCTTAACGGCTTACACTTCAATATTAATGGCACTTACAGCCACAAAAATAACTCGATTAACTCGATTTTTCCTTAAGAAATCTAAAAAAATATTCTCCTAATAATTAGTTTTGCACCTCTATAGAATAATGATCATCTTTAGAATTTACTACTTTTGGAACTTTTTGACATTCAGGAGCTTGCCTTGGAGCTATATCTAAAGAACCTTTATCTGCTTCCCAATTATATTTATAAGCTTCTTTATTTGTAAGTGTTGTACCTTGCTCAAAAGTTGAAATAACTTTTGGCTTAATAAACATCATAATATTTCTTTTTTGTCTTTGCTCTATAGTTCTACTAAAAACACTACGCAAAATAGGAACAGAACCTAATATGGGAACCCCCGAATGAACTTTTGTAATTTTATCACGAATATGCCCACTCATAACTAAAAAACAACCATCTGGTACTTGCAATCTTGTAGATGCAAATGTTTTATTTGTTGTTGGAGTTAAATTACCTTCAATTGACTGTAAATCTGAAATAGTTTGCTGTATTTGCAAAGTTACCACATTATTTGGAGCTATAGTAGAAGTTACTATTAATTCAACACCCACATCCCCATAATCTATGTTTTGTGTTACAGATCCTGTCTCTTGTATAACAGTGCTAGTAGTTTGAAAAGGTATATTCTGCCCAACAAAAAAGTTTGCTTGTTGAGTATCTTGAGCCATAATTCTAGGATTTAAAACAATAACAGTATCTCCATCTTCATCTAAGGCACTCAATAATGCTCCTAAAGATAAAAAAGACTTCCCTTTGTGACTAAGTACATTTCCTATAATTCCCATTCCAAAAGCCGATGAAGCATTTGCCAAATCATTTATTCCCATTAAAGAACCTGGTGTAGGCAAAGGAATCGACCCAGGTGTAGGAGTTTTTGGAGGGGCAGAGCCTCCTATACTAGTTGTATTACTTGCAATAGACGATCCCTCTGAATTATTCAATAAACCTGTTGAATACGCTAAATTACTACGATCTTGACCTAAAGCAATCCACTGAACTCCAAAATCCCAAGAATTCTCTAAAGCAGTTTCTAATATTAAAACTTCTATATAAACTTGTTTTGGAGGTAGATCTAATCCATCTAATAAATTAACAACTTTATCAACATTTTTTTTACTTCCAACAATAACTATAGAATTATTAACTTCTAGCCACGAAACTGTATTTATTGTGTTAATAAAATCTTGATTCATACTACTAGTAATATATAAATTGCTGCCAATAAATCTTAAAGCTTGTGCTATCTGTGACCCATCTTGATATTTAAGTTTATACATAAAAAATGTTGTTTGTCCAGTAGCTACAGGTTCTTCAATAGAACCCGAAAGATCTGGCTGATCTAAAGAAGTTAATACTTGCAAACTCTTTTTAATTAAAGTTGGCGTAGAAATAATAAATATCTTATTTGTTCCAGGTTGAGAAAAAATTTGATAAGTCTCTTCATGAAGAAAAGCCCCTAACACATCTTCACAATAATTTATTAAAGTTACAGGATTAGCGTGTTGAACATGATATTCGGCTAATTCTACTTTAGCTGCATCTGGACTATCAAGAGCTGTAATCAACTCAGCTATTTTATCCACATTTCCCGCAATATCTGAAACAACAACGTGATTTGTCGCTTCAGAAGCACTTACAATAGCATCTGAAGACAGTAATGGTTTAATAATTGTAACAGCTACATCTGGTTTTAAAGTATACAATTTAAAAACACGAGTTACTACTATAGCTTCACAAGTATGCTCTATATTATCTTCTGTAACTATTGTTGATAATTTTGCTATGTTAGGATTTTTATAAATTATAACATTATTTCCTTGCTCTATTACTTGTAAATCATGCATTTTCAAAACTTGAAGCAATATTGTCGAAATATCATCTACAGAAGTCGGATCTTGAGAAACAATAGTTACATTGAATTGTAAGTCTTTAGCATCAAAAACAAAATTTATTCCTGAAATCTTACTAACGAATTGCAATAACTGAATAATCGAAATATCTTCAAAATTAATCGTATATCCATCTTCTGTTAAAGAAGAACAAATCTCTAATCTCGCTTTAGGAGGTACATAATCTTGTTCTTTTGGTGTCAGATTCTCTATAGGTAGTTTAGGAGCTTCTTCTCCTATTTTTTTATAAAGAAATCCTTGATTTATGTTTTTATCTTTAGTTTCTCTAAAATCAAATACTTTAGAATCTGTAGAGGTTGTTATCATAGCCTTATTATTAGAAGGCTCTTCTTTCTGAAGATCTTTAAACAGATTATGGCGAACAAGTTTTTCATTTTGATCTTTAGCCTCGGATTGATCACTAAAAATCAAAAAAATTATGCTCATTAATACTATCAAAACACGACTATGCATTTTTATCTCATTAACTACTAAAGTAGAAATAAATCGCGAAAATTTTTGTCTCACTCTATTCTCTTTAAACTAATAACCGTTATTGAATTTT
The DNA here is from genome assembly GCA_963558895.1 of uncultured Chlamydiaceae bacterium. Taxonomy (GTDB): domain Bacteria; phylum Chlamydiota; class Chlamydiia; order Chlamydiales; family Chlamydiaceae; genus CAUWIK01. Next base: position 27,641 of record CAUWIK010000007.1, on the reverse strand, counting down.
GATTTCTAGTACTATCATTAGAAATGTTATGTTTTAACACACTTAATGATTGCTTTCCTACGTAATTTTGTAACAATGAAATCATATCTTTTTGTTCAACATCTGGAAGAGGAAGATAAATCCCTTTTATTTGAAAAATAGGAATAAAAACTTCTTCACCCAAATCCCAATGTAATTCATTTTCCCTAACAAAAGAAAATTCAGTCTCTCCTATACTCAAATTATTAGACGTAACTTCTTTAATTTCATAAGGTGATTTTACCCATAAAGAAGTAGGACCACAAGAAATGTATGACATTCTATTAAACTTTGGATATAAGGATAACAAACTACAAGCAAATGTTGTTATTGGTTTATGGTTGTTCATTTTTAACAAATAATTGTTAACAATCTTAATTACTTCCTTAGGTCTATAAACATATATCAATGACTCTATAAGCCCTTTTAAAGTAGAAAGTCTAATAATACTCGTTCCTTCTTTTAGAGAAGAAATAAAAATTAAATTAAAAACATCTTTATGTGGATTAAAAAAATTATAATACAATCCACTAGGTAGTTTTTTATTATTAATGGTTACATTAATCTCAATATTCTTCCATTCAGGAGCTTTTAATGGAGTTAATAATATTTGATCAAACTGCAAACTTTCTTGCAATTCACTTAAATAATCAGAACTTCTCATATCTTGTTCGATTTGTTCTGAATGTACATATGTCGAAATATCTTCTATAAATTGAGTTACATTTTGATATCTTTCTCTTGGATCTGGTTGCAAAGCTTTTGATAAAATGGATTGTACTCCATCAGGCATTAATGATAACAATACTTTTCCTCGACTTAATCTACCCAAAATTAATTCATAAGCAACAACACCTAAAGAAAAAATATCAGTATTAGGAGCTACATTCAAATAATTTTCTTGTTGTTCTGGACTCATATATATTGGAGTACCTAACATAGAAAATTGACTGGAAGAATAAACATCTTTAGATATCATAGAAGCAATACTAAAATCTATAATTTTGATACCTCCCTGTGCTGTAAGCAAAATATTTTCTGGTTTTAAATCTCTATGAATTATTCCTAAAGAATGTAAATAAGCAACCCCTTCAGCAACTTGTGAAATAATATGTAAAGCTCTTTTTAAAGACAAAGCTTCTTGCATAATCATTTGACGCAATGAAATTCCCTGTATAAACTCCATAGCTACATAAAACCCATCTTCCCATTTACCATAGCTATGCAACTTTACAATATTAGGATGATTTGCTTTTTGAATAATACTTACTTCATTTAAAAAACCTTGAACTATATTTTCTTCAGAAACAAAAGGTGTCCTTAACACTTTTAAAGCTATTGGTTCAAAAGTCCTTGGATGGGAAGCCCAAAAAATACAACTTTTTTTACCTTCATTTAAAATACTTTCTATTTTATAGCCACCAATTACCTTAGGCCAGGAAGATAAAATTGTATTTGTTACTTCTTTTTTCATAATCACTACCTTTAGAGAAGTTCCATTATCCTAACACCCAATGCATCACCTAGGGAAATAATCTCTCCTCTTCCAACCTTTTTATTATTTACAATGAGATCCACTCCATGTTGAGGTTGGGCACCCAAATTTAGTATACTCCCAGGAGCAAGCTTAGAAAATTCTTCTAAAGTGATAGAATATCTTCCAGCTTCTACAATAATATTTAAAGAAACATCTCCTAAAGATTCTTTTGGTAATGTTTTGTTTTCTTTAGAGTTAGATTCTACCTTTTTTTCTTTTTCTTCAGTCATAGCAATATCTACAGTTGAGTAATTTGTTATTTTAAAATCTCCAGGGCTGTCATAAAGAAAACGGCCTCCAAAAAATTTTTTTCCTAAGATAGATAAAAAAGCTCCTCCTTCTTCTTTTGCATCTACGTCAAAAAGACATGAATCTAAAAGAAGAAAATCTCCTATCTGTAGTTTTAAAAAATCCTCTGCTGATATTGAGCTATAACCTAATTCTAAACTAAAAAGCAAAGAAAAAAGAGGATTAATTGTAGCTATATCAAAAGAAGGTTTTAATTTTTCTAGAAAAACAGAAAAATTATTCCAACAAATCTCAGGCAAAGCTAAATCAATAGAAAAAGAATGTTCTTTACAATTACCATAAACTCTTACAACAAAAAAATTTCCTTTAAATGTATAACTTTTTACAACTTCTTTATTCATCTTAATATTAAGAGAAGGAATCCATTTTAAATCTTGTAAAACCTTACAAATTTCTGCAAAAAAATAATAATGAAAACCCAATAATTTTCCTTCATCGTAAAAAAAAGAGTCCGCAGCTAAAGAAGGGAAGATTGCAGAAATAATAGATTGTAAGTCCGTCTTTGAATAGATTAAAAATAATTGACCATCTTTTATGGGATCAGCTAAAAATTCTTGTACATAATAATCTTTTACATCCCCAAAAACTAAATCCCCTGATATCCAATTTTTATACTCAAAAGAAAAAGTCAATGAAGATAAAGACATATTTTCTTTCAGTAACTTAGAAAAACCTTCCCAAGGGAAAGAAGGAAATTTAAACAAAGTTTTTTCTTTATTAACTAAATCAGACAAAACAACGTTTCTTTGTTGTAACCAAGTTTGAGATATATTTTCTGCTGTAGCTGTCATAACTTTTTCTTATCTACCATATTTATATTTCTTCTATTTGATCAACTAGTTCTTCTTGTTGTGAAGAAAAATTCTCTTGATTATTTTTACCATCATTTTTATCATCGCTGTATTTGAAATTCGCTGCAAACATATTTAATGGTGAAATGAATTCTTCTTTGGAAGGTAATTGTATTAATTGATTGCCAATTTTAAGTTCTTTCAAAGAGAAAGACCGTTTATGTAAAGACTCAATTAAACTAGACAGTTGCATTGAATTAGCCTTCACTAAATCATAGGCAGCATTTACTTGGTCATTAGAAATGAAATTATCAAAACTTATGCTTAACTGCCCATTTTCTTGTTCTACGCGCATGTTAGCTCCAGAGAAAGCATCTGGAATGCCGTCCTTCGATAAAAGTTCACATTCTATTAACTGATAACCAGTATCATTACCCAAAACCACTAATGAAGATACAGTATTTAAAATAAGTTCATTAATACTATGCAAATCAATATTAGTAATATTAGATAATCTCTCCAATCCCACCTGATTTATTTCTAAATCTGCAGCTAAATGCATTAATGATATTTCTTCTTGAGAAGAATGTCTTGTTGAATTATGAACAGCTTTTTTCTCTTCTTTAACAAGGGCATTTCGAGATGAATTTTCTGTTCTTGTAACATCTTCCTTTCGTTTGTCTCGACTTAAAGATCGTTGTTGCTTAGATGAATTACGAGAATCTGTTCTATTACAATTCATAACAAATTGAGGAACTTCTCTATTATCTTGTGGTCCTACCAATGCATCTTCTAAGTCTTCACTAGAAAAAGATGGAGAAGTATCTCCATTTGTTTTATATAATTCCATAATTTCCTTCCCTTTTTTTAATTCATAGGTTTACTTTTTCGAATTTGAAATAAAAGCTGCCCCATTTCATCTTGATCTTTCGCTTCTTGCCTTTCTTCAGCTAATAAAGCTTCTTTCATCCACTGCTTTTTATGTAACTCTGTTTTCTCTACCTCTATTCGTCTTCTTTTGTATTCTACCTGAGCTTTTTGTAATTCTCTTTTAGCACTTAATAAAATCTCTTTTTGCTTTAAAACCTTTTTTTCTTCTTCTTCCAAATTCTCTTTCACAACTTTAATGTATGCTTTCATTTTTAAAACCTCTTCACCAGTAGTTCCTTCATCTAATGCATTTCTCAATTGTGAAATTTTTGCCTTATAATGATCTCCAACTATATCTCTTTCTGATTCTACTTTTTTTAATCTTTCTTCTTCTGTATTGACAATTTTTTGTTTTTCCTTAACAACTTTTTCTGCTCTTTGCACTCGATCTTTTTTTATTGTCAATACTTGTTCTAAAGGATATTTTATATTCATTTCTATCTAAAAATCGATCGTAACTGTTGAGCCGCTTCTTCATAATTTGTTTTCTCATTAAGATCTTGTTTTAAAAATCTATTCAATTTATCTATGTGATCAATCGCAAAATCAACTTCTCTATCAGCTCCTCTTTTATATTCTCCTATTCGAATCAACATTTCATTTTTTTTGTAGTTCGATAAGACTTCCCTAGCTCTACCAATAACTCTCCTTTGTTCTTCAGGAACAATTGCTGTCAATAAACGACTAATAGAAGCCAAAACATCAATAGCTGGATAATGATAAGCATGTGCTAATTCATTAGATAAAACAAAATGTCCATCTAAAATAGATTTTACTTCATCAGCCACTGGTTCATTCATATCATCTCCTGCAACTAAAATAGTATAAAAAGCTGTAATAGAACCTTTATCAGAAGCTCCTGATCTTTCTAATAATCTAGGTAATGTAGCAAATACAGAAGGTGTATAACCGGCTCTTGCTGGAGGTTCTCCCGCAGCTAATCCAACCTCTCTCAAAGCTCTGGCAAAACGAGTTACAGAATCCATCATCAAAACTACAGTTTTTCCTTGATCTCTAAAGTATTCTGCAATTGCAGTTCCTACATATGCTGCATTTAAGCGCAATTGAGAAGCTTGATCAGAAGTAGAAACAACAACTACAGAACGCTTCATTCCTTCTTCTCCTAAATCTTGTTCTATAAACTCTTTAACCTCTCTACCTCTTTCTCCAATAAGTACAATAACATTTATATCTGCTTCCTCAGCATTCCTAGCAATCATACCTAACAAAGAAGATTTTCCAACACCAGCTCCCGCAAAAATGCCAACACGCTGACCTTGAGCAACTGTAAGCATTCCATCAATACAACGAACTCCTGTAGACAAAATTTTTGTTAAACGTTTTCTTTTTAAAGGATCTGGAGGAGCTCTAAAAATAGGGAAAATTTCTTTTGCAGTCAAAGGCCCTTTGGTATCTTCATCCATAGGATCGCCCAAACCATTTAAAACTCTTCCTAAAACCTCTGGCCCTATTTTTATATGTAAAGGTAAGTGTGTAGGAATAACTTCTGAAGAAGATGAAACTCCTGCTAAATCTCCTAGTGGAGATAACAACACAAATGATTGAGTAAATCCAACAACCTCTGCTACTAAATGATCTCCTTTATCTCTTTTAATAAAACAAACTTCTCCAACTTTAACATCTGGAACAACAGCTTTAATCAACATTCCAACAACTTCAACAATACGACCTACTATAGATATTAAATGGGTATTGTTTAAGCTATTCATTAATTTATCAAAATCTGTTGCCAACTGATTCATAACTTATCCTAATTGCGTTGTCATAATTGTTTTAATACTACTTATAGTAATACCCATAATGCTAGCAAACAGTTCTGTACGTTGAGTTGCTCTTTGAACGGCATATTGCAGTTTTAAATAATCTCCTAAACTAGAAAAAGAATCTTTTTGATCAGATAAAAATAACAAAGCATTATGTAAAATTTGCTCTCCAGAATAACACCAATTTAGTGCTTTATGAATAAAATTTTTATCTTCTTCCTCAGAAGGTTTATCTTCCTCTTGATTAGTATTAGTAGCTATTTCTGATAAATCTTGATTCAACAAATGCATAACTTGTAAAGCTTGTTGTGTATCCTTATCACTAAAATTTAAAGAATTATCTCCAATTTTTAATGCTAAATTAGAAAAATTTCCTTTTAATTGAGAAATCTGATTCGATAAAACATTAGTATCTAAATCATCAGATGTACTGAATGAAGCAAATCCTTTGTGTTCTTGTTGATCTTTAATCATATGCATAGGAGAAGGAACTGTTTTTTCAACTTCAACTATTGGTGCATTTTCTACATTACCTAAAGAAAAAGACTTTGTTGTCTTAGAATTCATCGAAACATTTCCTAAAGAATTAGAATTTTCTTTAACAGATTTTATTTCATCCAAATCACTGAGGAATATTCCTTTAATAGGATCTACCATATTCTATCCTTATAAATAAATTAACCTAAAGGCCCAGTACTTTTTTCAGCTAACGTTCTATGCCAATCTAATAAAGACTGAGCAAATTGACGAGTACTTTCTATTTCACATTCTTGTAAAATTTGTCTTGCTAAATTAAAACTTTTTTCTAAGCTATCTCTTCTAACTTCAAAAGATTTGCCTTGTTGTAAAACAATCAACATATGAGTCAATGAAAGAAAAGAGGCTACACACCAATTATTACTATCTTCTTCCAAAATCTCTTGAAAATAGGTTTCAGCCTCTTCTAGACACATTTTATGTAAAGCTATTAACCCATATCCAGCTTTATTCATATATAAGGAATCATCTAATAACGCTAATGCATCAAAAATTTTTTTTGCTCCCTCTTCATCACCTTGTCTAATAGCTATTAAACCTACTTCAAATAGTAGCGCTTTATCTTTTTTAAAAAATTCAATTGTCGCCATTTTTCTCCTCAAATAAATTACTTTTCTTATTAGCTTCCTTTTGCCGCCCTAGCCATAGTTATCATACCCGAATGAACTCCAGTCAACACGTTAGAGGTAGCTTCTACATACTGAGACAATATTTGCATACGAAACTGCAAATTAAACATAGTTCCTAAATCAACTGTACCTTGATTAGCTACTTCTAAATCTAATAAATATTGCTGGACTCCTTCAACATAAAGAACCAACCCATTCATCATGTCATTAAAATTAAATGACGTAGAATTACTACTCATAATATTCCCCTAAAATTTTACTAACCTATTTTTTGATTTACACGATTTAATACTTTCTCTACAGCTAAAAAACCTTCAGCTAATATTTGAAACTTTTCAAATAATTCTTTTTCTTCACCGGATCTTAAGATTCCTTGCAATATAGCTATGTTTTCTTTTACCTGATTTTTTAAAGAATTCGCTGAATTAATATTTTGCATTTCAACTTCTAAATCAAAAAGCTGCTTATCTTCTTTAAAACTACTATTAGATGTATTTTCTAAATTAAACATAATTATCCTTATATTTTTCTCTTATTTATTATAATCTATCTTATACTTAAGACCATCTTTCTCTAAAAATACAGAATTAGCTTGAATACTTGTAATGGTCATTCCATCAATGGAATCCCCTCTCATCAAAATTTTTCCATTTATCACAATATTTATATTCACATCTCCATGTTTAGAATAACCAGTAACTTGATAACGATTAGGGTATCTCCTACTTAAATCAATTACTCCTTCTTCCAAAGGTAGAATAACAGTAAAATTTTTTATACTTTTTACCCCAGACAACTTAGACAAATTTGAAAGAAGATGTTGAAACTGTTCTTGATCCTTATTATTAATGTAGCCTGTTAAAATAAGTTCTCCCATAGAAAAATCTACATTAAGACCTGTCAATCCATCTTTAAATAATAGCTCCTTAATTTCAGAAACTACATCATTTTCTACATAGACTCTATTACTTAATAAAGAAAGATAATTAAAATGAAGATTTAAAAATTCTAGTAATTCATTTAGCTGTCCATCTGTTTTCACATATCCTGTTATCACAAAAGATCCAGGTTCTGGAGAATGCATACTAATGCCTTTTAAATTCAATTGCTTGGACAACATGATATTCATTTCCTGCCAAACAGCTTCATCATCAATAATATTGTCATCAATAGATTTAACAAACTGCAAAGCCTCTAATTTATAAAGTAGCTCACTTTTATCTATGTTATTTTTTACATGACCTAACAAGAACAATTGACCCGAATTTTTATTAAAAGTAAATTTAACTCCAGGGAAAGACTGAATTGTATTTTCTAAATCTATTTCATAATCTCCTTCAGGAACTAGGGTGATTTCCTGAGAATGAAACAAAGAAGCAGTTCCTATACCAAATAAAACAGCAAAACCTCCCATACATAAAGCAATAATCAAAGAACCCATAGAAATAAAAGTTTTGTCTTTATCTTTGGTTAATTCTTCTTGAACTTTTTCATCAACTAAAGCTTTAATCTCTGATTCTTTTTTTGTTTCATTTTGGTCTTCTTTATTACTCTTATCCTTGAATTCATGCATATCTAAAAAAGGAGAAGCTACTATAGTTTCAGCTGGTATTTGATGGTCAATAATGACAAATACGGTAGTTCCTAATCCTACAAATTGATCCGGAATTATTTTTGATTCTTTTTCTATGTGATTCCCTTCAATAACAATTCCATTTCGACTAGATAAATCTTCTACAGAAAGGACTCCTTCATGATCAATTTTTAATTTTGCATGTTGATGAGAAACACTTAAATCATTAAAAACAATATCACACTTAGATGAATCTGAACCTAATAGATATTCATGGTCTAAGTCTAAACTATATTCAGCTCCAATATTAGGACCTGAAATAACTTTTAATAAAAATCGAGAAACATGCGATAAATCAACAAAATAATCGCTATCAGACGTAATTAAATTAGATTCTATTTCAGGAAAAATACCATCATCAAAATCAAACAAATCTTCTATATTAAACGTTAATTTATCATTCTTTTTGTCTATTTTCTCTTCGTTCTTCGTAGAAAAATTAGACTCAGATTTAGAAAGAAGTTCTTTTTCATTTTTAGTATTTACATTTTTTTTATCTTGTTTTTCAGACTCCGATATCTTTGTTTGCTGAACAGTAACATCTTCAACTTGCTTCTTAGAATTTTTACTTTCTAATAAGTCACTTACCTTATCAGAATCAGAATTTTTCTGATTCAAAGTACTACCTTCATCTTTTTCACTAGAAGTAGTATTCTCTAAATTAATTTTATTTTTCTCTTTACTTTGAATAGAATCATTTTCTAACACTTTATCTTGTTTCTTCTGATCCTGATCGTGATTATTCTGTACATTTAAAGGAATTTGTTTATTCTCTTCTTGATTATCCATATTTTTCGGTACATCTTTATCTTTTTTCATTTTTTGTTCTGATTGTGTATCTTGTTTTTTCTCAGGTAAAAGAACTTGTTGTTGATTTTTTGAAGGTTCTATATTTTTTTCTTTTGTTTTCTCCTGATTTTTAGAAGACTTTTTTTTTCTTTCTTTTTTTTCTTTTTCTTCTTTTTGAGATTCTGAATGATCTTTAGTGCCAGTTTCACTAGTTGTACTGTCGTCGTTATTCTCTTGATCAAAAATGAATAAATCATTGACATCATCAGAAACATCATTAATCAAAGAAAATAACGTACCTCCTAATAAAATTGTATCATGATCATTTAACAAAACATCTTGTTTAATTATTTTATCATTAACTTTTATAGGTACTTTTTGATCAAGATTTCTTAAAAAAAATCCTTTTTCATTTTTAAAAAATAATGCTTGAGAACTAGCAACCTTTTTATCTTCCAAAACTATATCATTTTGGCTAGGATCTCTGCCAACCTGCCACTGAACTCCTTCTTCTAAAGATAAAACTAATCCTGACAACGTTCCTTCTTCTGCGATTAAACGAACAGCCATTCTTATCTCCTATATCTCTTTTTTTTTGGAATTAAGTGATAAAACAAGATCATTCTGCCAGCTCTCGGAAAAATTAATAAACGTTTCTAAATAATCCTGAAAATCTTCATAAGAAACATCCGCTGAAATTTTTTTTAATAAAACAATATGATTGTCATCTAAACCTAATATAGCTCCTCCAGTTTCTAAACCAAATAAAGAAGCCTCCATCAATCTTAAATATGTTTTCGAATTATCATCTTCTTTTTTTATTTCTCCTAAGATTGATTTTAAAAGAATATCTTTTTCAACTCCTTCTGATAAGAATACTGTAGTTTTAGGTTCAAAAAATAAAGAATATACACCATTAATATCCGGTTCAACAGGTTCTGTAAAACCCAAAAATAATGTAATTTTCTTAATTAATTTTTCTAACATAACAATATTTGTTTTTTTTCTTTATTTTTTGTTCTATGAAAATATTTATCAAATAGATCGCCTTATTTGTTCTATTACCATATTATGGATATTCTATTCTATTAATTCGAAGTTCTATCCTAATGAAATTTTAGACATAAAAAAAAGTTATTCGTAAATCCAAGAAATTTATGGAAATATAAAATGACAAGTATTTTTTCTTTTTTAATTTTTTTTAGAACCCATTACATCACGCAATCCATTTTTGCCTAAAAAATCAAAAATTAAGTTTAGATTTAATAACAAGTTTTAACTTGCTACAGCCCATTGTCGATATCTACACACTTTATTTTTGAACAATTCCCATTGCTTGTTTGTTTCTATTAATACACATTGCTTTAATGTTGTACTTGAACAATTATCAACAAAAGAATGAGTTAGTAATAACAAAGAATTTAAATTATCCATATTATATACATCTAATAGTCTCTCCTTATAATCTAAATTAAAATTTCTAGGAACCCCTAGGTCAAAAATTAATCTCTCTTTTTTAAAGTTATCAGTAAAAATATGAAAATCTTTAAAAATTAAACTTTTAGAATTAGATCCAAAAATAATTACATCATAATTCCAAATGCTTTTTAATTCACTTTGAGAAATGAAAAAATATCTATTCAAATTCTTTACATCTATTTTTTCATTCTGTTGGCTGATTGAATAAAACTGTAAATAAAGAAAACCCTTTTTAGAAAAAAAAGAAAAAACTTTTTTATTAATCTTGGAAAATCCTACGAACAAAACTTTTCTAGACAGAAAATCAGAACAAAACTTTTTCTTAATAAGATCAAATATCAATTGTTCGAAAGATTCTTTAATAAAAGTAAAATTTTCTCTGGATCGTAATTTCTTCCCTATATGTAAAGATCTTTGGAACAGCAAATGTAAAAGAGGAGGTAATTTTCTTTGATTACATACTTGCTGATATGCTCTCTTCACTTGGCCTTGAATTTCTGTTTCACCAAGAACAGGACTATCTAATCCACTAACAACTTTAACTAAATGATACAAGCATTTTTCATCAAAATAATAATAAAAAGAAGATTTCATAATCTTCTGAGTTCTCTCTTCTATTATTCTCATTAATTGATTCAAATAATCATCTACATTTTCTGAACAAAAATATACTTCGACTCTATTGCATGTAAATAAAGGAATACACGTACTAAATTGTTCAAAATAATCTGCAAAAATTGTTTCTAAAATTCTTATCAACTCTTCTCTAATTATTAAACTAGAACGCCAAAAACTAATTCCTAAAACACCAAATTTCATAGAGATCCATTAAAATACAAAATTTTTTGATACGATATAAGGAAAAATATAATTAGAAGCTATAAATTTTGCTACGTTATGAAAAGAGATTTCAATAAAAAATCCCAAGATAAAAAACCATTTATAAATTAAATTAGATAAGATAAATAGTAATTGATGAATATTGTTTTATGAAAAAATTCTATTTATTTTTTAGAAAATTAAAAAAATAAAATCGTATTTTTTTAATAAATATTTTATAATACAAAATAAACTAATATATAAGGAAATCATGGATAGCCCCTCTCTTTTTTCTAAAAATAATCACATTATTGGAACTTCTTCTATAGAAGAAAATGAATCTTTATATGATGCTTTACCTTCTTTTTCTTCTAATCTCAATTTCAATGCACCTGTTAAAACAACTGATCAATTACATCAAGGTCTAATAACTGCTATGGGTCAAGAACAAGGGGAAAAAATGTATGAAGAGTTTATTAAATCTATTATCACTATGTCCATCAATACTTTAAAAAAAGAAATAGATAGAGCTCAAAGAGCAGCAAAAAGAATGCGTTCTATTTATCGGGATTCACATGGATAATTTAACTTTTTTTTTATGTTTTCCTCTTGATCAAGTTGTTTCTTATTTAAAACCTATCCCTTATGTAAATTTATTCATTAATCATAAAGACTATTTAACATGTTTTCTCTACAAAAATAATAAATATCTAGGCAAAGAATTCGATAATAGCTATACTAATTGGTCACAATTAGAAAAAAAGTGCTCCCACTTAATTAGTTTATTAAATAAAATAAGCAAGAAAAAATATATTTCATACGAGATATTGTCGATACTAGGGATGTCTAATCATGAATACGAGTCAATTACTTTCCTTCACAGTCTCGTCGACCGAACAGCAACATAATAAAGTAGAAAGGTTAGATAAATTTCTTTCTATTAAATATCCAATGTATTCTAGACATTTTTTTCAAAATCTTATTGCTAATAAAAAGATTTTTGTTAATGGAAAAAATGTAAAAAAAAGTTACCTTTTTCTTAATGAAAACGACTCTGTAGAAATCCATTTAGAAGAAAAAACTCAAAAATCTTCTTTTTCTCCCGAAAAAATTTCCATAGATATTGTTTACGAAGATGAACATATTATTGTTGTTAATAAGCCTCGAGGTTTAGTTGTTCATCCTGCTGCAGGACATTATGAAGGAACTTTAGTAAATGGACTATTGTATTATTTTAAAGATCTTTCAACAGCTTTTCCTGAAGATAAAGAACGACCAGGAATTATTCATAGATTAGACAAAGATACTTCCGGATTATTACTTGTAGCAAAAAATATTCAAGCCAAGAATGCTTTTTCTAAACTCTTTCTCTTAAGACAAATTCAAAAGGAATATTTTGCCATTTGTATTAATTCTCCTACAGTTTCTTGTATTAAAACTAATATTTCTAGAAACCCTATTAATAGAAAAGAAATGATGGTATCAGATAAAGGTAAACTAGCTATTACTAATTGTAAGGTCTTATTCTCTAATAATAACTTAAGTTTAGTGCAAATATACCCTTTAACAGGAAGAACTCATCAAATTAGAGTTCATTTAAAGCATATTGGATGCCCCATTCTAGGAGACCCAATTTATGGATTTTCTAAAAAAAATACTTGGTATGAATTATCTCAACAACTATTACATGCTACTTCTCTAGAATTTCTACACCCTTTTACTAATAAAAAAATTCATTTAAAAAGTAAGCTACCTGAAGATATGGAAAAAATTATAAAAAAATATATAAAAACAAAAAATTATTATTAATTTTTATATATTTATTTAAAAAATAAAATTATTATAGTAATAATAAAAACAAACTAACTTATATTGATAATAAAAAACAATAACAGTTAAAAAAAGAAAAAATATTGTTTCCATTAGATATTTAACGGAACTGAAAAAATAGATTTTATTAATAAGGTAATTTATGAAAGAATTTTTAGCATATATAGTAAAAAATTTGGTTGACAAACCAGAAGAAGTAAAAATTAAAGAAGTAGAGGGATCTCAAACAATCATATTTGAATTGTCCGTAGACCAAGCAGATATAGGAAAAATTATTGGTAAAGAAGGTAGAACAATTAAAGCTATTCGTTCACTATTAATGACTGTTGCTAATAGAAACAACCTACGAGTCAATTTAGAAATTATTGAAGATCATAAATAAAAACGGACCGAGCAGGACTCGAACCTGCGACCATTCGCTTAGAAGGCGAATGCTCTATCCACTGAGCTACCGGTCCTAAAAACTGTCGAGGTAAACCTTACCTCGACATCCTTAATCTTATAAAAAGAAACATCGAACAATCAAAGAAATAGTAACATAATTTATCTTATGATTAAATAAAAACTTCTAAAACAATTGTTTAACCTATAAATTCTATTTCTATTTTCTAGAAAAAATTTTTCTTCTATAATCAGAATTTATTTTTCAAAAATGGAAAAACTATGTTGCTTTCCAAAAATTCTTTAAATAATACTAATAAATTAATTGTAATTTCAGGACCTTGTGTCATAGAAAGTGAAGATCATGCTTTACAATGTGCTGATTTTCTTTCAAATCTATTTGCTTCATATGAAAAAGATATTCTTTTTATTTTTAAATCTAGCTACGATAAAGCCAATCGTTCTTCCATTAAATCTTTCAGAGGTCCAGGATTAACTATTGGTTTAAAAATTTTAAAAAAAATAAAAAATATATTTAATATACCAGTTTTAACTGATGTTCATTCTATTCAAGAAGCACATACAGCAGGTCATATTATTGATGTTATCCAAATTCCTGCTTTCTTATGTAGACAAACCGATATTTTGATAGCTGCAGCAAAAACACCTGCTATAATTAACGTTAAGAAAAGTCAATTTATGTCTCCATGGGAAATAAAACACGTTGTAGAAAAATTACGTTCTTCAGGAAAAAATGATATTCTTTTAACAGAAAGAGGTTCCTGTTTTGGTTATAATAATTTAGTTTCAGATATGAGATCTATTCCAATTATGCAAAATTTAAAATGCCCTGTTGTATTTGACGGAACTCATTCTGTTCAACTTCCAGGTGCCTTAGATTACTCTAGTGGAGGTCAAAGAGAATTTATTCCAATTCTCACAAAAGCAGCTCTTGCTGCTGGAGCAGAAGGTCTTTTCATAGAAAGTCATCCTAATCCCAATGAAGGTAAAAGTGACTCTTCTTCCATGTTATCTTTTAAAGACTTAGTTCAATTACTTCCTGAATGGTTAGCATTATATAAATTAATTCGACAACAAAAAGAATGTCTAAGTTTAAGTTAAGTTATATTTATTTATTGTCTTTTCTTTTTTTAAGTTTTCTTTTAATAAGCTTTGTTCTAGCTAAATCTTCAGAAAAAAGCTTAAGTAATATGCAAGTAATAGAAAAAGAAACTATGAACAAAAAAACAATTATACAAGCTAAAAAACAACAATCTAAAAAAACAATTATTGCTACTAATCAAGAAGAATCTTTCTCTTGTTTTGTTGATCAGTCAATTTTATCTATTATTTTGAGTAAAAAAAATATTGAAACTAAAGAATTATTATTTAATTTAAAAGGGATGATTGCTTTTAAAGAACTGAGTCAGATTATGTTCTTTAAAGGTAAGGAGGGTTCTATAGATTACAAAAACCTTGCTCTTTCTATTCAAAATTGCTTGTTCTATATGCAAGATAAAAATTTACCAATAAGAAAAAATATCTATGAAGACACTCTTTTCAATAGCGGAATGAAATCTATTTCAATATCCCTAAAAAATTCTAATTTTCATCACAATTTCTGAGTATAAAAATGTCTATTTTACAAGCCTGTGAACTACATAAAAAATACAATAAAAAATCTGTAACTAACAATGTATCTTTCCATGTTAATTCAGGAGAAGTAGTTGGTCTTTTAGGTCCAAATGGAGCTGGAAAAACTACGGCTTTTTACCTTACTGTAGGTCTTATTCGTCCAGATTCTGGAAAAATTATTTTTAAAAATATGGATATCACAAAAAAAACAATGGATCATAGAGCACGTTTAGGAATAGGATATTTAGCTCAAGAACCAACTATCTTTAAAGAATTAACCGTCAAAAATAACCTTAAATGCGTTTTGGAAATCATTTACAAAGGAAAATCGCATCAAAAACATCTTTTAGATAATTTAGTTTCAGATTTACAATTAACTTCAATTATAGATAAAAAAGCTGGATCTCTTTCTGGAGGAGAAAGAAGACGTTTGGAAATAGCTTGTGTTTTAGCGCTAAATCCTAGTGTTTTACTTCTAGATGAACCTTTTGCAAACGTTGATCCTCTAGTAATTCAAAATGTAAAATATTTAATAAAAATGCTAACAAGTCGAGGAATAGGTATTTTAATTACTGATCATAATGCTAAAGAATTACTTTCAATTGCTGATCGTTGTTATTTAATTATTGATGGAAAAATATTTTTCGAAGGCTCTTCAACACAAATGATATCAAATGAAATGGTTAAGCAACATTACTTAGGTGATTCCTTCTCATTCTAATTAACTTTCTAAAATATTCAATAATCTTCTTATGTCATTTTTAATAGAAGATGTAATAAATGTTAATCCAGGTTTAATACCCCGTTCTGCTAATTTAAAAGCATCAAAAGTATTACAAATTCTTCCTTGTAAACGAATTCCTATGCCCTTTAATTTCAAAAGACTAGCATATCGTTCAAACATTTTAAAAGAAAGTTCACAAGCCGTGATTAAAAAAATAAAATTTTTTTTCGGCATTTTATTTTGTTCCTTACACAAAAACTCAGCCAAATATAAGAATGTAGGAATAATAATAATTTTCAAACGAAAAAATTCTGGTTTATTTTTTACTTCTCCAATTATGCAGTCCTTACAAGAAAAATGCGATAAATCTCTATGACATTGATCATTAAAACGTCCTGCAGGACAATTAAGAGGTTTCTGACAATATGAAAAACCCAAAATTAATATAGTATTTTTTTCTCTATAAGAACTTTTTATTTCATCAAAATGAGAATATCCATAAAAAAAATAATTATTTTCCTTTATAGACACTTTTTTAGAACTGATTATAGAAAATAAAAATCGAAAAAACAATTTTGGAGATTTCAAAACATAACAATAAAAAAGACCTCTTCCTTCTTTCAATGAAACAAGGTAAATTAGGGTTTTCCATTTCAACAAAAACTTTGTTTTTTTAGTAATAAAAGGAACTTTTGGTAAATGCATATTGTTATTATAATCAGCAAAAACAATATAGAACCATAAGTTATTTTACACTAAAACTTTTCTAATCATCTTGCTCTAAAATTTCCTTCACAGCTTCTTTAAGAGAAGTTAATCCTTCTACAAAACCAACACTTAATAATAAATTATTAATATAATTAATTTCACTTAATAATTGATCATTAATAAATTCTATTTCTGCTAGTTTCTTTTCTAAATCAACTTTCGAATTAGACATAATAAAATTCCTTTTTTCATCATTATTTCTGAATCTATTTCAATAATAATGAGCAAAAATCATGCCAATTTATATGAAATCAACTATTGAATTATGTTACGAGCCAAACCCAAATAAATCTGATTAAGTATTTGCAAAGATGTAGCTATTACCGTCCATTCTTGCTGCATGGTTGTCAAATGTAGCTGCAATTCAAGCTGTTTGTTTTGTCCATCATCAGCAAAAGATTGTTGAGTAGCCTGGAGATTCGTAATAGTGGAAAACATTCCTCCATTTCCATTACTCCCTGTCACTAAACTAGTCTCTAAATTTTGTAAATCTGATTGCCAATTACTGGGTCCTGTTATTTGAAATGATCCAGTATTTTCTCCTGAACCATCAGGAACTACTTGCAATTGATTTAATAAAGATTGCGCTGCAACTAAATTACTTAAAATATTGTTAAAACTATTTTTATTTTTATTTAGAACACTAATTAATTGATTTTTTTCGCTAGGGGATAGTTTAGTATCCGATTGAATAGCTGTTATTTGCTGTTCAATTACTTCCAATGCCTGTTTAGTAGTAGTTATATAACTTTTTGTTTGCTGTATTTCTAATTTTAAACGATTTTCTGCACTAGTAGCATTTCCAGAAAAACTAGTTTTTCCATTAGTAGTTATCGGATTTCCAACCATGCTAGCAAAATTGAAAAAACTACCAGAATTAATATAATTACTAATAGTCTCTAAAACAGCTCCTCCCATTTTAGAACCCATATTACTATAATAAAGATTATCACTAAGTGTCTGTAAATAATCTACCTCTTCGGGCATATAATGATCTAATAAAACAGATGCAATTGCAGAAGGCAAAGGTAAAAATAATAACGATTGTCCTCTAGAATTACTTAAACTTTCTGTCTGAATTGCAACAAAATTTGTTAATTGAATAGCTGCGTTTTGAAGAGTATTTAGATTAATCGTATTTTGAGAAACAATTTGACTAGCTTCTAAATTAAAAACTATACCTGAATTCTGATTTGCTTCTAAACTTGATAAAGAAGAATTATTAATATAACCTGGAGAAGAAATAACAGAATTAATAAATTGAGAAGCCATTACTAATTGTCCATCAGCAGAAAAACTATAGATACTGCCAACAACTCCTTGTCCAAAAGATTGCACAATATCAAGAACTGCATTAGCCATTTTTTCTATAGGAGAAAAAAGACTAGTCTTATAAGAAGCCATCATATTAGAAACACTTTCTTGAAGGGCTGATTGAGTCATTTTTGGATCTTCAGACAAAAAAACAGAAACTATATTATAAGCCCAAACATCTGCTAACACATCTCCTAAAGTAAAAGCCATTTGATTAGCATTATAGCATTCTCGGTTAACAGTAGGAGTCAAAGTATTATTTATTAAATTCTGCTCATTTTCATCTAAAGAACTAAAAACATTTCCAATAAACATTAACAGCTGTAACATTTGGGAAATATCTGTAATTGTTAAAGCATTCTGGTTACTCCCAGGGGAAACAAATAATAAAAACTCTGATATAGATTGCTGTACTTCATTAAACAAATCTTGTTGGTTCTGAGCATTTTGAAGATCTTGAGATAAAGTTACTGATAAATCCTTCGAATTATTAACAATATTAGTATAAGTTGTTTGAACAGAATTCCAAAATGCAGATCTAAATGTCAAAGGAAGATTTTGATTTACCATTAAAGAATATGTTTCTGCTGGTAATTGATTTAAAGTTTTAATTTCATCTTCTGAAATAGAAGGTAAAGAAGTCATTATTGCATTTAATTTATCTACAACAGGTAAAAAAGCTGAGTATTGTTCAGGATAAAGAGAAACTATAGAATTCATTGTTTCATTTAAAACAGTAATAAGTTCTTCAGAAGAATTTACAATGAACTTATTAACATCATCTTCTGGTGTTGTTTGATTTTCAAGTAATGGAGAAATAAATACATGATCTTTACTTAAATCACTTGAAAAAGCAACATCTTCCTTAGAAAAAGTAGGATATAACTGAGGACGTTCTCTTAAACTGAAAATAGAAAAAAAATCATTTACTTTTGATTTTAAATCTTTCTCACAAAGTAAACTAGAAATCCCATTTAATAACTTAATATCATTTTTAACTACATAATATTGCAAAGTATTCAAGAATATTTCTTTTTTTTCTGATTTTCTTTCTAATAAAACTAAAGATAAATCCTTTTCTTTCACATAGTTAAATAAATCAACGTTATTAAACATCTATTTCTCTCGTATTTTTTATTAATTTAATTTTATAGAAAATAAAAAAATAATTATAGAAAATAAATTAAAACAAATTAAAAATTTAAAATAAAAAAATTAGATTAAATTAAGTGAATAAGATTAATAATACTCATACTGTTTCTATAGAATTAAATATAAAATGTGACCATAGAACAGCTAGGAAAGAAATTAAACAGAAATATGCCCAAGAATTTACAATTCTACGCTCAAAATTGTCTGGATTAGCTAGATTTACCAGCATCCTAAATAAATATGTTGAACAAATAGACTTAGAAAAAAAACTAAAAAACTCATACCCCATATTTGATTTTTACATAAAAGAGAACTCAGAAAATAATTACCAAAATCTTCTTGTAACTAACGCTCAAATTTTAATAACTACACTACTTACTGCTATTAATAATAGTATCTCTCAAGTACCAAGCAGTTCTGAAAATTTTGCTCCTATTATTAATGATATTAATAAAATAAATAATAAAATTCCTAATATTACAGAACAAGATCTTCAAGATCTCTATCAACTCTCTATTGCACCGAAGCCAATTTTAGAAAATAAGTTCTCATCATCTCAACAACTACTTTTTTGGCAAGATATTAGTATTGGATATAATCAAATCAATAAAAATATCTCTAATAGTCAGATGACACTAAAAAAAGAACTTAATCAAACAGATCAAGAAATCATTGCTTTGCAATTATCTTTATCAATTTCTAACAATATGTTTTCTATTTCTGAAACATTTTGTTCTAACATTGTCTCTGATAATATTTCTGATGCTATATATAGTTCTCACCAAATAGCCCAAGAATATCTTAATATTTTAGAAGAAATTCCATTTCTAAATGCAAATCAACAAGAACTAATAAACACAGCTTTAGAAAATTGGTTAAATTTACCTGTTGGGTTAAACCAAAATACATTTTCTGGAACATTAATGGCTGATTTTTGCGGCAGTACTTTGGCTGTTACTCAAACCTCCCTTTTTCTATCAAAAAATGGGCCTTCAACATCTTTAGAAATTAAAAATTTTTTAACTAATACACTAAATGAACAATTACAATCAAATCCCATAAATCAACCTATTATTAATTTTATAAACCAATTATGTAACAATCAAACCGTATTTAATTCTTTATTTTTACAAGAAAATGGTAACTATGCTTCAATAAACCCTAATTACGAACAAACCTTTTTAAAAAATTCTTCTATTAATCCCAACTATGATAATTTAATTCTTTCTGTTGATTTTCAACTAGAAAAAGATTCTCAAATATTTCTGACTGAATTACAAAATCAAAGAACAATTTTACAAAAAGAATATGAGTTAATAGCCGCTGAAAATACAAGTTTTTCCGAAGAGTTCAGAGAAATAAGGTCAAACATAAATCACATTCTTAGCTTAGGAAAAGCTTTTACAGATATTGTGCTTAATGTTTATCTTCCAAATCAACAAAAAATGCTCCAACCTTATATTAATACTATTAATTATAATAACATTGGAGCTACAACCATTAATAATTTACTTTCTATAACAAGTTCTTTTAATACTGCTTCGATTTACTATAATTTTTCTTCTTTTCTAGTAGAAAGTGATCAAGGACCCGATCTTTTTTCAGGAAGTTATTCTCAACTTACACTTGTTCTTAATCAGGAAAAACAACAATTACAACAAGATCTAATAAAATTAGATAATCTGACAAATACAGTCAATGATTCTATAGCCGATATAAATGGAAATAATTCATTAAACGATACCCAAAAAAAGAATATTGTAGACAAATTAAATAATTACTTAAAAATGTTTTCTACTTCGAAAAATCAACTCTTATCTTTAAAAAGTCTACTTGATCAAATTAATATTACCCTAGTTAATAATAACAATAATTACGTAAAAATTACAGGTCCTACTGACTGGCAAAAAAATCTTGGAAAATTGGAACAAGATGTCGTTAATGGTTCTAGTTCAACAACGCCTTCAGGAGGATTAGTACCAATTTTTACACAGACAGAGTCAGATCAACAATCTTATACTAATCAGGGACAAACTCAACAATTAAATTTACAAACTCAAATGACAACTATTCAACAAGAATGGACGATTATTGCAACATCTTTACAAATTTTAAATCAAACTATATCGCTACTAGCTAATAGCATTTATAAATAAAAAAATCCTAATACAAAAAACTATATCTAAAAAATTATAATTTTTATTAAAAATGAATTTATAGATTTGCAAAATTTCTCTTTTTTTGAAAATTTAAACAATCTTTTACTTCAGATAAACAATTATTTATTTTATTAAATAATAAAAATTCTTCTCATATACAATAACTTCAAAAAAACTTATAATTAATAAACTACTTTCATTTATAGAAAAATATAGCTTTTTAATTTTTTGTTTACTTCAATTTCATATAAAATCCTTAATTATCTTCTTGGAATTAAAGAAGCTACATTAAAGACAAACGAATGAGTAAAAGATGGACTCAATAAAAACTTCTGTTTTTGTTTGCTATCTGCCATTTTTGTCTCTTCAACAAACCGTTCTGTTAATTTAGATACTAAACTGGTAGACGCATCCATAGGAGTAGCCATATAAACAGGAGGAGGAGATCCTGCTACTTTTTGCAATACAGACTGCAATTTTTCTTGAGCTCCAGATAAACTCAATTGAGAGCCTTCATTGGTAATAATACTCAATTTTTCTAAAGCATTCATGATACCAAAAAAACCTCCCAAAGAAGTTGATAAAGCCAATACTTCCTTCTGACGAGATATATTTTGATTTTTTAATATAGCTTCATTAAGAGTATCTTGAGGAACTAAAGTTGTTTTTAAAACATCATTCATTGTACTATCAACTAAAGAACGTCCTGAATTATTTAGAGAAGGATATAAACGATTCAACGTTTTTACACTCTGAGTAAATTCTATAAGGTTAGCAGAGGTAATTGAACCTGTAGATAAACTTGATAAAATTCTTGTAATGTTAGTAAATATAGAATTAAAATGTACAACAGATAGTGTATTGTTTCCTGAAATACTGGCTAATGCGGGAAGAATAATGGATGTCAAAGAAGCTTTATCTTTTACAGATAAATCCTTTGCTTTAACAATTTTTTCTATAATTTTACTCAAAAGAGTATTTACTTTAGCTTTTACTGAACGACTGGAACGAATAAAAGAAGTATTAGTTATAATTCGCTTCATAACCCCACTTAAATCCATTAAACTAGGATTATTAGCCTCAAAAACACTCAGCATCTGCCTAAGCCCTTCTATCATAGTAGTATATTGAACAGATGTACTTGCAGATAATAAACTTCCAACTCGCTGACTAATTCCTCTTTCTGCAGAGTTAATATTAAGCGATCCCTCAGAAGAACTTGTACTTACAGCATTATTAACTAGTTCATTAATAGTATTTAACAAAGACTGAATTTGTTGAACAATTTGAGAAGTAGATTCTGCAGCCTGATGAGCTAAAGTACTATTTGGAGCTTCAGCAGCAGCTTTCTGAGCTTTCTCATTTTGTTGTTGAGCATCTTGTAATAAATTGGTTAGCACTCCAGGGCTAGTTGTCTTTTGAGCACTATCTAAATCTTTTTGCGCTGCTATAGACGCTTCATAAGCAGTTTTAATAGCCTTAGCAATAGCACTAGATTGCGCTGCTGCAGCTGCTGCTTCATGAGCAGCTTGTAATGCTAATGGTTGATTATTGGCAGCACTTGCAGCTTGTTGTGCCGTGGCTGCTGCCGCTTGTATTTTTTCAACTAAGGAATCAATTTCCGATATAGAAGTGCTTGTATTTAATTCTGTAAGAGACATGTTTATTTGAGTCAATGCAGATTGCGCTGCTTGAATATTATTAACAAGTTTTTGAGCTTCTGGTAAAATAGTTTTTATTTTCTCAGCAGCCTCATTTATTTCAGAACTATTTTCTACACTTTCTAAAGCTTTTTGAATAGTTTGATTTGCCATGTCAATCTTCGATAATAAAAGATTAACTTGATCTGAATTTGTTGTTGTTTTTAAATCACTTAAGGCTGTTTCTGCAGTTTGTATTGCTTCTTGTGCTTGTTGTACCCAATCTGTATTTGTAGGATGAACAACATTAGCATAAGTTACCTCATTAACATTTATAGAAGATTTTTCTCCAATATCTGCAATATTATTTGTAGGATTTCCAGAAAATCCTTTAGTTGGTAATTGAGGGTTCTCTTTAGCAGTAGAAGAGTTCTGTAAAGATACAACTGTATCTAATACATGCATTAAAGAACTTTTAGCAGATTGTAAAGCTTCTGTCGAAAGAGCTTCCGTCGAAAGATCATTTTTTGATGATTTAGTATTAACACTTTGAACTTCCTGAGAACTCAAAGGAAATAAGTAAACTGTAGGATTTTTTATATCTGGTTGATTATCAGGGTCTTCAATAGGCGTTACAGGTCCAGACATATTTATCTCCTAAAATTAATTAATAGATAACTTAATTATATTTTTTTTTAATTAAAAAAATCTATTAATTAATTTTAATTACTTTTTTACAAAAAACTTTTAAAAAGCAGAAACTACAGACAAACCAATAGTGCTATATTTAAAAGGATTTCCTAATTTTTTCTCTACAGGATTTGAATGAGTTACATTAAAACGTAGTGAAACAGAATTAGTTAAACTATACATCGCAAGAAAATAAACCCCCTTGTAATTAGTAAATCCATCAGCTGATCCAGGCAAATCTTTTTTTATAATAGCCTGATAAAGTTTAGCATTGATCAATGTCCCATGACCTATTCCTGAACAATCATCTTCAGGAATAGAAAGAGCTTCTACATATTCATATCTTAAAGTAAAAGACCAATCGCGAGCTTTACGCAAAACACCAAAAGTCCCTCCAACATACCAAGCCTTATTCGCTCTTTTATTTAATGTTGTATAAGAAGCTTCTGCTCTTGGATTAATTAATCCAACAATGTAAACATAAGTTGGAATTTTATAAAATTCTCTTTCACATCCAATTAAACCTTGGCATACCAAAAACTTATATTTTTGATCATGCTCTTCTTGAGCTTGTTGTTTCTTACTATCTACTAATCGTTGACGCTCCTTAGAATCACTTATTTTATCAGCTGCTTTTAAAACTCCTGAATCTAATTGGGGTTGCCCTCTAAAAGAATGCCAATCAATCATACTATATTTAAATAACAAACCTCCTGGCAATTGATTTATTATTCCTTCAACTACCCAGGCATATTGTCTATTTTTAATATTAACAACAAAAGGACCTCCATGAACTATACATAAACCTTTTCTTTTTCCTAAAGTTTGAGAATAAAAGAAATGTATTCCAGAAAAATTCTCATTAAATTGAACAGCTGATTCAAAGAGAAAACCCAAAGAAGAAGCTCCCCCCTCCACATAAAAGTTAGTTGTTGGAGTTTTGTACAAACTATATCCCATAAAAGCTCTACTGATAATCCCAATAGCTGAAACAGGAACTCCTCCAGCTTTTTTCCATTGTAACTGTGAAGATAGCCATGTTTTCTTATTATCATATCTTAATCGTAAAGTAAAAACTGTAGGAAAAACATTAACAGACCATCTGGTGATATCTTCATTATCTACTGTAATTTTTTTCTCAAATTTCTCATGTCTATTTGTCCACTGAGTTGATATTTCTCCAGATATAGTGATTTTCCCTCCTATTCCTTCTAAGCGTCTAAGTACAGTTCTTTGAGAAATAAAGTCATTTAAAGCTTCCCAATCCGACTTAGTTAAATTTGAGTCAACAACATTAGTCTCTTGCCCTTTAACAAAAGTCGCTCTAAAAAAATAAAAAAGAAAAGACAAAAAAAATAGCAACTTTCTATTCATAAATTTACCTATTACACTTAATTTTTCCCTTGTATTTTCGTTTAAAATAGAAGAGAAAAACTTGATCTATTTAAGATCAGAAGAATAGTATCTATTTTTCCAAAAACTCATAGAAAAACAGTTTCTTAATTCTTCTGAACCAAACATCTTCGCAAACAACCACAAAAAAACCAAGAAAATAGAAGCCTCAAAACCAAAATAAAATGCTTTTTTCAAAATAGATGAAGTAAAAAAGAAAAATAATGTTTTGTGTAATAAAAATTTACTAAGAAAATAAGAAAAAAGAAAAGTAATTAATGAAACAAAGAAATCTTTTCGCAATTTAAAAAATACAGAAGTAAATAAACCTCTTAAAAAAACATGTTCCCTAGAAGCAAACAACCATAATAACATACATTGTGTCCAAGAACATATGGATGTTGCTAAAGAAATTCCAAATATTTTAGAAGAAAAAAACGTAGTAAGTAAAAAACTTAAACAACAATTAAGAATAATTGACACAATTCCAAGAATTGTTGGAATAAAATATTCTTTTTTTGCATAGAACAATACAGAAGTAATAGAATTAATTGCTGAAGGAATTAAACCAAAAGCATAACCCCATAAAACAAAAACAGTAGATTTTACTGCATTTAAAGAAAATAAACCATGACCATAAACCAAATTTATTCCACTAAATGACAATAAAATCATTGCTAACATAATAACTGTCATCAACAAAAATATTGTTGAAAAAGAAAAAATAAAAATATTTTTAGTTGAATTTTCATCATTCTCTTTAATACTCTTAGATAATAATGGCAGTAAAACAGAAAAAAAACTAATAACAATTACTCCCATAGGTAACTGATAAATCCTATTGGCATACCACAAAAAAGAAGGTCCTATAGGATCTATGAATCTAGCTATAAACATATCAACTAAACTATTAACTTGAGTAATAGCTGTTCCTAAAATAGCAAATAACATTGGTTTCAAAACATGCCAACAACTAGTCTGTTTTTCATCATAAAAATTATTATTTTCTAAATACTTTTGGTTTTTTAAAAAAGATAATGTATCTGGTACAGTAATTAACCATTGGAAAAAAAATCCTAATACCAAAAAAATGGATAACCATTTTAAAAAAAGATAACAAGAAAAACGAGAAGAAAAAAATAATAAAACTACCCAAAAAAAATTAACGATAGCAGGAGACAAACTAGCAAGAAAAAATTTTCTTTCGCAATGTAGCAAAGAAACATTTAGTGCATGAAGTACTAAAAAAACACTACTAGGAGAAAGAAACATAATTAAAACTAATGCAGAATGATCTTTATTATGAGATAATTTCATCCAAAAAAAACAAAACAACTCAATAGCTAATAAAACACAAATACTGCTGATAGTAAAAAATTTTACAGTTTTTTTAAAAAATACTTTAGCTATACCGTTACCTTTTACCCTTAACATTTCAAAATGCGGAATAAAGACCATACTCAATGCTGTTTCACCAAAAATACGACGAAGAAAAAAAATTAAACGAAAAGCTATCCAAAAAACTGCTATTAAAGGTTCGGCACCCCATATAACAGCCATCAATATTTCTCTTAATAAACCAAAGATTCTACTAATCATAGTTCCAGAAAAAAAGTGGATTATGGACGTAAAAAATTTATTTTCACTATAATTCGTATTCATATATTGCTTAATAAGATTATATTAGTAATTCAAACATACAATACGACTTATGTCTATGATAAAAAAATCTTCTTTATTAGGAGCTCATACATCTACATCTAAAGGTCTTTATAATGCTTTATTAGAAGGAGTGTCTATAGGAGCTAATACCGTTCAATTATTCACAGCAAATCAAAGACAATGGAAAAGAAAACCCTTGAAAAAAGATGTTATTGAAAAATTTAAAACAGTTCAGAAAGAAACTGGATTAAAATCTATTATGAGTCATGCCAGCTATTTAGTTAATCTAGGTTCTCCTAATCCAAATGTCTTAGAAAAAAGTAGAATCTGTATGCAAGAAGAAATTATAAGCTGTTTAGAATTAAATATTACATTCCTTAATTTCCATCCAGGAGCAGCTTTAAATGAATCAAAAGAAGCTTGTCTTAATAAAATTATAGAAAGCTTACTTTTATATGTTCCTTTGTTTGAAAAACAACAGAATTTAACATTATTGTTAGAAACAACAGCTGGTCAAGGATCTGTTATTGGAAGTACCTTTGAGGAACTTGATTATATTATTACTCAAACAAAAAACAATATTCCTATCGGGGTTTGCCTAGATACTTGTCATGTTTTCTCAGCAGGATATGATATAAGAACAAAACATGCTTTAGAAAATACGTTAGAAAAATTCGATAAAATTATAGGTCTATCTTTCCTAAAAGCTCTCCATCTTAATGATTCTGTATACGACTTAAATAGCAAAAAAGATCGCCATGCCCCTCTAGGAGAAGGTAAAATTGGTTGGGAATGTTTTAAAAATATAATGACATTAAAAATAACAAAAGAGTTACCTAAATATTTAGAAACCCCATGTAAAGGCAAAATATGGGATCCTGATATTCATTTCCAAGAAATTAAAAAACTAAAAGAATTTATAGAAACATAATCCTATTCCCACGCTAATTGTTCCTTATGCAACGAACACAACTCTTAAAGTCTAAACAAAAAAGATTTACAAATTAAAGAATCTTTCCTAGAATTTTTTTCCTTTTAA
>CAUWIK010000006.1:0-73517 GCA_963558895.1 uncultured Chlamydiaceae bacterium | reverse complement strand
CTAACATAGCTCCTCCTACTCAAGATTCTGATGCTATTCAACTCCAAACCTTAGATAAAAAAATTACCCTCTACCTCCCTCTCTCAGGAGGCACTTTAACAGGACCTCTTAATATGAATAATTATTCAATTAAAAATGTTACAAATTCTCCACCACTAACACCTGAAGGAAACTCATACCCAATAGTTAACCTAGCTTACATTATTTCTTCTATTGAAATCAGTGAAACTAACTTTATTCCTCTTTCCGGGACCGTTTCCGGATCACCTATTACGGGTAACCTTGTTCTAAATAATACTTCCATCTCTAACATAGCTCCTCCTACTCAAGATTCTGATGCTATTCAACTCCAAACCTTAGACGATAAAACTGCCCTCTATCTCCTCCTCTCAGGAGGCACCTTAACAGGATCTCTTAATATGAATAATCACACTATCTCTAATATTAAAACTCCCACTGAAGATTCTGATATCATTTCTTTTGAGCATTTAAATAATTCTTTACCGAAATATCTTCCTCTCTCAGGAGGCACTTTAACAGGACCTCTTAATATGAATAATAAAACAATTACTAATTTAGGAAATGGCACAGAACCGAAAGATGCTGTTAACTATGGACAATTATCATCTAAAATAAAAAAAGCTTTTTATATTAAAAGTACAACAAATAATAACTTAAATTTTACTTGGACATCTAATTCAAATTTAGACTTTACTCTAGACTTATCACCTTCTAATATTAGGGCTACTGCTTCTAATTATAGTTTTTCTTCTCCTAACTATAATGAGTATTTCAACATAACTTCTTCAAGAATTTATATTCTAAAACCTGGCGCTTTTTTATTTAATCTCTCTATACAGGCAGAAACCTCTCAATCTAGTGATGCAACAATCGGAGCCTTTATTACAAGTCCTTCTTTAGGAAACTCTATAAATCTATCCAATTGTTCTGAAACTCTTCCAATTACTTTATTTTTATCTGTTATACTTCCACTCAATAATGAAAATATTTCAACAAATAATACTTATTTAGAAATAAAAAACCTTGCATCATCATTTTCTATGAAATCACTATATTGGGATATTTGCTCAATCCACTCCATAAAAGTACAAGTCAACTAAAAACAAAACTTCTCAGTAAAAAATTCATTTTTACTGAGAAGTCTTCTCTAATATTCAAATAAAAAACAATTAATCCTTATTCTTTGTCATTTTTACGAATAATTATATAATCTGATGACATATCTAAATACACAGAAGTATTTACTTGAACTTCTCCTCTTAACAAAGACTTAGATAACAAAGTAACAACCTCCTGTTGAATTAGCCGTTTTAATGGTCTTGCTCCAAATATTGGATCGTATCCTTTTTCACTCAAATATAACACAACCGAATCTTCCCAAAATAAGTGCAAATGTCTTTCTAACATTCTCTTCTTAACTCTTAACAATTGTAACTCTACAATCTTAACTATGTCATCTTTTTGCAAAGGCAAAAAAGGTAAAATATCATCTAATCGATTAATAAATTCAGGTCTAAAATGCTTCTTTAATACAGGCATCAATGTTTGAAGGATAGCTTCTTGGGTTAAAATAGCTTTTCTCTTAGAAGAAAAATCCATTAACTCTTCCGAACCTAAATTAGAAGTCATAATAAACAAAGCATTCTTACCATTTACCTTTCTACCTTTACTATCTGTTAATATTCCTTCATCAAAAACTTGCAACAAAATATTAAAAACCTCTTTGTCTGCTTTTTCTATTTCATCAAATAAAACCACAGAATAAGGTCTCCTTCTCAAAGCTTCTGTAAGAGCTCCTCCTTCTTCATAACCCACATATCCTGGAGGAGATCCTATTAATTTTGAAACAGAATGTTTCTCCATATATTCGGACATATCAAAACGTATTATAGCATCATCTCTATTAAATAACTGTCCTGCCAAAGCTTTTGCCAACTCTGTTTTTCCTACACCAGTTGGACCTACAAACAGAAAAACGCCCATAGGCCTATTTGGATCACTTAACCCAACACGAGCAGATCTAATTGCATCACTAACAGCAGAAACGGCATAAGGTTGTCCTATAACAGTTTTTTCCAGTGCATTTTCTAATTCTAATAATTTTTCAGCTTCTGCTTCTAACATTTTTTGAACGGGAATTCCTGTCCAATGAGAAACTATTTGAGCTATTAATCTTTCATCTACTTCTTCTTGCAACAAACGATCTTCTTTTTTTCTTAAACTTTCTTCATCTCTGATAATTTCTTCTTCTAAAGAAGGTATTAAACTATATCTGATTTCAGCAACTTTATTATAATCAGCTTTTCTTTCAGCTTCTTCTTCTTGAAATCGTAAGTGTTCAAGTTTATTTTTTTTCTCTTTCAAATTAGAAATAAGCCTCTTCTCTTGATCCCAACGTAATTTTAATTTAGATAATTCTTCTTTCAAAATAGAAATTTTTTCTTCCAAAATTTTAGATTCTTCTTCAGAATGGCTACTTTTTTCCCTTTTTAAAGCCTCTTGTTTAATAATCAAAGAAGATAACTCTCTTTCTTTTTCATCAATAGGCAAGGGTAAACTTCCCAATTGCAATCTAATCAAGCTCGCAGCTTCATCTATCAAATCTATAGCTTTATCGGGTAAAAATCTGTCAGAAATATATCTATGAGATAACAAAACTGCGCTATTCAAAGCTCCTTCAGTTATTCTTACTCCATGAAAAATCTCGTATTTATCTCTCAAACCCCTTAAAATAGAAACCGCATCCTCTAAAGAAGGCTCTACAACAAACACAGGTTGAAATCTCCTTTCTAATGCTGAATCTTTTTCAATGTACTTTTGATATTCATTTAAAGTTGTTGCTCCAATACAATGCAAAGACCCTCTAGCTAAAGCAGGTTTTAATAAATTAGCCGCATCCATAGATCCTTCTGCTGCTCCTGCACCTACTAAAGTATGTACTTCATCAATAAATAAAAGATATTTTCCTTCACTTTCTTCAATTGATTTTAATACTGATTTTAATCTTTCTTCAAATTCTCCCCTAAACTTAGCTCCAGCTATTAAAGCTCCCATATCTAAAACAAAAAGCTGTTTATTTTTAAGAGAATCAGGAACATCTTCTTGAATTATTCTTAAAGCTAATCCTTCAGCTATTGCCGTTTTTCCTACTCCAGGCTCTCCTATTAATATAGGATTATTTTTTGTCCTACGACTTAAAACCTGTATAGTCCGTCTAATCTCATCATCTCTACCAATAACTGGATCTAATTTTCCTTGCTTTGCTAAAAAAGTAAGATTTTTACAAAATTTTTCTAAGCTATTAACATTGTTTTCCGCTGTAGGAGAATCCATATGAGAATTACCTCGAATACTTTTAACTAAATTTTTAAGATCATCAAAAGTTAATTGAATATCTTTTTTCCATGAATAAAAAGGTTCTTTTTTTAATTTCCAAAAAGATAAAACTATATGATCACTAGAAACATATTCATCTTTCAAATGTTTTGCTTCTATTTTAGCTGTATTTAAAATTTCTATTAAACCTCTTGAAGGTTTCGGATCATTTTCTAAAGATGATTCGCTATAAGAAGCCAATTTTTTTAAAAATTCATCAACTAAACTGGATAATTGAATTAAATTTCCTTGAGTACTTTCCAACAATTTTACAAATAGCGAATCAGTTTTATTAAGTAATATTCTTAATAAATGATTCTCTGTTATCTCTGTATGACGCATTTTCAATGCTAAGTTATAAGCTTCTTCTAATGATTTACTCAAATTTTCTGATAACTTATCCATTACACCTGCACCTTCTAATTAAAAAATAAATATCCATTTAATCTTTTAAAGCATAAATAGATTTTTGAAGTAATAATTTTAAGCTTTTAAGACAAGAAATATCTTTTTTCTCATTTTTAATAATTTCTTTTGCTTCATTATAATATTTTTCTGCTTTACGATGATCCATTTGCATAAGTGATAATTCTGATAAATGACGTAATAAACAAATGTTATCTTTATCAATTAAATAAAGTTTCTCTAATTCTTTAAGAGCCTCTTTATAATAACCTAAATTTATAAAACAAGAAGCTAATCTATTATATCCTTCTTTAAAAAAAGGATTGCTTGATTGAATTTCTTTTAATTTAAAAGCATATTCTTCTATTTCCTTCTTTGAATTACCTGGAGAAAAAAATATAGATTTAATACCCTCCAAAGATACGTTATTTTGTAAGTAATCTAATGATAAACTTGATGCTTTTTTTTCTTCTTTCAATTCATTCAATAATAAAAGTCCTTCTTCTTCTTTTTGACAAAATAGCAAAGAAAACCCCAAAAGTTCTTTTAATAGAGGTTCCTGAAAATAAACAAAAGCCTCTTTATAAGAATCTAAAGCTTTTGTATACTCTCCTTTATGTAGAAAAAAAGTTCCCCTATTCATAAAAGTAAGCCCTATAACTTCTTTTAAAGATCTTTCTTTTAAATCAGACTTATCTAAATCAATGTAATTTTCAGTATCAATATGTTTTCCAAAAGCTGTTGTTTCTATATTTAAAGTATCTCCATTATCTTTTCTTAATCTTAAATAAATATGACCAGGAGGAGTAATTATCTCTAAAGGAAGATTTAAACGTTGAGAAATAGATAAAAATAATACCGAAGTACCCAGGCATACACCAAATTTCCCATCTATTACAGAAGATAAAAACGTATATTTATCAGAATACATATCTTTCTTTGGAGGATATTTAAAGTTTTGATCTTGAAATAAAACTCTATTAATACATTCTACTACATTCTCTTTAGTATAAGAAGGTATAGCTTTTAAATAAGCTATAACTTGAGCTGTCAATAAATCTAAAAAAATTTCATACTTTTTAATAATACGATCATTTCTAAATAACTCTTTTTTTTCTGATAGAATTAAAGACAAACTTAAATCTATTTCGTTATCTTTTAAGTCCAAAATATCTTTAAAAGAAGAAATCTTATTACCTTTAAGATTTCTATTATTTAAAAAAGAAAAAAATTGATCTACAGCAAAGATCTCTTTATTCGAAAATTCCATAAAAGCAAACTCTTTTAAAGAAACCATCATTTTTGATATGCAATTAATCAATACTGGATCTTTAGAATTTAATAAAAAACTAATTGTATTAAAAGATTTTTGATAATTAGGATATAAGTTATAAAAAGCACATTGTTTTTCTAAAGAAAAAGGAGAAATCTGAAGATACAAAAAATCTATATTTTCTTGAGAAAAAGAATAAGTAAATAAATTTAAGAAAATCAGGAAAAAAATTACTATTTTCATAAAAATTATCGCTAATAATAATTGTATCAAGTATACAAAATATTTTTTTTTAAAATAAAAATATCTTTTAATTTTATATCTTAAATGATATCTTATGCTTTTCTTTACTTTATTAGGTGTTTTATGTCCAATGTATGTCAAGTTACTGGAAAAAAAGCAGGAAAAGGCTGTTCTTATTCCCGCCGAGGAATAGCTAAAAAAAAGAAAGGTATTGGATTAAAAGTAACTGGAAAAACAAAAAGACGTTTTTTCCCTAACTTAATTACAAAACGTCTTTGGTCCCAGGAAGAAAAACGTTTTATTAAGCTCACTCTTTCTACTTCTGCCCTTAGAACAATGGACAAATTAGGAGTTGATATTGTTTTAAAACAATTAAAACTCAGTAAATAACTTTTAGTGAATAATCTTCACGATTTTATTTCTCTTCTAAGAAAAAATAACCTTATTAAGGATATTTTTTGTTCTGTGGATTCTAATTTGGAAATAGCTGAAATCCACAGAAGAGTTATTCAAGAAGAAGGTCCTGCATTGTTATTTCATAATGTAAAAGGCTCTTCTTTTCCAGTAGTTACAAACTTATATGGTACGCAAAAAAGAGTTGATCTTGCTTTTTCTTGTTTTTCTGATGATTTACTAAGCAAAATATTGCTTTTACTAGAGTCTTTTTCTTTAAATTCTTTTTGGAAAAATAAATCAATTTTAAAAAGATTTTTAAATATAGGTAAAAAAAAATCTTATTTTTCTCCTTTAAAAAAAAATTTTAAAACACTTCCAAATCTTTACAATCTTCCTTTATTAAAATCTTGGCCAGAAGATGGAGGTCATTTTATTACTCTTCCTTTGGTTTATACAGAATCTCCTTTTAATGGAATTCCAAATTTAGGTATGTATAGAATTCAACGATTTGATAAACATACGCTTGGATTGCATTTTCAAATACAAAAAGGAGGTGGATTTCACTATCAGCAAGCAGAAAAATTAAATATACAATTACCTGTTTCTATATTTCTAGGAGGACATCCCGTATTAATGCTTGCAGCTATCTCTCCACTACCAGAAAATGTATCTGAAATAATGTTTGCTAGTTTTTTAATGAACAAAA
Source organism: uncultured Chlamydiaceae bacterium (assembly GCA_963558895.1). Taxonomy (GTDB): domain Bacteria; phylum Chlamydiota; class Chlamydiia; order Chlamydiales; family Chlamydiaceae; genus CAUWIK01. The sequence continues at coordinate 67,098 of CAUWIK010000006.1, read as the reverse complement.
AAATCAAATTTTTTAAAACTTCTTCTTTTCCCTATCCCATATTTTCTGATTGCGAAATAGCTCTCCTTGGTTATTCTCCACCATATCAAAGAAAAGAAGAAGGTCCTTTTGGAGATCACTTAGGTTATTATAGTTTAAAACATCCTTTTCCCATATTTAAATGCTTAAAAATGTATTACAAAAAAAATGCTATTTATCCAGCAACAATTGTAGGGAAACCAAGACAAGAAGATTTTTATATTGGCAATAAAATACAATCTCTCTTGTCTCCTCTTATTCCTAAATTAATGCCTGGAATTATCAATCTTCATAGTTATGGAGATTCAGGTTTTCATCCTGTATCCGCAGCTCAAATTATAGAACGCTATGAAAAACAAAGTCTCTCTCTAGCTTTTAGAATTTTAGGAGAAGGACAATTATCTTTAACTAAATTTCTTTTAATAACGGATCAAAAAGTTAATCTTGTTGACATCAAAGATGTTTTAATAGCTATTTTAGAAAGATTTAACCCAAAATATGATCTACGTATTTTTGCTCACACAAGTCAAGATACCTTAGATTATACTGGAAGAGAATATTGTAAAGGATCCAAAGCAGTATTAATGGGTCTTGGTAAAAAAACTAGAGCTCTCCCAACCACATACCCCAAAGAAAATTCTATAGAAAAAATAAAAAATATAAAAGTTTTTTGTCCTGGATGTTTAATTTTAGAACCTTATTGTAAAAAATCTTTTTGTCCTAAATTTCTTTTAAACAATCCTTTTTTAAAAACCTGGCCTCTTGTAATCATTGTAGATTCAACTACTTCTGCAACAAAAGATAATATTTCTTTTCTATGGGAAGTTTTTACTAGGTTCGATCCTGCTTTTGATGTTTTCTCTAAAATTTCTTTAAAACATCACAACTTAGAATACTCCCTACCTATTATTATCAATGCACTTAAAAAAAATTTCTATCCAAAAGAAGTAGAATGCGATGATATTACAAAATCCATTGTAGATAATAAATGGAAAACTTATTTTCAATAAATACTAAAAAATTATTTTGTGGTTTCTCTTTTTTTCATTCTTAATAAAATGAAATGGTTGCTAACTAAGCCTAAAAAAATGAGATATTGGAATCTAGCATCTGAATTAAAAACAATTTTTCTTCCAAACTACCCCTTTCTTTATATTCTAAAAGATTCTTTTCTATTAAACAAAAACTAATCTCTTATTTCCAATCTTTAACATCAATTAAGAATTCAAAAAAGAAGAATCTTTATATAAAAAACAGTTATATTACAACATGGAGATAAAATATAAATGGCTGATCATCTACAAAATACTTCTTTATTCAAATGTAAATCTAAAAATTTTCGTAAAAAATTAGAAAAAATAATATTTTTCTTATAATAACTTTTAAAATACAAGCTTTATCTCTTTCTAAAAAAGAGAGTTAGACTAACTTTTTAGAAAGATTTCGAATCATAAGATTATATTTATAAACTAATTTTTAATTTTATTATTTGATTAGTACTTCATCTCTTAATAAAAATTAATAAAATCACTTAAAGAATATAAAACATTTAAATTTTTAAAAAAAAGTCTTTTAGAATAAAATCAAGTACTTCTTATCTTAATTTCACAGTACTAGAATTTCATTATAAAAATAACTGTGAAAAACACAGATCATTTTTTTGGAAAAATATAAATCTAAACAATCTCTTCTTCTATTTTTCTATTTAATTAATAAAGTCTATAAAATCAATTTCTGACAAAGAAATATCTTTTAAAATTCATAGATTAATATATGTTCTTCTTCCTGTAATGAATTAATATATTTGCCAATAGATAGCTGCAACATAAATCATATTTAAAAAAAGTATCTAACATTAAATCAATATTGGATACTTTTTTACTTTCACAAAAAAAAGATATAGATAAGTCGAGATCAACCATTTTAAAATCAAAAATTAAATAAACTAAAATAGAAAAATTTAAAAAATAATTTTATTACTAAAAAATACTAAAAATAAAATAATTTAAATTATTGAAATAATAAAACTTTCTAATAAATTTAATTTATTTTTATAAAAAAATAATTTAAATAAATAAACAAATACTATGAAAAACAAAAAAATTAGAAATTTTTTAAAAAAAATTTTTGGACTATCAATAATAAGTTTTTATCTTATTTTTGGAATTTCCAAAAATCAAAACTTTAATGATTTAAAAACAAATTTAAATCCAATTCTATTTTCTCCTCAAACAGAACATAATTTAAAAAAAGTCATAATAGACTGCATAAACTCTGCTAAATCTTCTATTTTTCTAAGAATATACCACATTAACGACAAAGACATAGAATCCTCATTAATAAAAAAAGCTCAAGAAAATGTTCCAATAAATATTATTTGTCATGATATCTCAAAAAAATCTTCACTTTTTCAAAAATCCCAACAAAATCCTCTAATCCATATAGAACCTAAAAAAATACCTGGATCAAGAAAACTAATGCATATAAAAGCCTTAACCATTGACGATAAATTAACTTTAATAGGATCTGCTAATTTAACAAAACAATCTCTAACTTTAGATAAAAACTTAATAATTGGATTTTATAACAAAACATTTTGCAAAAGTATTATCAATAATATTCCATGTAACATTACCCAAAATAATCAAGAAATTTCTTTAAAAATTAACCCTAAACAATCGCAAGAAAATCTTTCTGAAATTAAAAATTTAATATTAAATGCTAAAAAAACCATCAAAATAGGAATGTATGTTTTTAGTCTTCCTCAACTTATAGATGTTTTAGAAATAGCTCATAATAAAGGAGTTTCTGTGGAAGTTATAATAAATAACACACATGCTTATTTAACAAAAAAACTAATTGAAAAAAAAAATATTACATTTCCTATATTTGTTAAAACTTCTCCCAACTGTTTACATCACAAATTTGCTTGGATTGATGACAAAATCCTAATTTTTGGATCTGCTAATTGGACTCATTATGGTTTTTATTATAATGATGAATATATTTTATATTTATATAATTTAACATTAGAACAACAACAAAAAATGAACAAAATTTGGATAGAATTAAATTTATGCAAACGTCCACTAATCGATCGTCAGGAAGAAAATAATATAATCTATCTTTTTAGATGGATAGAAAAACTATTTCAAAAAGTAGCTTAAGAAAATGTTTATGAAAAAATTTATATTACTAAAAAGTTTTCAAAATATGTGGGCAAAAAACTTCCAAGAATGTGTTTCTCAAATTATTTTTAATGAAACCATCCTTTATGATAAAACTCTTAACTATATAAAATCTAGGGAACAATTTTCTATAGATTCAAAATCTCTTAATAATCTATACTACTCCGGTTATGCTAATATTCCTTGTGACTACCTAATTCCAATTACTCATACTAACAAATCAAATTATGTTATCATTTCTCACAATGCAAAATTATTACCCTATAATATTCCTTTGCCTTTTGGTTCTTTTCTCTGCATTAAACACAACAACTCTGTCATTCATCCTTATTATAAAAAAAGTACATGTGATATCAAACACCTTAGACGTCTTAGCTACAAATTTTCATTAGAAAAATTAGTTAATGATGCAATATCCTTTATAAACATGCCTTATGTTTGGGGAGGAAGAACCATTCATCTTGATCTTTTAAAATACAATTATTGCGGAGTTGACTGTTCTGGTTTCATTAACTTATTATTTAGAGCTCAAGGAATTTTAATTCCTAGAGATTCAGATCAACAATTTCTCAGATGTTTACCTTATGACAACTTCAATAACTTACCTTCTGGAGGTCTAATCTTTCTAACTAATCAAAATAAAAAAATAGATCACGTAATGCTTAAACTAAATGACAAACAAATCATAGATGCATCAAAAGAAGAAGGAAAAGTAAGAATTTTAAACAAAGATGAAACATTCTTTACAAAAAACAACATTTTAGAAATTAAAGGAAAAGAATTTCATGCTTTATTTGGAAAAATAAAAGGAACAACCTTTTCAGAATTATCATACTCTAATTTATAAATATTATTAAAATAAAAAGCTTTTTTTGAAAAACAAAAAAAGCTTTTTTAAAAGAATAAATAAACTACCTTTTGGAAAATTGAAAACTTTTTCTCGCTTTTTTATGTCCGTATTTCTTTCTTTCTTTTTTCCTTGGGTCTCTAGTTAAAAAACCCAAAGGTTTCAAAGATTGTTTTAAAGTCTCATTCTCTTTAACCAAAGCTCTAGCAACACCTAAACGAGTAGCCATGGCCTGACCTTCAATACCTCCACCACTAACGCGAATAATAATGTCATACTTTCTTACATCTTGATTTACCTCTTTTAAAGGAGCTAAAATCATAGATCTTTGCACTTCTAAAGGAAAATACTCAAAAAAATTGCGACCATTTACATCTATTTTTCCATTACCCTCTCGTAATCGAACACTTGAAACAGCTCTTTTCCTTCTCCCTGTAGCTACAGATTCTTTAATTACTTTTACCATTATGTTTTACCACGTATCAAATTTCAACTTTAATAGGTTTTTGAGCACTCATTACACCCTCTGCTTCACCTTTAAAAACCCGCAAACTTTTTAATTGCTGCTTTCCTAAACGAGTTTTAGGCATCATCCCCTGAACCGCATGCATAATGATGTATTCAGGCTTTCTATGCACCATATTTTCAAAAGGAATTTCTCTTAATCCACCTACATGTCCAGTATAATATCTATATACTTTTTGTGCTTTCTTAGATCCAGTTAATTTAACCTGTTCAGCATTAATAACAATAACTCCATCACCACAATTTACATAAGGAGTAAAAGATACTTTATGTTTACCTCGTAAAATTTTACTGATCTCCGAACAAAGATGACCCAGAGTTTTTCCAGAAGCATCAAGAAGGTACCAAGAACGTTGAACGCATTCTTCAGCTTTTAGCAAAGTTGTTTTTGTTTCTCTTTTTTTCATTCAAACAAACCTCTCTTGAAAGACCAAAATTATAAATAGGAAGTTTTTTTTTTCCAACCAAAAAACCTATTTTAATTTTTAAAAAATCTTAAAATTTCATAAAAAAATATATTCTATGTAATAAATGAATTTAATTTTATTTAAACAATAGGCAATAAAGATTTATCACGTAAAACAAATCGCTTAGAACATTGTTGAGCAAATTTTTCATTATGAGTAACAACTAAAAGAGAAGTTCTTTCCTGAAAAACACAATTTAATAACAATTGATGAATATGTTCCGAAGTTTCTGTATCTAAATTTCCTGTTGGTTCATCTGCCAAAAGAAGCTCAGGTTGATTAATTAAAGCTCTGGCTATTGATAATCTTTGTTTCTCTCCACCAGATAAATTTTTAGCCAACACTTTTTCTTTATTCAATAATCCTACTATTTCTAATAAATATTTGGCTCTTTTATATGTTTCTGTATATTTAGAAGTTGCTTTTTTAGCAATAAGTGCCGGAATTAAAATATTTTTCCAAACTGTTTCATCTTCTAATAAATAAAAATTTTGAAAAATAAATCCTACATTATATTTATGAAAATAAGACAATTTTATATTACTCAATGAAAGATTTTTAAAAAAAACTTCGCCTTGATCCAAAGAATCAAGTCCTCCTAAAATATGCAATAATGTAGTTTTCCCTGACCCCGATTTACCTGTAATAGCAATGCTTTCATTAACTGAAATAGTAAGTGATACATTTTTTAAAATAAAAATATTCTTTTTTCCAATAGAAATACTTTTGCTAACATTAGATGCTCTTAATAAATCCATTTTTCAACTAGATTTTAAAATTTCACTTATTTTTATACGAGAAATACTTAAAACAGGAATTATTCCAGATAAAGTAGAAAAAATAAGAGTTATTCCTCCTATAAATAATAATAAATCCCATGATAAATGAACCGATAAATTATGAAATAACTCTGAAGAAAAAGTTTTTCTTCCTTGTAAAAAATTAAATAATACTAAGAAGTTCTCTAAATACCTTAATGTAATAAAAGATAATACTACTCCTAATAAAAGTCCGACTAATCCAGTTATACATCCACAAAAGCCAAAAATAGTTATTAAATTTAATTTTGAAGCTCCCATAGAAAATAAAATTCCTATTTCTTTTCTTTTATTATGAACTAACAAAAGCAACATAGTGATAATATTGGAACATGCAACAATAATAATAATTACAGCTATCGAAGAAAATAAAAGTTTATCACTATTAATTTGATCAAGTATTGGTTTAAAATTTTCATTTTCAAAAAAAGAAGTTATATTCCAAAAATTATTCAAATTTTCTTTTTTAAATAATAACAGAAGTTCTTCTTTAATTCTTGTAACAAACTTAAGTGGAACATCTAAATGAATTCCATTTTCAGAAAAAGAGGACACATAATCACTTGAAAAATTAATTTGAGATAATAGATCATCAGAAGCAAAAATCGTCTTATTGCCTAAAGGAGATAAACCAGGATTGTAAAATCCAGCTACTATAACTTCTTTTACACATTCTTCCAGACCACGAATACCTAAACAGTAAAAAGAAACTTCTCCTTTTGACCCCACAAATAAACCTGAATTTTTAAAAGATTTTGGCAAAAGTATGGCTTCTTCTGGAAATAAATACATTAAAACTTCATGAGGAGGAGTCTTATCTGTTAAACAAATATCTTTTTCTAACAAATCATTTTTCTTTTTACACAAATCTTCATAATTAATCATATCTTGAAAAGAATATGGTTCCACTAATTGACTGTGTTGAGAATTATAAGACATTAAGTAAGCAAATAAACCTACGTAATTAATTTTATCCAAAGAACTTTGAATAAAATTAAAATTAGCAACTCCTGTTTGATAAATAGAAATATTCCCTTGATATTTCTTACATACATCAGAAAGTATAGAATAAGAATCTTTAACAAGATCTCTACAAACACCTTCTTTTGATAAATCTTTTAAAGGAAAATCTATTGGTAATTCATAATCCGTCCGAGGATCGTAAGGATCAGCAACTTCAGAAAACAATTTTTGCTTGAGAGTTTTAGACTGATAGTCTGAAGCAAAAGAAAAAGAATCTATTTGATAATAATATGAGCGCAAATAATTTTCAGTAGGAGTAATTTTTATTGGCGAAGATAAAAAAACCATATCTCTTGTCCATTTTGTCTCAATACCTTTCATAACAGAAAGAAAAACAATAGAAAGCCAAATGACAAGAGCTACTATACCTACAGATAATAAAGAAATAATCGATGCAGAAAAATGTCGTCTTCTCGGGATCAGATACTTAAAAGCAACAGTCAGCTCAAAACGCATTTACTTAGATTCTTTGAATACAACATGCCGTCTTAACTTCTTATCGTATTTCTTTAATTCCAAACGACCAGTTGTTTTCTTTTTGTTCTTTACAGTCCAGTACATATCTGTACTCTCAGTACTTTTCAATTTAATAATTTCTCTTTGTTTGCTAGCCATAAACAAGTTCCTTAATCAATTAAATAAAGGAAGTTGATTTTATATTAAACAAAAAAAATTATCAAGAAGCTAAATATAATATAAAATCTTTCTTATATCAAAAAAAATTAACAAACTTGGAATAACAAGTCTATAAACCATTTTTAATTTGATATTTTAAATAAAAAAATATACCATTTCCTGCTTCATAATTTATTAATTTATTTTAATATGTCTACTAACAATTTATCTATTTGCAAACACTATTTAGGAAATAAAATTCATTTTATAAGTTTAGGATGTCCTAGAAATCTTGTAGATAGTGAAATTATGTTAGGAATTTTATTAAAAGCTGGTTACGAAGTAACTGAAAACATTTTTTCAGCTGATTATCTTATTCTTAATACTTGTGCCTTTTTAAAAGCAGCTAGAAAAGAATCCATAGAAAACTTAATTGAAATGATTAACAAAAAAAAAGCAACCGCTAAAATTATACTTACTGGTTGTTTAGTTTCCAAACATAAAAAAGAATTAGCACCTCTTCTTCCTCATGTCCATTATCTTTTAGGGTCTGGTGATATAGATAGTATTCTTCGAGTTATTTCTTCTGATTCAAAAGGTTTTCAATTTTCTGCAAAAAGTTTTTTAGAAATAGGAGAAGTACCTAGAAAACTTTCTACTCCAAAACATTATGCTTATTTAAAAATAGCTGAAGGATGTAGAAAAAGATGTTCTTTTTGTATTATACCTCAAATTAAAGGTCCTTTAATTAGTAAAACTATTGAACAAATAAAAAAAGAATTTCTTGGATTACTCAAACAAGGTGTTTTAGAAATTATCCTTATTGCCCAAGATCTTGGAGATTATGGAAAAGATTTATCTTTGGATAATAAAACCTCTCAACTTACATATCTACTAAAAGAACTTTTAAGTATTAAAGGTAACTATTGGCTCAGATTACTTTATTTATATCCAGATGAAGTTGATCAAGCATTAATAGATCTCATGAAATCTGATTCTCGTCTTCTCCCATATATAGATATGCCAATTCAACATATTAATGACGATATCTTAAAACATATGAATAGAAAAACTTCTGGAAAACAAATTAAACAGACAATCAAACTACTAAAACAAGAACTTCCTCATATAAAAATTCGAACATCTATTATTGTAGGATACCCAGGAGAAACTTCTAAACATTTTGAAGAATTATCATCCTTTTTACAGGAATTTAAATTGGATAATGTAGGTTTCTTTGCCTATTCTCAAGAAGAAGGAACTCCCGCAGCTAAAGCTTTAAATCAAGTTTCTGAAAAAGAAAAACAACTTCGTTTAAATAAATTAGCTGCTCTTCAGAAAAAAGTAGTAGAAACAAGTAACTCTAAATTAATTGGTAAACATTTTGAAGTAATCGTAGAAGGTTATCACCCAGATAGTAATTTACTATTAACAGGACGTTATTATGGTCAATCTCCTGAAATAGATGGCTGTATTATTCTTAATGATTGGAAAAAAGTAAAAACTTTTTCCAAGCGCTATTTAGTTAAAATCACAGGAGTTATTGGTTACGATCTCCTAGGAACTGTAATTAAATCCATTGTTTAATCATTTTCTTTTTCATTATTATCAAAAAATGTTTCTACAATAGTTTTAAAAGATTCATTTCTATTTTTACTCCATTTTTTACCACAAGCCAATAATAAAGACTTTACTTTTTCACTAATTCGAATAATTTCAGGATGCAATGCATACATATTCTCTAAAACAGCTTCTATAAAAAATTCAAAAGATTCATCTTTATTATCTTCTCGTTCAAAATTTCTATCTGGATTTTCTTTATATTGATGATCTATAGAAAATACTTTTTTATTCTCTTTTGTTAAAAAGAAAAAGTTTTTAATCAAATTATTAGAAAAATTATAATTACTTAAATTCTCTGATTTAATTTCAAAAATATGTTTATTTTTCCAAATTCTATTAAGAGCTTCTTTAATTTTATTATTTATAATAATTTCCTTTTGGATTTTCTGAAAAAGATTATTAGATGAAGAAGAATAACATTGATAAGAATTGTCATCAAAATTTCTATATACTGGATTTGAAGAAATATTAAAAAACATAATATCTATACTTTTATAAAAAACAACTAATTCTTTCTTTTTCTTTTATTATTAAAACTTTTATTTTCATTATTATTACTAAGATTATCTTCAGGATTTTGTTCATTATACGCTTCTTCTGCTGATGGTTTCCCTACAATATAAGGTCTTTCATCAGACACATATGAAGCTGGTTTTCTAAGAACTAATGGCGGATTTAATCCTATGGTACGATACTGATAAACCAAAACATTAGCAAGTTCAGCTGCTCTTTTTTGCTCTGACAATAATCTTTCTTCTTCTTTTTTTTGAATATTTTCTGCAGCAAAACCACTAAAACTAAAAAATGAATAAGCAGAACTAACTACATAAAAACTATCTTGATTCCCATTTAATACATCTTTTGAAGATTGTGGAACAAAATTAACATTTCCTTTTCTAAGTTCACTTGCATCAATAGTAATATTTGAGTCATCCTGAAGATCATCATATACATCACTAATCCCTGTACTAATTTCTTTCTGAAATCTCGAAGCTAATGCACCATTAGAATTTTCTTGAGGAAGCTCTGCACCATCTATTAGAGAACTATCCAAAAACTTTTTATCTTTTCTACCCCATACAGAAAAATTTACTATTGGAATAACTTCAGATTTAGATTGAGGTATTCTAAAAGAACTATATGAAGAAGAAATCCATGTACCTGAAATATTTCCAACCAATACTGGTAAACCTTTAGGTGGAATTGCATGAAAAAATTCAAACCTTTTAAGTTCTTCTTTTTTATCTTTAGAAGATTTATTTAAATTAGTTTTTTTCGTCGTAGAACTGTTATTAATTATCTTTTTTGAATTTTCAAATTCAACACTTTTTTCAGGATCTGTGCCTAAATCCGAATTTTCTTCTAAAATTTTATTACTCAATATTTCTTCATCAAAAGAAGACGAACTAGTTCTTTTAAAAAAACTCGAACCTAATGAATTTTGTAAAACAGATACTCTTCTAAGTAGTATTTCAGGTTCAAACTGAATAGGTTTAGACCTTGCTAATTGACCATAATTAACTATTTTATTTAAAAAAGAATAATTTAAAGAACTATTAGCAATAGAAGAATTATAATCTAACAAATTTGGATTAAAATAATCATTCTTTACCAAAAATGAATTCCCATAAAAAAAGGTAGAATTACCTTTATTTTCATCTTCTTTATTTATTGATAAATTACCTAATTCTATCCCATCCATGTAAAGAGATAACATTTCTTCACTAACATTAGAATCTTTTTTATTAACAAAACAACATGAAGATGGTAGAAAAGAAGTTTCTTTATTTTTTACAAACATCCCAATACTATTTAATTGATTTCTAGATCTAGATTTTAAATTACCTACAGGCCTTTTTCTTTCAAAACCGCTAACAAAAGCACGAATACTTGACTTTACTTTATTCCATTTATATCTTAATCTTCCAAGTTTTCCAGTAGTATCTACAGCTTCTTTCCATTTGCTTTTCTTAAATTCTACATCTGTTAAATGGTCACTTAAAATTGCTGATCTTAATATAGATTCCTCCGTATGAGCTATTTTTTCAAAAGATTGAGCAGTAGGACTTTGTTGTATACCATCTGAATTCTGAAAAAAACTCGAATTTATTGAAGATGCATCACTCGAAGGTTCTCCTTTATTACTAACATCGTAATTAGACCATTCATCCGGATTTTTTGAATTGTAATCTCCTGATATTTGAGACATTTGAAGAAGCTCTCCCTGCTTTACATCAAAACTTCTTAAAGAAAAAAACGAGGCTCATCGGCCTCGATAAAAACCCTAATAATAACAAACAGAGCTAGAATATGTGCTTATCGACATATAGATGAAAACAGACTAACATGTCCTGCGTTTTTCAAATATTCTAAAAAACTGTCGTTATTCCGAGAACTACCTCATAAAATGTGGTTTTTTCTATTTTTAACTATCTTTTAAAAATTTTTCTATTTTCATTGGTTTAAATCCATCTCTATAACTAAAAACCAACAAATTATCTTCATTTTCCTGATTTGTTTTTTTCTTAATAAACATCCTAAAAAAATTATCAAATTCTTCTGCTTTAGCTTTCAAATCAACATCATAGGTAGAAATTAAGTGTTTTTTTTTAGTACTTCTCATATTTAATCCAAATATGTATAAATAAACAAAAAATTAGGTTATTTATTTAAAGAAATAAAAATAAATATTAATCTTTTAACTAATTTATATTATAAAAACAAATTATATTATTTTTAAATAATTGTTTTTAATTTAAAAAATTATTTTTTAAATTAAATAAAAACAAAGAGTTATAAATGAATATAAAAAAAATAAAAATATATTTCGTTTTCAAAAGAATATTTGATCTTATGTTCAGTACTTTATTAATTATTTGCTTATTTCCATTACTAATACTACTAAGTATTGGCATTAAAATCTCTTCCTTCAATGGGCCTATTATTTACAAACAAAACAGATTAGGAAAAAATGGAAAAATATTCGTTTTTTATAAGTTTCGTTCTATGCACCATAACGCAGATTATTTACTACATAACTTACTTAAATCAAATCACTCAGCTGCAAAAGAATGGAAAACCTATCAAAAATTAAAAAAAGATCCTCGCATTTTCCTCTTTGGAAAACTATTAAGAAAAACCTCTTTAGATGAATTACCGCAACTTTGGAATATAATTAAAGGTGATTTGAGTTTTATCGGTCCTAGACCTTATCTAGAATCACAAAAAGAATCTTTAAAAAAACTTCAACACATTATTTTCTCCATAAAACCTGGATTAACAGGTTTATGGCAAATTAAAGGAAGAAACAAAACAAATTTTAAAAAAAGGCTTTTATTAGATAAATATTATGTAGAAAATATTTGTTTTTCTTTAGATTTAAAAATTTTTCTTCAAACTCTATATAAGGTATTTTATTTTTCTCATGCAGCTTAAAAATATATTTCACTTTGGAATAAGCTTTTCTAGCTTACTATTCCTTCAAACAATTTATCCTAACTTTAAACCTTTATTCTTTGCTCCCTATCTATGTTACCGTTTTTATACCACTTCTTTTTTGTCTATTTTAATGCATTGTTTATTATGCGGAATAATATCTGACATTTTTTCTTCTTTATCCTTTGGAATTTATACTATTGGATACTGCTTTTCTGGAATTATTTGCTATAAACTTAGGTTTTTCTTTTTTGAAGATAAATTTTTATCCCTAGCTTGTCTTTCCAGCATATTTTCAATAACTTTTAGTCTTATATCTTATTTTATATTTCCAATACTAAATTATAAAACACTCTGGTCTTTTAAATTACTTATAAAAGATATATCAGCTTGTTATACAGATGCTTTATTTTCCTTGTTTATTTTTACCCTCCCAAGCACAATATTAAAAAAAATCTTCAAAATTTTTCAGCTTGCTAGGAGACATTCATGATTTTAAATGGTCTAATTGTAGCCAATCAAATTTATGAAAAACTAAAAATACAAATTTCACAAGCTAAAGCTTCTCCAAAATTAGTAGTAATAATAGTAGGGAATGATCCAGCTTCACAAACATACGTAAAAAACAAACATACCAAAGCTCAATCTCTTGGTTTTACATCATCAATTATAAATTTGCCTGAAACTATTAATACTCAAGAATTAATAAATATAATTAGTTCTCTAAATAATGATACTAATACTCACGGCATACTTGTACAACTACCTTTACCTAAACATATTGACACTAATAAAGTGATTCTTTCTATAAACCCTAGTAAAGATGTTGACGGAATTCATCCTTATAACTTCGGAAAATTACTTATGGGAGAAAAAGGTTTCATTCCTTGCACTCCTAAAGGTATAATCTCTCTGTTACAATTTTATAATATTTCTGTCTCAGGAAAACACGTTGCTATCTTAGGTAGAAGTAATATCGTTGGTAAACCATTATTTGCTAAGCTTATTCAAAAAAATTCTCTAGGAAATGCTACTGTCTCTTTACTTCATAGTTTATCAAAAAACGTAACAGAAATATTAAAGTCAGCTGATATTATTGTAGCCGCAATTGGAAAACCTTTATACGTAGATGAAACAATGATTTCTAAAGATACAATAATTATAGACGTTGGAATCAATAGAATTCCAGATACTTCAGATAAAGGTTATAAAATTGTTGGAGACGTAAACTTTGAAAAAGTCAAATCTATTTGTAAAGCTATTACTCCAGTTCCTGGAGGAATAGGTCCTTTAACAATAGCTAGTTTATTAGAAAACACATGGGAAAGTTTTTTAAACCACGTTTCTTAATTTTTTTTCTATTTCTTATAATTGTCTCTGGATGTCAAAAAAGTAAAAAATCTTTTGAAGGCACTTCCATGACAATGCATTACAAAGTTATAATGGGAGAAAAAATTACTAAAAACCAAACAATACTTGTAAAACAAGGTATCGAAAAAATTTTCAATGAAATTAATAATATATTTAATAACTGGAATCCAAATTCAGAAATTTCAAAAATCAATAAAAAAGCAACTAATAAAGAAATTTTAGTATCTCCTCAATTAATTAATTTTCTAGTCTATGTTGATACTTTATTTGAACTAACTAATGGTCGCTTTGATCCAACAATTAGCCCTTTAAAAAAGCTTTGGATATCCCATCTAAAACAATTATCTATTCCTAAAAATGAAGAAATAAATAATGTAAAAGACTACGTTGGTTGGAAAAAAATAATAATACTTCCAAAAACAAGTTCTATTATTAAAACTCATCCTAAAATAGAATTAGATTTGTGCGGAATAATAAAAGGACATGCTGTCGATTTAATTTCTTCGTTACTAAAAAATCTAAACATTAATAATTTTTATGTAGAATGGGGAGGAGAAATAAAATTATCTGGACAATATTTTTCTAAAAGACTCTGGAAAATAGGATTGTTATACCCTAGAAAAACATTAAGTATAACCAATCAATCTATAGCTACCAGTGGTAATTATATCCAAAAATGGAGAGTTTTAGAAAAATCTTATACTCATATAATTAATCCTATAACATACTCTCCATTAGAAGTAAAAGCTGAACTTATTTCTTCCGTAACAGTAATACATCCTTCTTGTTCTTATGCTGATGCTATAGCAACAGCTCTTATGACTTTCTCTTCAAAAAATGAAGCTTTTGATTGGATTCAAAAAAACAATATTAAGGCTTTCATTAATTAGTTTTTTAATTATAATTTTTAATAGTTCTTTCAATCTCTCTTTTCTTTTCTTTATCAATTATAGCTTGTCTTTTATCTCCACGAGTCTTTCCTTTAGCGCAACCTATTTTAACTTTTACAAAACCATTTTTTAAAATAAAAGCTAAAGGAACTAAAGTAAATCCTTTTATAGACAGAAACTTTGTTAACTTTATAATTTCCTTCTTATGCATCAACAACTTTCTTTGACGATTTTCTTCATGATTATTAATATTTCCAAAACGATAAGGCGCTATACTAGAATTAATTAACCATAGCTCATTCTTAATAATAGTAACATAAGCCTCGTTTAAATTGCCTCCGTGATTCCTCAAAGATTTAATTTCTGTTCCTTTTAATACTAATCCAGCTTCATAGCTCTCCAAAATTTCATAATTATGAAAAGCTTTTCTATTAGATACTATTTCCTTATAAGACATACTTTTTATACACTCTTAAATTATTCAACCATTATATCAAAATCATAAATTTTCTTCTTCTTCTTGACTTTTGCAAAACTCTAAGATTATTTTGTACGTTTAAAATATAGAAAGAGAAAAAACATGAAATTTGTAGTTTCTAAAAATGAACTAAGTAATTTGATCAGAAAAGTTCAAAATGTTGTTCCTATCAATGCTCCCCTTCCTATCCTATCGCATCTTTTGCTAGAGGCTTCTGGAGAAGATGTAACAGTAACCGCAACTGACTTAACAGTTGGCATTAGATGCACTGCAAACGCAAAAATTTATGAGCAAGGAGCTTTATCCATTCCTTCTAGAAGATTTTTTCAACTAGTCAAAGAACTTACAGAGTCTAATGTAGAAATTTCTTCATCAATAAATGATATGGTAGAAATCACGTCGGGGTCTTCTCTTTTTAGATTACATAGCTTAAAAAAAAATGATTTTCCTGCTTTACCAGACATGCAAGATGCTGTTAAATTTTCTTTATCATCAGACCAACTTAAAGATATGTTACAAAGAACAGCTTTTGCCGTATCAAAAGAAGACAATAGGTTTGTTCTCACTGGAGTGTTACTACGCATAGCGGAAGGAATAGCAACTATTGTAGGAACTGATGGAAAAAGATTAGCAAAAATTGATCAAGAAATTACCTTATATCCTGAATTTCAAGGAGAATATATAATTCCTATAAAAGCTGTTGAAGAAATTATTAAAATTGTTGGAGAAAATAATCAAACTACAGTTTTTTTAGCTCAAGACAAAATAGCAGTCGAATCCGATAATACCATTCTAATCACCAAATTACTTTCTGGCCGTTATCCAGACTTTGAGCCAGTAATAGCAACAACAAGTAATAAAATAGTTGATCTTCATAGAGAAGAGCTCATTTCTATTCTAAAACAAGTTGCATTATTTACAAATGAAGCATCTAATTCTGTAAAATTTACTTTTCAAGAAGGAGAGCTCACTTTAACAGCTAATTGCTCTAAAGTAGGAGAAGGTAAAGTAAGCATGCCTGTTAACTATGAAGGAGATAAGTTAGATATAGCTTTTAATCCTTTTTTCTTTTTAGACATATTAAAACATAGTAAAGACGAATCTGTAAAATTAGGTATATCTGATTCCTATAACCCTGGAATTATAACAGATTCTACCAGAAGCCTTTTTATTATCATGCCAATGCGTTTACATGATGACTAAATGAAAATAAAATGCTTGTATCTTAAAAATTTTCGAAATTACAAGCTCTCAGAATTTTCTTTTTCTGAGAAAATAAACTATATAGTGGGTAAAAATGCTATAGGAAAAACAACTATACTAGAAGCTATTAGCATTCTTGCTAATGGAAGATCATTTAGAACTAATCAATTAACAGATTGCATAAAGTTCAAAGAAAGTTTTTTTCTAATTGAACTTCTCTTTGAGGATCAAGGTATAGAACAATTTTTATCTTTTTACCTAGATAACAAAGGTAAAAAAATTTCTTATAACTCGATAAAATTAAAAAATTTAGCAAACCTTATAGGATTATTGCCAAGTGTAATTTTTACTCCAGAAGACTTAAATATCATTAACGGATCCCCTAAAGATAGACGTCGATTTATAAATTTATACTTATCAAAAATAGATCGTAACTATTTGTACCATCTTTCTAGATATAAAAAATCATTACAGCAAAGAAACGCTCTTCTTAAAGAAAAAAATATTAATAATAATGTTTTTGATGCTTGGGAAGAACAAATGGCTATATCTGCAGTCAATTTAATTAAATCAAGATTAAAGGCTTGTTCTCACTTTGAAGAAGAAATGAATAATACCCATCAATTATTTGATGAAAAATTTTTAATAAAATATAAATCACAAATTAATCAATCTATAAGTTCTTGTGATACAAAGTTAAAAGAAATCATACAAAAAGAATTTTTAAAAACAAGATATAGAGACTCTATTTCTGGTTTTACTAACTTCGGTCCTCATAAAGATGATATAATTATTCATGTTAATCAAAAAAATGTTGCTTCTTTTGCTAGTGAAGGTCAAAAAAAATGTTGTTTGGCATCTCTTAAATTATCTGAATGGTCTCTAATTCATAAAAACTTACATCAAACACCCGTTATTTGCATAGATGATGTAAAAACAAGCCTAGATAAAGAACGTCTTCTTAAATTAACTAATCATAGTACACTTTTAGGACAAATTATCTTTACTACCCCTTTCTTAGAACAAATAGAAAAAAAACATTCATTCAATATTTTAGATATAGAAAAATCATTTTAATAAAAAAGTTCTTTTATCTTTATTTAAATAAAAAACAAAAAGTTAATTATTAATAAAATAAAAAATATTTATTTTTTATTGTTTTATTCAAAAAAATAATTTAAATTTTTATTATATTAGGTGAAAAATGAAAAAACTGATATTTATATTTATCTTTTGTTTTATTTTTATTAATAAAGTTAATTCTTGTGAAAATAATCTTGATCATTATGGAAAACATTCATTAAAGCAAATGAATTTAATAAATAAAGACAAAGAGTCTGTAGTATGCTTACATGCCTTCTTAAGATCTTATACATCAATGAAACCCATAGGTCGCTTCCTAAATCATCAGAATTACGAAGTATTCTTATGGAATTACGAAACAAGGAAATTTACATTAGAAGAACACGCAGATCATTTAGTTCGTCTCCTACAGAAAATAGCACTTTGTAAACCAGGAAAAGCAATTCATTTTGTAACTCATTCAATAGGTGGGGTTATTGCAAAAGTAGCATTAAGTCACCCAGATTGTCCAGAAGAAGCTAAAATGGGAAAAGCTATTTTTCTAGCTCCTCCTAATGCAGGATCTCATTTAGCTAGAAAATATAGATGTTTAACCGCAGTTCAATTTGTTTTTGGTGGAAAATTAGGAAAACAATTACTCACTTATTGCCCAAAAAAAATGCTCTGTACTGGCAGTCTACCCAAATCCGTAGATACTTTAATTATAAGTGGTTACAAACCAAGTAGATTCATTCCATTTAAAATGAAATGTCCTAACGATGGAAAAGTAGCTGTTATAGAAACAAAATTACCTGGAGTTAATAACAACATTTCTCTAAATGTATCTCACACTTATATTATAGTTAATCCCGAGTGTTTTAAACATATAAAAGAATTTTTAGAAAATAAACCAACAAACACAGATTTAACTAAAAACACAAAAAATAAACTTAATATCTCCACAAAAAATGCAAAACAAAGTACAAACACATTTGTGATTCACTGCTTTGCATCTCATCCTTATCAATTTACTGGCTTTCCTTAAACTAAACGAACAATATCTTGAAAAGTAAGTAAAATAAATAAAATTATTAATAAAATGATAAAAGGAATAATTAATTTTTCTATAAGTTTTAAATTAAGTCTTTTTCCTGAAATCCATTCCCATAAAGAAAAAACTATATACCCTCCATCTAAGACAGGTATTGGCAATAAATTCAATACAGCCAAGTTAACACTTATTAGCCCCACCCAAAATAAAGCCTCATTTACACCCAAAGACCACCCATGATGTAATGCTTGAACTATTCCTACAGGTCCAGATAACCATTTTACATTCATTCTTCCTGAAAATAAACTTTTTAAAGTCCTTGTCATTTCAGAAAATGTAGAAGCAAATAACTCAAAAGGATTTGGATTATATTTTACAACAAGATCTTGTAGTTGAATACCCAACATAACCTTCTTTCTATTTTCTTCCAACTGATCTAAAAGTATCATTTTTTTAGTTTTATTTTTAATTGTATTAATTGCTTGTTTTTGTTTTTCCATTTCTTCCAAAATCTTATCTTTATTCTCTTTAGAAACATTAAATTGATCCCATCTTCTTGGAGTTACTGGATTTAATAACACAAAATTAGCAGAAACCTTGTTTAAATGATCTAAACCTATGGAATTTGTTATTTTTTCTATTTCTAAAAAATCAAAAGATTTTAAAAACTCACTATCTTCTTCAAAATTGTATGTAGGAATAGTTCTAATTTTTTCTAAATCTCTCTTTACAATAATTAAAACTTTATGCTCCTGAACTAATTTCAATATCTCATAACTACTATAAACAGGTTGACCATCAACAGCTAAAATTAAATCTCCTACTTGCAAAGGAGAAAAAGAATCTTTATTAATCTTTAATTCATCTAATAAATTCGTAGATAAAGGTAACATTTTTTCTACATAACAATTATTTCCAATCACATAAGGCAAAATGAACAATGAAGACCATTTTCCTTTTAAGTGAGCTTCATACTGACAATCAATTAAATCATTTCTTAAATATACTGGAAGAGACATTTCCCCAGCTAAAATTCTTGGTTGTCTAGATAAAAAGATTTTGTCATTTCTTTTAATAGTAAGTAATGCATATTGTTCATTTAAAAGAGCGCTCATTTGATCCAAAGAAAATAACAATTCACCGTCCATCCAAACTAATCTATCTCCATATTTTATTCCTGAATCTATCATTGGAGAACCTAGAAGTAATTTATTATCTTTTCCTTGAATTTTATCATAAATTAGATAACGAGCACTGCTAAAAGGAATTGTAAAATTACGTTGATCAACGAATAACTTTGGATGCACAATTACTTTAAATGGAAAATTCTTATTTTTCTGAAAATCATAACGTTCTCCACTAAGATGAATTGTTGATCGGTCAAGAACACTTGTATAAAGAATATCCTTTATACCTTCATATTTTTTTCCATTACAACTCAAAATACGATCCCCTTTGCGTAATCCTGCTTTATAAAATTCAGAACTAGGAGAAACCCAACCCACTACTTGTGTTAATTCAGAAAAACTCTTATCTCGACCCCCAAAAAGCCAAATCATAAAAAAGAAAAACATAGCAAAAATCAAATTTGCTAAAGGACCGGCAATTAAAACATAAATTCTCTTTAAAGGTGATTTATTATAAAATCCATCTTTAATATCATAAGGATTAACAAGCTCATAAGCAGTTCCTTCTTCTTTCTTTTTTCTTTTAAACTCCATTCCTGCTATACGAACATATCCTCCTAAAGGAATTATTCCTATCCGCCATTCTATTCCTTCTTTAGAACACCATTTAAATAAAGCTGGGCCAAAGCCTATACTAAATGCTTCAACAGTCATTCCCACACTTTTAGCAGCCAAAAAATGACCTAACTCATGAATAAATACCAATAAACCAAGAGCTAAAGCTGCGAGAATTAAATATATAATTGTCATAATAAAAACCTTAACCTAATTTTATATAGATAGAGCGCGTAATCTAGACTCTTTGTCTATAACTAATACATCATCTAAAGAGCTTATCTGCTTTTTAATATGCTCTTCTATTATTTTTTCTAATTTTATTACTATATCTTTCCAAGAAATTTCTTTTCTTAAAAATCTAGAAACAAGTATTTCATTAGCAGCATTAAAACAACAAGGATAACTTCCTTCTTCCATCATAACCTTTTTAGCTAAAGAAAAACCTCTAAACTTTTTTTCATCAATAGGAAAAAATTCTAAAACATTACCTTTTAAAAAATCAAAATAAGAAGAACTTAAAGGCAATCTTTTAGGATAAGAAAGAGCATATTGAATAGGATATTTCATGCTTGTTGGAGACATATGAGCTATAATATTTCCATCACAAAATTCAACCATGCCATGTAACAAACTTTGAGGATGGACTATTGCTTCTATTTTTCTCGGTTCAATATTAAACAACCATCTGGCTTCCATAAGTTCTAACCCTTTATTAATTAAGGTAGATGAATCTACAGTAACTTTGGGTCCCATTTTCCAAGTTGGATGTTTAAAAACATCTTCATAAGCAACATTATCTACATCTTTATATAAAAAAGGCCCTCCAGAAGCAGTAAGTACAATTCTTTTTACTTCATTTAATGGACGAGAATCTAAACATTGAAATATAGCACTATGTTCACTATCTATCGGAATGATTGAAGCACCAGACAAAAATTTCTCTTTTATAAGATATTCTCCTGCAGAAACAATTATTTCTTTATTACTAAGACCAATGATTTTTTTTGACCTAATAGCAGCTAAAGTAGGCTTCAAAGCTGCCATTCCAGAGATAGCAACTATTACAATATTTGCTTCAGAAAGAGAGGCCAATTTGCTTATTCCTTCTTCACCAAAAAGAAAATCTACATTTTTTGCTTCTTTAAACAAAAGATCTGCATTATTATCAACAGCAACAATTTTAGGAGAAAATTTTTTAATCTGTTCTTTAAGTAAATCAAGATTAGTTCCTTTAGCAGATAAACCTATAACTGTATAATCCTCTAATTGACTTATTACATCTAATACTTGAATACCAACATTTCCTGTAGAACCCAAAACTATAACATTCTTCATTAAAAACTAAAGGATAAAAATACAAAAATGAGATAATAAAGACTAATAGAAGAATTGTCAATTCTCTCTTAATTTTCTTGATCTAATAAAAAAATTTCTTAAGTAATTTAAGAAAAAAGCACACGAATAAATAAATATAAGAACAAGGGAGATCAATCCTCCACTAGATAAACCTACTCCAATTTGAGTCAAAACATGCCTAGACAAAGCTGTTCCTAAAATTGAACCTAAACAACCAAATATCATTGATAAAAAAATTAACCATTTTACTGATTTTGCAAATAATTTAGCAGTAATAACTGGAATTATCAAAAAAGATAAAGATAAAAGCACTCCCACAGCTTTAAAAGCAGAAACTAAACTTAAAGAAGTTTGCAATAATAAAATATAGCCAAATAAAGTTGGAGAAAAACCTAAAGCTTTAGAATATAAAACATCAAATGAATAAATAAGAAATCCTCTAAATAAAAATGTCACTATCAATAAGTTAATTAATAAAACATATGAAACATACTGTAAATCTTTAATAGTTAAAGCATCAGCATTTCCTAAAACTAATTCTGTTCCAACATGGGTTGATTTTGATAAATAAACTAATAGAATTAAACTTAAAGCAAATAAAAACGAAAAAATAAAAGCTATACTAGCATCTTCTTTTATGTGAAAAAAATCAGAAATAGTTCTAATTAATAATCCAGTAAATATGGTTGTGATAACAGAAGAAATTATTAAATTAAAAATACTAAGATGTAAAATATCTCCAGAAAATAAAGCAACAATAACTAAACCAAATAAAATAGTATGAGAAATTGCATTAGCAAACATCATCATTCTTTTTAATAAAAGAAAAGAACCTATAATAGCACCAGAACATGAAAGCGAAATAAAAACTAAAATTTGCAATTCATCTATGTACAATCCTGTTTTTACAACATGAAACAAAGAAAACAACCTACGAATTAAAACAACAAAAAAAGAAAAAAATGTTGCATTGGTATAAGGACTAATTGAAGAAAAAAAAGTAATTAACATTAATACTCTGCTCCTCCAGGAATTAACTGATTATGAGGATCATAAGTAGGTTTATTAAGGGATGTAAATAATAACTTTTCTAAATCAGGATTAATAACATGCTCTATTTCTTCAGCTAAAGGATGTACCTGTTCTTTATTAAAATCTAAAGAATTCACTAAATATAATTCCCATAAACGATGTAATCTAACTATTTTTTCAGCTTTTTCTTTACCCAAAGGTGTCATTAACCAATTATTATTTTTTGTGTTTTTTATCCATCTTCTGAAAAAAATAAGTACAAATAAAATATTTTTTAATTTGTTATTAGAAAACATTTCTAAAAATCTAGAGCTAGAAACTAACTCTTCTTTGGAAAAAACTTCTTCTCCTTTATTCGATAAAAACCAAATAATTTTAATTAAATTTTCTTGACTTATAGAAATTTTAAATAATTTTTTTCTTAAAAATTTTGTAACTAAACCATGTTTCAATCCAAAAAATAAAGAAAAAATTACAAAAATTCCAGAAATAACAACTACTAAAGGACCCGTAGGCAAATATGCTTTTCCTGAAGAAGTTTCAACCGAAAGAATTAATGATAATAAAGCACCAAAACAACCAGAAAAAGCACCAAATATAATCGAAAGTGAAATAAATGAAGAAAATTTATTTGTAAATTGCTTAGCAGCTAAAGGAGGAGCTACTATCATAGAGGAAATCAAAACTACACCAACAGCACGCATTCCTAAAACAATAATCAACGACAAAAAAAATAAAATTAAATTATTTACTAAAGTTATTTTTATCCCAGAAACCTTTGCATAATCATAATCAAAACAAATAACTAATATACTTTTATAAAATAAAAGAACAAAACTAAGGCTAAATAAAAAAATTAAAAAAGAAACAATTGTTTCTATTTCACTTAAAGTAGCAGCTTGACCATACAAATAAGAATTTATTTTAATATAAACTAAAGGAGAAGCAGTTTGAGCATATGAAGAAAAAATAATACCCAAACTAAAAAACAAGACTAAAACAAAGCTTAATGAAGAATCTTCAGTCAAATAAAGTTTTTTTCCAAAAAAATTAATACAATAAAAACCAATAAATGCAGCTAAACTTCCAAAAAACAAAACAACTAAAGAAGAACCAAATTCACTAAATATTCCATCAAATATCAGAACTGCTAATAAAATCCCCGGATAACTAGCATGAGATAAACTTTCCCCTAGAAGAGATTTTTTACTAACTAATAATAAACTTCCCCATAAAGCTGTAGTCATACAAATAAAACATAAAGAACCCAAAGTTAAAATAAAAACTGGGTTAAAAATAACCTCTAGCATTAAATCGTTCCTTCAAACTTATTTCTTGCTAGTCTCATTGCATGATCTAACATAGAAACATCTCTACCATATGTTAAACGAATAATCTCTTGATTAAAAATATCTTTAGTAAATCCATGAGCAACTATTGTTTTATTTAAAAAAAGAACATAATCAAAAAACTCCAAAACATCTTCCAAGTGATGATAAACAACAATAACTGTTTTTTTTCTTTGCTTTAGATCATGTAAAGTTTTCATAATAACTTCAAAAGAAGCTTTATCTACTCCAGCAAAAGGTTCATCCATTAAAAAAATCTCAGCTTTTTGCATTAAAGCTCTCGCTAAAAATAACCTTTGCTGTTGTCCTCCAGATAATTGACCTATTTGCCTATATACATATTTAGACAAACCCACTGCTTCTAAGCAAGTTAAGGCAAGTTCTTTTTGTTCAGAAGAAATACGTTTAAATAAACCTAATTTTCCATAAGAACCCATAAGAACTAAATCTAAAACAGTAATAGGAAAGTCCCAATCAATATGGTTCTTTTGTGGTATATAAGCAATTTTTTCCCTTATCTTAGAAAAAGGTTTTCCAAAAAAAGAAACACTTCCAAAATTTGGTTTAATTAAACTTAAAGAAGCTTTAATTAAAGTACTCTTACCTGCTCCATTTGGTCCTAAAATTGCAACAACTAAACCAGATTGAGGCAAAGCAAAAGAAATGTTACATAAAACCGACGATAAATCATAGTTGACGGAAAGTTGTTTTGCTTCCCAAGGAGATTCCATTTTCTCATTATTCATCTATTAACTCTTGCTTTACCAAATTTACATTATGTTGAAACATTTCAAAATAAGAAGAATTACTCCCTAAAGAATCCCCACATAAAGGTTTACGAGACAACCGAACCTTATTGCTTCGACAAGCTCTTTTCACTTTCTTTAAAACATTACCATTTAAATTAGACTCTAAAAAAATAACACTAACATCAAACTTCTTAATAAAATTTATAACATCAATAATATCCCTAGAACTAATTTGTGCTTCTGGAGAAAGGCCTTCAGGAGAGCAGTACCTTTCTTTCCAGGTGTCTCCTTTATTATCTTCAATAACAAAATATCTTTTTACAAAATAATTGAATGCATTATGACCTGAAACCAAATATTTCTTATTAGAAGGAATGCGTCCTAACAAATCTTTTGCCCAATTATCTAAATCTAACATCTTAAAAAAAACAGTTCTTGCTCTCTCCTCATAATAATCAGCATGTTCACAATCTATTTCTATCAATTTATCTTTTATAAACTCTATACAATGGGACCACAAAAATATATCTAACCAGATATGAGGATCTAATTGTCCATCCAAGTTAATAATTAAATCCGGATACTTCTCCAAAATCCTATCACCAAGAAATACTGATTTCTCATTTTCCTCTAAATTCCTTCTAAGACTTTGACTATGCTCTAAACCTAGCCCATTACAAAAAATAACATCAGCCAAAGAAATTTTCTCATCATCACCCTTAACTAATTCATAGGAATGAGGATCTAACTCTCCATTAATTAAAGAAAGAGAATCAATAAATTCTCCTCCAACTTCGTCTACTAAATCCTTAATCATCCTAGTTGTAGAAAGTACTTTTATTCTAAATTTATTATCATTACTAAAAGATGAACGTTTAACTTTTAAAGAAGAACAACTAGAAGCTAAGATACCAAGAAAAAGTAAAGATAAAAATTTGATAAGTCGAATATTCATAAGTAATTCCCACTTTCATTTCTAAAAATAATACAAAAAAATAAGTTAAGAATTCAAGTTATCTATTTTATAAAAAGTTTAGTTTTAAGGAGAATATTTTTTAAAATTAATATTGCACAAAATTAGTTCAACATCATAAAATGGCGAAGAAATTAAACTTACCTGTTACAAAAGTAGAAAATAAAAGTATTATTAAAACCCAAAGTCTAATTAATAAAGGAAGGTAGCCATGGCTTTTGCAGAAACAACTGATTTGGCAAGTGAACGCGAAATTGAAAAATTTATTGAAAAAGCAATTCAAAAAGTCTGCGGCAATGGAGAAAATGATTTGTGTAGATATCTTCCAGGTCCAAGTGGTGGGTATATGCATCATTTTACTCTAAAAAAGCTAAAAAATTCCTCACCTGATCAATTACTAAATATGTTAAAAAAATTTGTATTAGATTCCGACTCCCCAAGAGCTTTGGCTCCAAAGCAAAGAGCACCTAGAGGGTCTAAGAAAAAAAAGGATTTTGTTAGTTTTACAAAACACGACATAGATAGAGTGTTAGAACTTGCTAGACAAGTTGGAGATAAAGATCTTTTAGCTAGATTCAGCCCAAAAAAGCCATTGCCTTCATTAAAAAGAGAACTTGTAAGATCAATCCGAAATAATCAAATAGACTTTGAATTATGGAACGCTTATGTAGAAGCTATTAAATCCACGCATCTTTCTCTTAATTTAGAAACAAATAATGTTTTTAGCTAAAAGAAAAAAAAGCGATTTAAAAATTCGCTTTTTTTTTCTTTCATCCTTATTTAATTGCAATATCTTAGGTAAAATGATAAAATATAATACTTGAAAAAGTAATGTTTTATTACCCTTATTTTGATTAATTTTAAATATCTTTAAAAAATTAAGGAGATTTTATGACTGAAACCAAGCAAACGTTTGGAAAATGGCGCTCCTTTCTTTGGCCTGTACATGGATTTGAATTAAAAAAAGTTCTCCCAATGTTCTTGATGTTTTTCTGTATTTCATTTAACTATACAGTACTTCGAGATACCAAAGATGCGCTAGTTGTGACAGCACCTGGATCTGGAGCTGAAGCGATACCTTTCATTAAAGTCTGGCTCGTCGTGCCTTCAGCTGTGCTCTTTATGATTATTTATGCAAAATTAAGTAACGTTTTAAGCAAACCAGCTCTTTTTTATACTATAACTACACCCTTTTTAGTATTTTTCGCTTTATTTCCTACTGTGATTTATCCTTTAAGAGACGTGTTGCATCCAACAGACTTAGCAGACAAAATTCAAGCTATTGTTCCTGCTGGGTTATCTGGACTTATTGCAGCTTTTAGAAATTGGTCTTATGCTGTTTTCTTTGTCTTAGCAGAATTGTGGGGAAGTGTTATGCTCTCCTTAGTTTTTTGGGGCTTTGCCAATGAAATTACAAAAATTAGTGAAGCAAAGAGATTTTATGCCTTATTTGGTGTCGGAGCCAATATAGCTTTATTATGTTCTGGCCCTGCTATTATTTGGGCTTCCAATATTAGAGAAAAACTTCAATTTAACGGAGATCCTTGGGGTTATTCTTTAAAATTATTAATGTCTATGGTTTTAGTATCTGGCTTTATCATTATGGGTTGTTACTGGTGGATTAATCGTTATGTTTTAACAGATCCTAGATTTTATAGCCCAGAAGAAATAGCTAAGAAAAAAGTAAAAACAAAAATGGGACTTAAAGAAAGCTTCCTTTATCTTATCAGATCTCCTTATATGCTATCTTTAGCTATGTTGGTTATTGGTTATGGCATTGCAATCAATATTGTTGAAGTTACCTGGAAAAGCCAATTAAAGCTACAATATCCATCTTCTAATGATTATAGTACCTTTATGGGAGTATTTTCAACACTTACAGGATGCGTATCTGTATTAACCATGTTATTTATTGGTGGAAATGTTGTTAGAAAGTTCGGTTGGCTAAAAGCTGCTTTAGTTACTCCTATTATTTTATTAATTACTGGATCTATCTTCTTCCTATTAGTTATCTTTAAAGATAAAGCTCATGGTCTAATTAGCATGCTAGGTACAACTCCTCTTATGTTAGCAGTTATTGTTGGAATGATTCAAAATATCGTTTCAAAATCAGCTAAATATGCTTTATTTGATCCAACTAAAGAAATGGCTTATATTCCATTAGATCAAGAGCAAAAGGTAAAAGGAAAAGCTGCTATTGATGTTGTTGGTGCTCGATTAGGTAAATCTGGAGGATCTCTTATTCAACAAGGTCTTCTAGTCTTTTGTGGAAGCTTAGCTGCCATGACTCCTTATTTAGCAATTATTCTCTTTGGAATTATTGCTTTATGGATGTTTTCCGCTAAAAAATTAAGTAAAGAATTCTTAGCTTTAACTAGCGAAAGTTCACAGGAATCATCTGCTTCTGCTAAAGAAGAAATAGTTACTTCCACTAAACCCGTGGAAACAACTTCTTAAAAAAAATTTATTATTTTATTAAGAAGCCTTAAAGAAAATTATCTTTAAGGCTTTTTTTTTATTTGCTAGAGAATAAAATATTTGATATTTATAATTTCTTTATCTTTTTAATTTAAAATAATAGCAAAACTTGGAACACGATATCTCTCTCATCAGAAATTTCTCTATTATAGCCCATATAGATCATGGTAAATCTACAATTGCTGATCGGTTATTAGAGCTAACAAACACTGTAGAAAAAAGGGAAATGAAAGACCAGCTTCTCGATGCTATGGATTTAGAAAGAGAACGCGGAATTACAATTAAAGCCCATCCGGTTACTCTAGAATATCGCTATAATAATAAAATTTATCAACTAAATTTAATAGACACTCCCGGTCATGTTGATTTTTCTTACGAAGTTTCTAGATCTTTAGCAGCTTGTGAAGGAGCTTTACTTGTTATTGATGCTTCACAAGGCGTACAAGCACAATCATTAGCAAATGTTTATCTTGCCCTAGAAAGAAATTTAGAAATTATTCCTGTTCTAAATAAAATAGATTTACCAGCTTCTAATGTAAACGAAGTTAAAAAACAAATTAAAGATTATATTGGTTTAGATACTACTCATACTGTCTTATGTTCTGCAAAAACAGGACAAGGTATTGAAGATATTTTGCATAAAATAATTACTTGCTTTCCTAGCCCAAAGCAACCCACATCTAATGAGTTACAAGCTTTAATATTTGATTCTCATTATGATCCCTTTGTAGGTGTAATGGTTTATGTAAGAATAGTTAGCGGAGAGTTAAAAAAAGGCTTAAAAATTACTTTTATGTCGTCTTTCAAAAATGATTTTGAAATTCTCGGAGTAGGAATTTTTAAACCCAATGCTATGTTAATTGATCACTCTTTAAAACCTGGTCAAGTTGGATATTTTATAGCAAATATTAAAAACGTAAAAGAAGTCAAAATTGGAGATACTGTTACAACAGTAAAATTTCCTGCAAAATCTCCTCTTCCAGGATTTAAAGAAGTAAAACCTGTTGTATTTGCTGGAATTTATCCTGCAGATTCTTCAGACTTTGAAATATTAAGAGAAGCTATTTCAAGACTACAATTAAATGATTCGGCTTTACACACAGAACAAGAAAGTAGCCATTCTCTTGGCTTTGGCTTCAGATGCGGTTTTTTAGGTTTATTACACTTGGAAATAATTAGTGAAAGAATTACTCGAGAATTTGGTATAGATATTATTACAACTTCTCCAAGTGTTATTTATAAAATAATAACAAACAAAGGAAATACTGTTTTTATTGATAACCCCACACATTATCCAGATCCTTCAGTAATTAATTATATTGAAGAACCTTGGGTTAGTGCTAACATTATTATTCCCGGAGAATATCTCGGTAATTTGATGCAATTATGCATGGAAAAACGAGGAGAATGTCTTAAAACAGAAACTTTAGATGCTAATCGTTTAATCTTAAGTTACGAATTACCTTTAAACGAAATTGTTACAGATTTTAATGATAAATTAAAATCAATTACTAAAGGTTATGGATCTTTTGACTATGTTTTTTCTAAATATAAAAAAGGAAATATAATTAAACTAGAAATTCTAGTTAATGAAGAACCTGTAGATGCATTTTCTTGTTTAGTTCACAAAAACAAAGCAGAAACAAAAGGAAGAAATATTTGTAAAAAGCTTTCTGAAATTATTCCGCAACAACTTTTTCGTATTCCCATTCAAGCAGCTATCGGAGGAAAAATTATTGCCAGGGAAACAATTCGAGCCCTGGCAAAAAACGTAACTGCTAAATGTTATGGAGGAGACATTACTAGAAAAAGGAAACTTTGGGAAAAACAAAAAAAAGGTAAAAGAAAAATGAGAGAATTTGGCAAAGTAGCCATCCCTCATAAAGTTTTTATAGAAATCTTAAAAATTGATGATTAGAAACTTAAAAACTAATCCTGATAATCTTATTCAAATTAACAGGATTAATGTTTTTATGACTAATTATTTTTATTCCATTCTGTATGAAAAAAATTTCCTCTAGGAGCATCTATTCTTTCATATGTATGAGCTCCAAAATAGTCTCTCAATGCTTGAACTAAATTACTTGAAGAAGCATTTGTGGAAAATCCATCAAAAAAAGCAAGTGAAGAAGAAAAACACGGTATTGATACGCCATATAAAGCTGCTGTAGATACTACTTTTCTTAAACTAATTAAACTTTTCTTTAATTCTTCTATAAAAAACTCATCCATTAATAAATTATTTAAATTTGGATTAAGTTTAAAAGCATCATAAATCTTATCTAAAAAAGCACTTTTAATAATACATCCCGCTCTCCAATTTAAAGCTATACTTCCATAATTAAGGTTCCAAAAGAATTTTTCAGAAGCTTTCTTCATTAACATAAAACCTTGAGTATAACTCATAATTTTAGCAGCATATAAAGCATAAAAAATATCATTAATAAAATTATTTGATATAGTATCTTTGCTTATTCCTTTATTAAAAAATATTTGAGAAGCTTTAATTCTATCTTCCTTAAAATTAGATAAAAAACGAACAAAAACAGACTCTGCAATTAATGAAATAGGTATATTTAAATCCAAAGCACTAGAAACAGTCCATTTCCCTGTACCTTTTTGTTCAGCTACATCCAAAATATTGTCGATCAAATAAGATCCATCTTTATCTAAAAATCTTAAAATTATAGCGGTTATTTCTATTAAGTAACTATTTAGCTCTTTGGTATTCCAATCAGAAAAAATTTGAGACATCTGTTCATTAGGCAAATGCAAAAGATGCTTCATTAAAGAATAAGCTTCGCAAATCAATTGTATATCTCCATACTCTATGCCATTATGAACCATTTTTACATAATGTCCTGCTCCTCCTTCCCCTACCCATTCACAACATGCTTTTCCATCATCTGCCTTTGCTGCAATATCCAAAAAAATTTTTTTAATATAAGGCCATGCTTGAATATCACCTCCTGGCATAATAGAAGGTCCATAACGAGCTCCTTCTTCTCCACCAGAAATTCCGCAACCAAGAAAATAAATTTCTTTACTCTTTAAATAATCACAACGTTTTTCAGTATCTTTGTAAAAACTATTCCCTCCATCTACAACAATATCTCCTCTTTCTAAAAAAGGAAGCATTTGGCTTATTATATCATCTACTGCATCACCAGCTTTTATCATTAATATTATTTTTCTAGGTTTTTTAATTTTTAATATAAAATCTTTAATAAAAACTTCACCATGTAACAAAGAGTTACTATACTGAGAAACAAATTTTTCTAATTTTTCCCTACTCCTATTATATACACAAACAGAATAGCCGTGATCAATCATATTTAAAACTAAGTTCTGTCCCATTACGGCTAATCCAATTAACCCTACATCATAATGCATCATTTTTAATCCTTAATGTAAAAACAATTAATTTTAAACTACACAGTAAACAAGAATTATACTAGAAAAAATCTAAACAGAACTATAAAATCTTGTTATTTGTCCTCGTAGCTCAGTAGGATAGAGCAGTTGCCTCCTAAGCAGCAGGTCATGCGTTCGAATCGCATCGAGGACGATTTACTTATTTGTTTTATTTAAATAAGAATGAATCCCTAAAGCAATTCCTTTTGCTATTTTCATTCTATTACGAGGATCCAAAAGTCTTTCTCTTTCTTTAGGATTAGATAAAAAACCAACTTCTATTAAAACTGCTGGCATTTTCGTTTCTCTAATTACAGAGAAATTTCCTACTTTAACTCCCCTAGAAATAATGTTTGCTTCTGTTTTCAAATTAACTAATAACTCTTCTCCAAGAGTCTTTGATAAATTTGTTCTTTTAAATCCTTTTTTATCAACATAATAATAAACTTCTGTCCCCAAAGCTAGAGGATTTTGTGAATAATTATAATGTATGCTTATAAAAACCTTAGCTTGATGAGAATTCGCTAACTCCGAACGTTTCAATAAAGGAACAAAAACATCTGTTTGCCTAGTTAACATTGTTTTATAACCTAATTTTCTTAATTGACTTTGTACTAAAATAGCAGTTGCTAAGGTCAAAGATTTTTCTTCATAGTGTTCTTTATGGTTGGCGGTTCCCTCATCTTTACCTCCATGACCAGCATCAATTACTATAAGTCCTTCTCTACTTTTATGAACCGATTTATTAAAAGTTACCGGTTCTCTAGAAAAAAGAGAAAAAGAACTATTAATAAAAAATAATAAATAATAAGTAATTAAATAACTTTTCTTATTCAATTTTGGAACAAATCCTTTTTTTCGATAAAAAATTTAGTGCAACTTCATAATCATCAAAAGGTATTGTAGTATAAGCAAACCTTTGATAAGTTTCATGTCCTTTACCTGCAATTAATACAATATCATCTTGATTAGCTATTTCTAAAGCTTTAGAAATAGCCTGCTGTCTATCAATTTCTATACAATAATTTTTCTTAGTAAAACCTTTTTCTATATCTTGAATTATTTTTATTGGATCTTCTGTTCTAGGATTGTCTGAAGTAACAATGCTTAAACCATATTTTTCAGACACTTTTGCCATTAAAGACCTTTTCTCTACATCCCTATCTCCACCACATCCAAATACAATAATTAATTTTCCTCGATTAGCAAGCATTTCATGTAAAATAGACAACACATTTTCCAAAGCATCTGGAGTATGAGCATAATCAACGAACACTTTACAATAATTATTAGGAACCAATTCTAAACGACCTTTAGGAATAGGAGATAATTTCAAAATTTCAGATAAATCATATAACGACACCTTTAATTGAAAATGCATAAGCGCAATTACTGATAAAACATTATATATATTATGCTTTCCTATTAAAGGTATTACAAATTTTTGAGAAAAATCCTTTGTATTTACTTCAAAAATAGTCTTATCTAAATCTAAAGAAAAATTAGAAACCCAAAGATCAGATTGATTTGAAAAACCATAACTAAAAATAGTAGCTTTACAATCTTTAACAATAAATTTACTCCAACAAGAATCATTGTTAACAATTGCTATAGAATCTTCAGATAAATTTTGAAATAACTTTTTTTTTTCTAAAGCATAAGCTTCTAAAGTTTTATGAATATCTAAATGATCTCTAGTAAGATTAGTAAAAATTGCTGCATTAAAATTAATAAATCGTGTTCTTTCTTGTAATAAACCAATAGAAGAAACTTCCATACTAACAGCTTTACATCCTTGACAAATCATTTTTTTCATCATATTTTGTATTGATAAATTGCAAGGAGTTGTTAAAGTTGAATCAAAACTATGTTCACCTATAATGTATTTTATTGTTCCTATTAAACCACAAAAATAACCTATTTTATCTAAAACATGTTTAAGAAGAAAAGATATAGTAGTTTTTCCATTTGTTCCCGTAATACCAACAACATATAAAGAACTAGAAGGATCTTCATAAAATCTCTTAGCTAATAAAGCTTCTGTTTTCTCCACATCCTCTGTAATTAATTGAACAACTTGGTTATATAACGGATTATAAATAGATGAAACAACAGCTATAGATCCATTATTAATAGCTTCTCCGATAAAAGAATTTCCATCTACACAATTTCCTTTCTTTGCTATAAAAAGAGAATTAGGTGATGCTATTCTAGAATCATTAACCAAACTTAAAATTTCCTTTTCTTTAATATGTCCATAAATTTTAAAATTTAGACCTGCTATTAATTTCTTTAACTTCATTTACGATTCCATTCCTCATATAACAATTTCAATTTTTTCACTTCTTCAGTCCAACCTTTTTCTAAATTGTCATTTTTATCTGGAGGAACTCCTAAAAATTCTAAAGTACGTTGAGAAATTGCTCCAAAAACATTCGCTGCACATCTTCCTCCCATGTATCCTTTTACTCCATTAGGCAAAATGATATGTGCAGGCTCGTCTATAGATATTAAAAGCACAAATCTCGGACGAATTGATCTATTTAGGTTTGCAGGAGCAAATCCAATAAAAGAAGAAAGATGAGTATTCCTAGAATATTGTCCTCCAACTAATTTTTCTGCTGTTCCTGTTTTTCCCGCTGTTGTGTAGTTATTAAGTGCAGCTAAAATTCCTGATCCTCCTATTGATGTTGTATATTTCATAGATCGAATTAAAATTTCAGAAATCTCTTTAGAAAGCACTTTTATAGAACTTCTAAATTGGGAATAATCAGCACAAGTTGACAACTCTTGAGGTCCATTAATTGAAGAAACTATTTTTTTAACTAATGTAGGATTAATTAAATAACCCCCATTAATTAATACAGAATAAGCTCTCACCATCTGTAATGCAGAAGCCGAAATATTATATCCCATAGCTAAAGAATAAGGAGTCGCTAAAGACCATTCACTAAATTGTTTTTTTTTCAAAGGGCAAGGAACTCTTCCTGAAGTTTCTCCAGGAAGTTCAATGCCTGTTGATCTTCCAAAACCAAATATAGTTGTTAAAGCATTACTGTACCACTCTGCTCCTAATGAATTAACAATTCTATCAGCTAATTGTGCCATGTAAATATTCGATGATTTCTGTAAAGCCATATACATATTTAAACATTTATTACGAGAAACATCTCTTAAAGGATATTTTGCTCTTCCTGGAAAAATAGTTCTAGTAACATCTATAGGATCATTTGGAGAAAATAATGAAGGTTTATTTGACATAGCAAGTTCTTCATTAGCTTTTAAAGCTAAAGCTACAGTGATAGGCTTCATAATAGAACCAATTTCAAAACTATCAGATATTGGTTTAATTTTTGTATGTTCTATCTTATCTTTATTATTAAAAAAATCTTTATAATTTGAAGGATAAAAAAAAGGATATTGAGCTAAAGCAAATATTTCCCCAGAAAAGGGATCCATCATTATAGCCCAGCCTCCTTTTGCTTTGGCAAGTAAAACCCCTTTTTCTAAC
The DNA here is from genome assembly GCA_963558895.1 of uncultured Chlamydiaceae bacterium. Taxonomy (GTDB): domain Bacteria; phylum Chlamydiota; class Chlamydiia; order Chlamydiales; family Chlamydiaceae; genus CAUWIK01. The sequence goes on along the minus strand of CAUWIK010000006.1, from coordinate 31,877 downwards.
TCTTCTTCTACAATATTTTGTATAAAATGATTAACCGTCAAATATATATCAGCACCATTTTGTGGAAATTTAATACATTTATCAATATCTAAACGATGAAATGGAGATCTTAATAATTTTCTTTCTCCTGTTTTTCCTTCTAAAATTTCATTGAAAAAAGCTTCTAATCCCCCTGTTGGAAAAGCTTTTAATGTATTTTCATCTTTATCATCTCTAATCGTATGAAGAACTTGTCCTAGTAACTTACCAAAAGGATAAGACCTTTTATAATCTGTAACAAAAAATAAAGCATTTAAAGGAATTTTATTTTCTTTAGCATAAGGCTTCCACCAAGAAAGAACTATTTCTTTAACTTCTTTTGATAACCATTTAAATAATCTTCTACTCCTCGTATTACGATTAAATTCTTCTCTAAGCAAAGGATCTTTTTGAGATAAAAGACTTAAAAGAGTTTCACAAATTTCTTCTTTAAATTTCTCTGGAATAGATATAGGATCTATATACAAATGAAATTTAGTAATATCAATAGCCAAAGGCTGTTGATATCCTATAATTCCCTTATTTAAATTTGTATTAGAATAAAAAGTACCTCTACGAAAAGGTTCTTTTACAAGAAATTCATGTTGAATAAGCGCTTCTTTTTCCCAACGATCACCTTCTAAAACTTGTATTTGAAAATAACGAGCTACTAAAATAGAAAATAAAAAAAACAAACCAAGAAAAAGATAAACTATTCTCTTTCTAATCAAATCATTATTCCGACAAATCAATGAGTTCATTTTCTTGAATATATTCTAAATGACTATAATCTGGTAATTTACGTAATTCCATTAAATGATCGGGACTTTCAAAATGATCAATTACAAATTGCAAGCCAACATTATTTTCCAAAAGATTGTTCAATACCATTTCTAAAGAAGGAATTTGTAATCTTAATTCAGTAATATTATTTTGCCTTTCCAAATATCTATATAACATGAATCCAAAAATAAACAAACAAAGAAATATTTTTATAAATAAACGTATATTCATATAAAAACTTATAGAGAATATCTTTCAAAAATCCTTAATTTAGCAGATCTTGACCTTCTATTATTTTTAGTTTCCTCATATGAAGCTATTATAGGTTTTTTTGTAACTATTTTTCCTATCCCATTATTTTGAGCTTCTCGAAAACTCCATTTAATAATTCTATCTTCTAAACTATGAAATGAAATACACACAAGCCTACCTTGAGGAGCTAATAATAAAAAAGAATCTTGAATAAACTTTTTTAATTCTTCCAATTCATCATTTACACAAATTCTTAAGGATTGGAAAATTAATGTTAGTGGATTAATTTTTTTTCTCAACTTAAACCTAGGAAAAACATTTTGTAAGGCAGCTTTTAAAGAACCTACTGTTGAAAACTTATTTTTTTTTCTATATTCTACTATGGCTTTTGCTGATTGTTTCCAGTAAGGTTCTTCTCCTAATTCTCTAAAAATATTTCCTAATTCTTTTTCTGAGTATTTATTCAAAACATCAGCTGCTGTTTTTCCAGATAAATAATTCATTCTCATATCTAAATAAGCTTCATCTGATTTAAAACTGAATCCTCTTTCCATATCATCTAATTGAATAGAAGATAAACCAATATCAGCTAAAATCCCATCTAAAGAAGACAATTCAAACAAATTCTTAATTGTACTAAATGATGTTGGATAAAAAACTAATTTATTAGAAAATTCCTTTAAATTATTCTTAGATATTTCTATTGCTTTGGGATCTCTATCAATTCCATAATATTTAAAAATTTCTGGATGAAGTTTTAACAAAGATAAAGCATGTCCTCCTGCGCCTAAAGTAGCGTCTAAAAATCTAAAAATTTTTTTGTCTGCAAAAGCCGTTAAAACTTCTTCTAACAATACAGGAATATGCTCTTTAAAACTCATGTTATATCTTTACTACAGAAAATAATATTCGCCTATTAATAAACGATTTCTATAAAATCAAAGATTTATGTTAAAAAATTAAAAATGTTTTATCAAATAAAATTATTATGTATTGCAACAATAAAAATAAATACGTAACATAAATTTATGGCTGAGGTTTCTAATTATAACTTATCAATTGAGCGCTATTCTCATACAGAAAAAACTGTTAGAGATTTTCGTAAAGAATTAAATTTTGAAGTTTCTACTATTCGTGATGTGGCAAATCACTCACAAATATTAGAGGTTAATCCTAAATTGCCAGCAATAACTACTCTCTTTGGAATAAATAAAACTTCTAGCTGGGCTAAATTTTCTCCTCCTTCAAGTTATCATGTTCAAAGAAAAAAGTCGTTATATATTATCCCTTCTTTAGGAGGTCCTGATAAACAAGATATAGATATTCAAAAAATAAAATCTTTTTTAGACATATTATCTACAGAAATAAATAATTCTTCTAATTTACGCATGACAAGATATAAAAACAAAAAAATAGATTCAAAAGAAGAACAAAATGAAAAAGATAAAAATCCTAGAAATTCAGAAGATGACAAAGAAGAAACAATAGAAGATATACAAAGTAATTCAAAAAATATGAAACTTGTAAACCAAGGCTTAGTTTTAATAAAAGTATTAGATGAAGGAATTAAATCCACTAATATTATGATAGACTATATCATTTCTCGTATTTTTCAATTTGTACAAGGATAATTATGATAGATAATCAATGGAAAACTATTCTAGGTTGGGAAGAAGAAGAAATTGAAGAAATTAGACTTTCTGGTTATTCTTTTTTAAAGCAAGGTCATTATAAAAAAGCTATTTTATTTTTTGAAGCACTTGTTATTTTAAATCCTATATCTATTTATGATTTACAAACTTTGGGAGCTTTATATTTGCAAGTCAATGAAAATAACAAAGCTATAGAAATTTTAAATAAAGCGCTAAGGTTAGCTCCTAACCACCTTCCTTCTTTAATGAATAAAGTAAAAGCTCTTTTTTGCTTGCAAAAGTTTTCTGAAGCATTTCCTTTAGCTCAAAAACTAACACAGTGTTTTAATAAAAACATTGCCAATGAAGCAGAAGCTCTTATTCTTTCTTATAAAAAAGCCTATTTTTCAGCTGTAAGTTAAAGACTTAAAGAAAAAGTTTTTGTTTATTGAAAAACTATTGCTAGCTTATCCCTTCTGATGTTACATTTGCTTTCTTGAAGTCGAATTAATTATCGGTCTAATTTAGAAAGATTTTTAATGAGAAGCAATAATAAAAGGTTATAAAATGTTAACTTGTGATGCTTGTGATGTTTGGACTCAATTTATTGATTATGTAAAAACAAGATGCTCTCAAACAGCATTCGAAAACTGGATAGCTCCTATTAAAGTACTCGAATCTTCTAATGAAATGATTCGTCTTGAAATACCAAACATTTTTGTAAAAAATTATCTTTTAGACAATTATAAAGAAGACTTATGCTCTTTCTTACCTGTTAATGCAGATAAAGAACCTTGTATAGAGTTTGTTATTGCAGAACCTAAAAAAACTATAAATAAAAATTCTTATGATTCTCCCTCTATAGTTTCTACTTCAACCCCTATTCAAGAAGAAAATTCTGAGCAATTTGAATTAAAATTAAATGCTAATTACTTATTTGATAATTTTATTGAAGGACCTTCTAATCAATTTGTAAAATCTGCCACCTTGGGCATTGCTGCAAAACCAGGTAAATCTTATAACCCTCTATTTATTCATGGCGGCGTAGGGTTAGGTAAAACTCATTTATTACACGCTATTGGTCATTATATTCAAGAACATCATAAAAAATTACGTTTGCATTGTATAACAACAGAAGGTTTTATAAACAATTTAGTAGAAAATTTAAGAAACAAATCTGTAGATAAAATGAAAAAGTTCTATCGATCTTTGGATGTTTTTCTAATAGATGATATTCAATTTTTACAAAATCGATTAAATTTTGAAGATGAGTTTTGTAATACCTTTGAAGCCTTAATTAATCAAAATAAACAAATTGTTATTACTAGTGACAAACCTCCTAGTCAGCTAAAACTTTCTGAAAGAATTGTTGCTAGAATGGAATGGGGTTTAGTTGCTCATGTTGGTGCCCCAGATTTAGAAACTCGCGTAGCTATTTTACAACATAAAGCTGAGCAAAGAGGTTTAATTTTACCTAGTAATGTAGCCTTTTTTATAGCTGAACATATTTATTGCAATGTAAGGCAATTAGAAGGAGCTATTAATAAACTAACAGCTCAATACCGTTTATTCGGAAAAGAAATTAATGAAGAAACTGTAGAAGAAACTTTAAAAGAACTTTTTCAAGTTCCTACAAGAAAAAAGATATCCGTTGAAAACATTTTAAAAAGTGTGGCTACAGTATTTCAAGTAAAACTTATTGATCTAAAAAGTGCTTCTCGAACAAAAGAAATTGCTCAAGCAAGACAAGTGGCTATGTATTTATCAAAATTATTAGTCTCTGATTCTTTATCAATGATTGGAGCTGCATTTGGAAAAACTCATTCCACAATTTTATATGCTTGCAAAACAATAGAAGAAAAAATTAAAACTGATGAAGGATTAAAAAGGTTAGTAAATCTTTGTCAACGTAGTATTGAATCTTAATAGAGGTCAACAAATGTTTAGACGATCAACTAAAAATGCTTTCGAATCAACTGATGATTTATACCAACAAGAAGAAAATAATTTAAATTTTAATAAATATAAAAGGTTAGACTCTCAAGATTCTTCTTTAACTTCTCATATTTTTGACAACTCTCGTTCTATTGTTTCTCCAATAAGAACTTTAAGACATGATGAAGAAACAAACTGGCCTAAAGATAACCCAGTTAATTTTTCTTCTAAACTAAATACACCAAATTTAGAAATAGTAGAAGAAATACCTGAAACAACTTTAGGTGAAGGAGTTTCTTTTAAAGGAGAGTTGGTCTTTGAACGTTTATTAAGAATTGATGGCTCTTTTGAAGGATCTTTAATTTCTAATGGAAAAATTATTGTTGGCCCCAAAGGAAAAGTTAAAGCTGATATAAATCTCCAAGAAGCAATTATTGAAGGACAAGTTGAAGGAAATATTACAGTAAAAGAAAAAGTTGAACTTAGAGGTGGAGCCATAGTTTATGGAGATGTAAAAGCAAAAAATTTATGTGTTGATGAAGGAGTTACAATAATAGGTCATTTTTGTATCTCATCTGAAACTACTTCTCAATCAACTTCTGAAACAGAAAAATAAAAACTATTGAAAATTCCCTATATTGAAAGTAATTTTTTATATTAATAAATGCATTAGAAGATACAAAAGTTTTTATTGAAGAAGACAAACAGGTTTCAAATATAACTATGTTTTGTTTTCTTTTTTTTAAAGATCTTTTCCATAAAATTTTATAAAAACATTTTATATTATTTTTTTTCTCTAAAAATTTAAAAAAATTGTAAGTAAAATTATTCCAAAAATTTGGTGCTTTACATCTAGAAAAAAAAACTAGCTCTTCTAAATTTTTATAATCAAACAAACTATTTAATTGTTGTTCTAATATTTCAAACACACCTTCTAAGCGACGTTTATCTGGATTATTAACAAGAAAATCTAACATTTTAAAATAATCATATAAAACAACAATTGTTATTCCTTTTTTTATTTCATGAAACTCGAATAAAGATATTTCGCTAATTATATCTTCTTCTTTTATTTCAAATAATCTAATATTTTGTTTTTTTAATAAAACTTTTCTACATTTTGAACATAAAAAAATTCCCTTAAAAGAACAGCCTACACATTTTTTAAATATTAAAAAGCTTAACACAACCTCTTTTAAAACAAACTTATCTATAATAAAAGGAATTAATATTCAAATCTTTTAAAGATTACAAAAAAGATTTTTTCATTAATGGCATAATTATAAATTTTTAATTAAAAAATGAAAAATAAATATATAAGATAACATAAAAATCTTATAGTTTTCATTATTTGAAATATATTAACAATGTTAATGAAACTACACATAAACTCATTTTATACATTTTTCTTCTAAATTTCATAAAAATTTGTTACGTTCTCTGTTTTAGTAAAAAATAACTTAGGTCTTCTCCTCAATGTTAAGAAAGCTTTTAGATTCTCAAATACAATATTTCAAAAATTCTCGTTTTAAAAGATTTTTGCCTTTGATAGAAGCAACAGACAATTTTTGTTACGAACCATTAATTAATACATCTTCAGCTCCTTTTATAAGAGATGCTGTAGATGTTAAACGTTGGATGATGATAGTTATTTTTGCTCTCTTTCCAGCAATACTAATGGCTATTTGGAATACAGGATTACAAAAAATTATCTATACTTCTAATAATTATATTCTTATGGAAGAATTCCTATCAGCATCTTATTCTTTTAAAAGTTACTTTCATTTTATTCATAAACATCAATTATTTTTTCCCATTCTCCTTCAAGGTCTTTATATTTTTTTACCCCTACTAGCTGTTAGTTATATTATTGGAGGAATCTGTGAAATTATTTTCTCTACCATACGTCAACATCCAATTGCAGAAGGATTACTTGTCACTGGAATGCTCTATCCTTTGATTCTTCCTCCAACAATTCCTTTATGGATGGCAGCTTTAGGTATAGCTTTTGGTATTATCTTTGGAAAAGAATTATTTGGTGGAACGGGCATGAACATTTTAAATCCAGCATTAACAGCTAGAGCTTTTCTTTTCTTTACATTTCCTAACAAGATAACTGGTGATGTTTGGGTTGGATCAAATTCACAAAAAGTTTTTAATAGTCTTTCAAAAATGAATTCCGATCTAAATATTCCTTTTGGCAGTATAGATGGCTTTAGCCAAGCCACATGTCTCCAAACATTAAATAATGCTTCTGATAATGTTAAAAAAATTCATGTAGAAGCTATAGCCTCTAATCTTTTTCATTCTTCTCCTTCTCATAGTAAAATACTTAATCATCAACTTCAAGTTTGGGAACAATATCACAATTCTGTTATTTCTCTAGAAAATGCATCTCCTTTTGAATTGCAAAACTTCATAACATCTCCAATAAATGAAGGAGGTTTAGGATTATCTATAAATGACTTTGATTCTGCTTATAGAATTGTCGACACAATTTATGGTTATCATAAATTTACAAACGGCAACCTTTTTTGGGGAAATATTTTAGGTTGTTTAGGAGAAACTTCAACAATAGCTTGTTTATCTGGAGCCTTTTTTTTAATCCTTACTGGAGTAGGCTCTTGGAGAACCATGCTCTCTTTTGGTTTAGGAGCCTTTATAGTAGCTTGGATGTTCAAATTTTTTAGCACATTAGGTTTTGATAACGGAGCTTGGGCTCCAGCAAGATATTTTGTTCCAGCATATCGTCATTTATTAATGGGAGGTTTAGCTTTTGGTTTAGTTTATATGGCTACAGATCCTGTTTCTTCCCCTACAATGAAAATTTCTCGTTGGATATATGGATTCTTCATTGGAAGTCTAACAATTGTTATTCGACTAATTAACCCTGCTTATCCAGAAGGAGTAATGTTAGCCATTTTATTTGGTAACGTTTTATCTCCACTAATAGATTATTTTGTAATTAAAAATTATAGGAGACATAAACTTCGTGAATCAAAATAATTCTGAAAAAAAAACGCACTTTTCTCCTAACAACACCACATATACATTTTTATTTATTGTAATTCTTTGTTTATTTACTGGATGCTTACTATCCATAGTAGTAGCTTGGCTTCAACCTATTCAAAAAAAATCAGATGTATTTGACAAAAATAAAGAACTGCTCATATCTACCAAACGTTTAAATTATTCAAATACTTTTGAAATTTTTTACGAAAATAACTGGATTCCTGCTTTTTTTAGTAAAACAGAAAAAATTCTAAAACCATTTTCTAAAGATGTAATAATCAAACCTGCTGAAAAAGAAGATATTTCTCTATTCTTTTCTCTATTTATTAGACCTATGTTAGTAACTATTGATGGGGATATCTTTTCTCTAGAAGAAAAAAATATTACAACTCAACAATTTGTAAATAAATACGAAACAAATAATTATTCTGATCACCTATTTCCTTTTTATGTTTTATTGAAAAATGATAAAAAATCACATACAATCGCCAATAATCAAATTACAAACAATCTCGATATGGTAGAAGCTCTAATTATTCCCATATCTGGATTTGGATTATGGGGTCCTATATTTGGTTTTCTATCTATTGAAAATAACGGAGATACAGTTTTAGGTTCTACATGGTATCAACAAACAGAAACTCCTGGTTTAGGAGCAAATATTACTTTACCTCAATGGCAAAAACAATTTTATGGAAAAAAAATCTTTGCTGTCTCTAATGATGGAACTCAAAACTTTGAACAAGGACAACTAGGTATTGATGTAATAAAAGGCTCAGTAAAATCTATTTTAGGTAATTCTCCTAAATCTGAAAATTCTGTAGATGGAATCTCTGGTGCTACATTAACATGTAATGGCGTAACTGCTGCTTTTTCTTCTTCCTTAGAACCCTATAGACAATTATTTATCAAAATGCATAAGTTAAATTTAACTAATCAGAAATAGCCATGGACAAAAAAATTTCTTATAAAGCTCTTTTTCTTTCTCCTCTATGGGAAACAAATCAAATTTTAGTAGCTATACTTGGAATTTGCTCTTCCTTAGCAGTTACTACAACTTTAAAAACAGCTATTACAATGGGTATTGCCGTTAGTGTTGTCACTGGTTGTTCCTGTTTTTTTGTGTCTCTTTTCAGAAAAATCACTCCTGATAATGTTAGAATGATTACACAATTAATTATTATTTCTTCTTTTGTAATTATTGTTGATCAATTTCTAAAAGCTTTTATGTACGATACAGCAAAAATGTTATCTGTATTTGTCAGTTTAATTATTACTAATTGCATCGTAATGGGAAGAGCAGAAAGTATGGCAAGATATTTGTCTCCTATTCCTGCTTTTATTGATGGCTTTTCTGCTGGATTAGGTTATGCTTGGGTTCTTATAATAGTTGCCACTATCAGAGAATTTTTTGGATTTGGAGAACTTTTAGGTTTTAAAATAATACCTAACTCTTGGTATGCCTCAGAAATACATCCTAATGGATATCAAAATTTAGGTATCATGGTTCTAGCTCCAGCAGCTTTTTTTATTTTGGGAATTATGATTTGGATTATAAACTTGAAAAAAAATAAGGATTAATAATTATTATGTGGCTAGAAAACTATACTTATCTAAATCTAATAGGTATCTTTATTCAATCTGCTTTTATTCAAAATATTCTGCTATCTTATTTCTTAGGAATGTGTAGTTATCTCGCTTGTTCAAATAGAATTTCAACAGCTAATGGACTCGGAGTTTCTGTAGCTGTTGTTTTAACAATATCTGGAAGCATCAATTGGCTAGTTCATAGCTTCGTTACTGGAAAAGGAGCTTTATCTTGGCTATCTAGTATAAATTCCAATTTCAAAAACTTAAATTTAGAATTCTTGGAACTTATTATTTTCATAGCTATCATAGCAGCCTTTGTACAAATTTTAGAGCTTATTTTAGAAAAAATATCTCAACCTCTTTATAGATCTCTAGGCATTTTCCTTCCCTTGATCGCTGTTAATTGTGCTATCTTAGGAGGAGTACTTTTTGGAATTACTAGAAATTATCCATTTATTCCAATGATTGTATTTTGTTGTGGTTCTGGTTGTGGATGGTGGTTAGCTATTCTTATTTTAGCTTCGATTAAAGAAAAGCTTACTTATTCCAACTTACCAAAAGGTTTATCTGATATGGGAATTTCTTTTATAGTTACAGGATTAATAGCTATGGTATTCATGGGATTAACAGGTATAGACTTATCTCAACCATCCAAAAACAAAGATACTCCGATCATAACTCCCCTAATGGATCCTGAAAATATAGTTAAAAATAACTTATCTTACTAAAATTACAACTTACGATATTCTTCAAAAGATAACAGATTTGCATTTACTATATCATCTTTAGTTGAAGATAATGCACACAGCCACCCCAACCCTTCAGGATCTTTATTAAATAACTCTGTAGAAACTTCTAATATCGAATTTATTCTTATAATCTTTCCAGAAATAGGAGAACTAATTTCTACTGCAGATTTTGATGTTTCCAAAATAACTAAGGAAGTCCCCTTTTCTACATATTCTCCTACTTTAGGTAAACCAATATAATCAACTCTTCCCAAAGTAGCAAGCATGTAACTTGACAAACCCACTTTATAATTCGATGTTTCTTCTTCCTGTAAAACCCAAGTATGAAATAAAGAATATTTTAACATAAGATATAATCCATTATTTTAATCCAATTTTATATTATCATAAACAAGAGACCGTATTACAGATAATAAATGACCATTAATAAGCTCAAATTGAACTTGATTTTGTAAACAAAAAATCTTGTCAAAAGAAATATCTTGATATACGGGTTCTACTGATATATAGCTATAAGCTCCAAGTTCTTTTGAAGAAAAAACAGGAAAAGAATTTTCATTTTCAATTTTACTAGATAAAAATATAAATTCCTCTTCTGAAACATCTGTTTTTTTTACTATCTTTCTTTGAACATTAGGTAAACATTGTTTAATTAATTCCCCTTTAAAAGAACCATTTTTATAAGAAATTAATGGTTTAATGAATCTATGTGACAATAACGTTAATTCATCCAAATCTCCATACTCTTCTTTCAATCTATTAATTACTAAGGAAGTATTTTTACTCTCGCCTTTTTTCATAACAATTTTTTTCAAAATACCTAAATAAAGACTATCTTCATAAGAAATAATGTGATCCTTTTTCTCTTGTAACTTTTCTATAAGATAATAATTTTGATTATCTTGGGAAATCAAACAACTATTTTTAGAATCTGAAAGAGCTGCTTCAAAATCAGAAATATTAACAAGACCGGGTAAAGCTGGATATATACAATCTGAAACAAAATATTTATTTCCAGAAACTGAAGTCATTTTCTCTTTTAATTTTTCTTCTATTAAAGAGATTTTTTTCAAAAACAAATCATTTTTAATAAAACTCGTGATCATCTTTTGTATTTTATTTTCTAAAGACAAGTATTCATCAATAACATTTTCAAAAGATAAATTTATTTCCGAATAAATTTGATTTAAAGTATCAACATTATCTCGAATCATCAACCAATCAAAAACTTCTTTTAAAGGAATCAAATGTTCCAATTCTCTTGTATTTACATGCGCGACTCTTAGCTGATATTGAGTACCTATTAATTCTAAAGAATTTTTCTTAAGATCTGAGGTACTTAAATAGTTATTTGGAAGTTCTAAAACATCGTTTCGAGTTTCTCCAACTAATTCTAAATAAGTTTCAAAATAGTTAAGATATTCTTTCGAATTAAAAACAAATTTATTAGGAAAAGATTCAAAAGATACTTCAAAAGACTGATTGATATCTTGTAAAAATCCTTTAAATAATTCGTAATCGTAAACAAAATTATTTCCTGAAGCTTCTAAAAATTTCTTAAAAAGCAAAATATCTTGAATAACTTTGCAAAGTATTTTTTCAGAAAGAAAAAAGTTTTGAACATAATGATTATAAAATTGCTCAAAAGTTACTTGATCCAAAAAACCTTTATCTCTAAGTAAATTAAAAGCTTGTTGCGTTGAATTTTGTACAAAAGATAATACTTCTGTTCTAGATACAGTAAAACCACTTTGTTTAGCTTTTTCAGCAATTTCTATAATAATTCTAGAAATATTAATTAAAAATTTTCTGCCAAACCAATCTTGTAAATTATCATAACTAAATACATTAAATGATCCCTGGTAATTTAAAGACTTACATTTATAATTACTTTCCTGATAATTAATAACCTGCCTAACTAAATATCCAGGAAAATTTCTTTGCTCTAAAAAAAGAGTAACTTTTTTCTTAAATGCTTCTACTCCTGCTGATTCTAAATTAGGAAGAGAAATAAAATCATGAAATGAATCATATAGTTTCTCAGAAAATTTTTTCCAAACATTTTGCACAGAAATAATGGGCATTTCAGGATTAATATATCCTAAGAATTTCTGTTCTTCCAAAAAACGAAATTGCCATTCTTCTTGCAATTGTGTTTGTAATAACTTAAATACCTCTTCTCCACATTTATTAGTCAGAAAAAATTTAGTAATGATTCCTTCATTTAAAAAATTCCAATTCTCTAACTGATCCGGAAAATCTTGACTCTCTTTAGATAAAAAATTAGTTAAAATATTTAAATGGTATTTAGGTATTTTATTTCCTTGAACAGTAATAAAACTTACTTCTTTATCCAAAGGCAATGGATCTTGAAAAGTAGCTACAACACTATGCAATCCATAACCAAATAAAACACAACCAAAACAAATAAAAACTATCGTCATAAAGAGTTTTTGTTTTCTATAAAAAAATGACAACATTAAAAAACCTAAAAACCTATAAAAAATTTAATTTTAAAAAATATGAAAATCTAAGGCAAGAAAAGAGATACTAAACAACTCTTTTAAGCTGGCATATATTTAGTTTGTATAAAACCTTGAGAATGATAATAAAGATTAAAATGCCAATCTAAAATTTCTTTTGAACTGAGTTTTTGAGACAACATCTTATCTTTTTCAAAAATTGCCTTTGCTTTTTTTGCTACTTCAGGAGAAGTTATTACTAAAATAACTTCTTGATCTATATTATGACTTTTTAAACAAAAATTATAACTACCTATAACAAATTTATTTTCATCAATAATCATTATTTTTTTATGCAATTGTGTATTATTAACATAAAACTCGTAAATATTTACATTTTCATTATAAGGCAAAGACTGTGCAAAATTCTTTTCCCAAAGATAAAATGTTCGTCCAAACAATAAGGAAGTATAATTATATCTATTTCCCCAACAATATACCTCAACTAAACTAGGACTTTTATCATTAATTCCATTTCCGATAATTTCTAAATTAATACCATCTTGAGCTCTAGTAATTAAAGTATCCAATAAATCCTTATAAGGAATAAAATATAAATTAGCTATAAGGATTTCTTTTTCAGACATATTAATTAAATCTATATACTTATTGGTAATAGGAGATGAATTTTCTTCATATTGAGGACCAGAAAAAAATAATTCTAAAGAATTATTAGGAACAATAACTAAATCAGGATGATAATGAAATGTATCAACAATACAAGAAGATTCTGTTTCTTCTTCAAAAAAATAATTATCATTTTCAAAATAATTAGGATCTTTAACAAAAATTCGGGTTAAAGAAAAATTCTCCCAAAGTTTAAAAGAACAATGAAATTCTTTTCTCAATTCTCTAGCTATTTTATCTGAACAACAAACAACATCTTGATCTCTAAAAGCTAAAGGTCTCTCCATAAACATATGCCTTCTTGGAGTTTCTATATTTTCAGGAATACAATCTCCACGAGTGCACATTAAATCTTCAAAATTAGTACCTCCTAAAACAAAATATCTTTGATCAACAACAACAAATTTACTATGTCTTTGATGAACATTAGCAATTGGAAAATTAGTTGGAGCAAAATCCGTCCAAGTAACAAAAAATCTATCAGAAAACTCTTCTTTAAGCTCCCTAACAACATTATGATCCTGTTCATCAAGAAAAATAGGTTCTAGCATTAGAAATACTTTAAGATTGGATTGTTCTAACATTCTTTGTTTAGTTGTATAAATAATTTTTTGAAAAAGATCTCCTCCTGCCATACATAAAGACATTTCTATAGACCATTTTGCATTCTTAAGTATTTCTAAAGTATATTTATAACTTTCTACAGAATTATCACAAACTAATACGAAAGATGAAGATTTTATATCTAAATCAAAAATATTTTCCTTAGAATTAGGAGATAATTCTTGAGAAGCTGTATCTTCTGTATATTCAACTAGGTTTTTTTCCTGATTTTCCTGTTGTTGATCTAAATTTTTCTTTTTTCTTTTTTTCTTCTTTTTTCCAAAAAAATTAAATAAACCTTGATCTGGAGATAAATCTGTAATCATTTCACTATCAAAAGAGATAATATCTCCATAAGCAAAAATATTTACATCTATTAGTAAAAACAAACAAAAAGAAAAACAAATTTTTTTTAACAACTTATTCATAAAATCAAACCAAATTTTCAGAGATAAAAACCTTACTTAATGAATCTTTAAAAGACGCTCTTGCTTCTAATAATTGAAATTGAGTCCAATCATTTCCCAAAATAGAAAAACTATTATTCCTATAGCTTTCATAAACAATAGGAGCTACATCTGATAACAAAAATTGATCAAAAATATTTTTAGAAATACTACCCAATAAAATGCTTCCTTGATGTAAAAAACCACCAGATACTTTTCTTTGAGCTGCTCCTCCTATTTTTTTCCCCTCAAACATAAGATCATATTTTGTTGGCTGTGCCATACAAAAATGTCTTGCAAAAGTCTTTGACACATCTATATCCTCTTTTGATAAAAGAATATTTTTTCCAAATGCATTACAAAAAGCTTTAACAACTATTTTATTAATAGCAGCATAATTACTAAGAATGTCCTCTTTAGACAAAGATTGAGATTCTAAAGGAATTAAAAAAGAAAAAGCAAAATCACAGTGATGAAAAACAATTCCCCCACCCGTAGGCCTTTTAGCTAACTGAATTTGAGCTTTATTAATTTCTTCTAAGTTAAAAAATTTTTTTATGTTTATAAAATGACCGTAGGTAATTGAAAAAGCTTCCCAATCATAAAAATGTAAAATAGACTCTTTATTTTTAGTAATAGACGACAAAAATTTTTCATCTATTGACATATTTTCTTGAGCAGATTGCAGTCCAGTGTCTATTATTACTTTTCTAGCCATCGATAATTTACATAAAAAAAGAAAATAAAATTTAACAAAATTATAATAAAAAAACAATAACAAAGCACTTAAACAAAATAAACTATAAAGACTATCGTTTTAGAAAAATTCTCTTAAAAAAGATTAAATCTAGTATTGCATCATTAAAACGAATATCGTATACGCTTATAAAAAAATGAATATCACGGATTTTTATGTTTGATAAGTTCACAAACAGAGCAAAACAGGTTATTAAATTAGCCAAAAAAGAAGCTCAACGTTTAAACCATAACTATCTTGGAACAGAACATATCTTGCTAGGTCTATTAAAACTTGGACAAGGAGTAGCTGTAAATGTTCTTAAATCTCTAAACCTGGACTTTGACTCTGTTAGACAAGAAGTAGAACGTCTTGTCGGCTATGGACCAGAAATTCAAGTTTATGGTGACCCTGCATTAACTGGTCGTGTAAAAAAAGCTTTCGATGCAGCTAATGAAGAAGCTTTTGTTTTAGAACATAATTATGTAGGAACAGAGCATCTTTTACTAGGGATTCTTAGTCAACTTGATGGTGTAGCCGTTCAAGTCTTAGAAAATTTAAATGTCGATCCTAAAGAAGTTAGAAAAGAAATTCTAAAAGAGCTAGAAACATTTAACTTACAACTTCCTTCTTCTAATCATAGATCAAATAATGCTCAAAATAAAAACCCTACTGCCTCATTAATTAGTGAAAAAAATGGAGATAAACTTTCTGCTCTTGCTGCTTATGGTTACGATCTCACCGAAATGTGCAAAGAATCAAAATTAGATCCCGTAATTGGAAGAAATAAAGAAGTAGAACGTTTAATTCTAATTCTCTGTCGCAGAAGAAAAAATAATCCTGTTCTTATTGGGGAAGCTGGTGTTGGGAAAACAGCTATTGTTGAAGGATTAGCTCAAAAAATAGTCAAAGGTGAAGTTCCAGACAATCTTAGAAAAAAGAAACTTATTACTTTAGATTTAGCTCTTATGATTGCAGGAACTAAATATAGAGGACAATTTGAAGAAAGAATCAAAGCTGTTATGGATGAAGTAAAAAAACATGGAAATATTTTATTATTTATTGATGAACTTCATACTATTGTAGGAGCTGGAGCTGCAGAAGGAGCTATTGATGCCTCAAATATTCTTAAACCAGCATTATCAAGAGGAGAACTTCAATGTATTGGAGCAACTACTATTGATGAATATAGAAAACATATTGAAAAAGACGCTGCATTAGAAAGACGTTTTCAAAAGATCATAGTTCAACCACCAAGTGTAAAAGAAACTATAGAAATTCTAAAAGGTCTTAAAAAGAAATATGAAGCTCATCATAACGTATTTATAACAGAAGAAGCGATTGAATCAGCTGCTGTGCTATCAGATCAATACGTGCATGGTAGATTTCTTCCTGATAAAGCTATAGACTTAATTGATGAGGCTGGAGCAAGAGTAAGGGTAGCTACTATGCATCAACCATCAGAAGTAGATCAATTAGAAGAACAAATAGAAAAAACAAAACAATCTAAAGAACAAGCTATTGGTCTTCAAGAATATGAAAAAGCTGCTCGATTAAGAGATGAAGAAAAAAAGCTAAGAGAAAAACTTCAAGGTCTTAAAACAGAATGGGATTCTTATAAAGAAGAACACCAAATTCTTGTAGATGAAGAAGCTGTAGCTCAAGTCGTTTCTATGCAAACAGGAGTTCCAGTTACTCAACTTACCGAAGCAGAAACTGAAAAATTATTAAAATTAGAAGAAACTCTTAAAAATCAAATAGTTGGTCAAAGTCAAGCAGTAGAAGTAGTTTGCAAAGCTATTAGAAGAGCTAGAACTGGTATTAAAGATCCTCGAAGACCTACTGGTTCTTTTCTCTTCTTAGGTCCTACTGGTGTTGGAAAAACACTGTTAGCTAGACAATTAGCTGTACAATTATTTGGTGGAGAAGATGCTTTAATTCAAGTAGACATGTCTGAATATATGGAAAAATTTTCAGCTACTAGAATGATGGGCTCTCCTCCCGGATATGTAGGACATGAAGAAGGAGGACAATTAACTGAACAAGTTAGACAACGTCCTTATTGCGTCGTTTTATTTGACGAAATAGAAAAAGCTCACCCTGATATTATGGATCTAATGCTTCAAATCCTTGAATATGGTTGGTTAACTGATTCTTTTGGAAGAAAAGTTGATTTTCGTCATTCTATAGTTATTATGACTTCAAATTTAGGTGCAGATTTAATAAGAAAATCTGGAGAAATAGGGTTTGGCACTAGGTCTTTAATAGATTATTCAGTTATTCAAGAAAAAATAGAAAATGCCATGAAAAAACATCTAAAACCAGAATTCCTAAATAGATTGGATAACACTGTTATTTTCCGAACACTGGATGAGTCTGCCTTATCTCAAATAATCTATATAGAATTGAAAAAACTACAGGATAGACTAGAAAAACAAAAAATTTCTTTATCTATTTCGAAAGAAGTTGTTCTTTTTCTGGTAAAAGAAGGAAACCTTCCTGAAATGGGAGCTAGACCGCTAAGAAGAGTTATTGAACAATTCATAGAAGATCCAATAGCTGAATTACTATTAAAAGATAGACACTATCAAATAAAATCAAAACATCAAGAAACTATTTCTTATGAAGCTAAATTAGAAGATAAAAAAATCTTATTTACTAAAAATAATGAGCTTCAGGTTCTGAGTAATTAAAATCTTGAATAATACCTCCTCCCAAGCATATTTCATTTTTATAAAAAACAATAGCTTGGGAGGGAGTTATTGCTTTTTGAGGCGTCTCAAAAATAACTTTTATACCATCTTTCTCTTTTACAACAAGACAGGGAGTATCTTCAGAACGATATCTAATTTTTGCTGTGCATTTTAAAGGAAATTTAACATCTAAAAACCAATTAAGTTCTTTTGCTTTAAGAAATTTTTTATACAAAGCTGGATTATTTTCCCCTTGAACAACATAAAGCACATTGGAAGAAACATCTTTACTTACCACAAACCAAGCAGGTCCTTTGCCTCCTATTCCTAAACCTTTTCTTTGTCCAATAGTATAATAAAAAATACCATCATGTTCTCCTACAATTTCATTTGTATTAAAATTAACAATTACTCCCTTCTTAGGAGGAATATATTGACTAAGAAAAGCTTTAAAATTTCTTTTTCCTATAAAGCAAATGCCAACACTATCCTTTTTATTTGCTGTAGATAAATTTTGCTCTAATGCAATTTTTCTAACTTCATGTTTATAAAAATTACTTAACGGAAAAATAACGTTATTTAAAGATGATTTATGTATATTTGATAAAAAATAACTTTGATCCTTAATAGGATCTATTCCTCTAGTTAAAACAGGTTGACCATTCAGCATCTTAATACCACAATAATGACCTGTAGCTAACTTACCTCCTAATTCATTGGCTTTCTCAAGTAATAAATCAAATTTTATTTCTCTATTACAAAAAATATCTGGATTTGGTGTTAATCCTTGACGATACTCTTCTAAAAACCTCTTAAAAACTCTATCTCTATACTCTTGAGAAAAAGAAAAAGAATAATAAGGAATTTTTAACTTATCACAAACTGATTGAACATCTTCATAATCTTTAACTGCAGAACAAGAGTGAGATGTTTCCAAAACATTTTCTTCCCAATTCTTCATAAAAAGACCAATAACATCATAACCTTGAGACTTTAAAAGATATGCAGAAACTGAAGAATCAACACCTCCTGACATTCCTACTACAACTACATTTTTCATACTAAAACCAAAATAAAAAGAAGTCTCACTACTTAGTAACTAAATTAACCAACAATCTCTTTTTAGATATGATTTCTCCCATAAAAAATCCAAGAATAGAAAAAATAATTCCTAAAAACTCAGAAGGAATGCTAATAGGAATAAAATTGAAAAGAATAAAACCTATTATGCCAAAAAAGACAGAACAAAAAGCAGATTCTTTATTATGAGGTCCTTTTTTAATAACAGCCATAATAACAGGACAAGCTAAACAAACTACGGTAATTGCATATCCTCTCATTAATAAGTTAAAAATATTAGAAAAAAACAAAGAAACAATCATTGCAATTATTCCAATTAAAAAAGAAACTAATTCATAAAAATTATTAGACTGTACAATCAAACTATCTTCATTAAATAAATCACCTATTACATTAGCAGCTAATGAATTAATAAAAGAATCAGCAGAAGAAACAACAGCTGCCAAAATTGCACAACCTAACAAAGCTGCTATAGATTTGGGAAAAAATTCATGAATAAAAGTTAACAAAATACTACTATCTTCAACTGGTTGTATACCTCGGTGAGCTGCTACTAAACCAAAAATAACTGGTATTAAAGTAACACATAAAGAAATTCCAGAAGCAAGCAAAGTAGAAGAAAATATAATCTTTCTACTAGATACAGCAAAAAATCTTTGTATTAAATCTTGTTCAACTAAAACAAAAAACAAAGGTAAAACAAACCAACTGATCATATCTCCAAAACTTAAACTAGATTTTGAACAAGAACTAAAAACTTGAGAAAAACTAATATCTTTAGAAAAAAAAAGAACAAAAAAAGAAAAAAATAATCCTAAAGAAAAAAATATAGATTGAACAATGTCTGTTGCTACAACAGATTTAAATCCACCTCTAGTTGCATAAAAAATAATCATAAGCCAAAAAGCAATAAACCAACCTATATTATGCAAACCAAAATTATTCAAAAGCTTCATCGAAGTAATCATTTGCGCAATCAACAAAAAAAATAAAGAACAAGTAGATAGACTACCACCCATTTTTTGTAATAATGGAGACCTATAAGCTTCTTTTAAAAGAGCTCCAACTGTTATCACATTAAATCTAGCAAATTTTTGTCCCAATCCAAATGCTAAAATAGCCAATCCTAAGGCAGCTCCTAATGGAAAAAAGACAACAATCCATCCCGAATAATAGGCCTGCTCAGCAGAACCAATTAAAAGTCCTCCTCCAATCTGAGTTGCTAATAAAGTAAACATAAAAGACCACTTACCTAAAGAATGACCAGAAAGAAAGTAGGTTATTGCATTATTATTTGATTGATGTGATTTTCTAACAACAAAAACACCTACTAAATAACAAGCAAATTGGAAAATAAACAAAAAAACAGGAAAAATTCCAAAAGTCATCTCTCTCCTCTTATTTTCTCATAAAAAATTAAGGAGAATATAACTCAGAAATTAACAAAAAAGCAAAGATTTAATGAACATAAACATTATCATCGCCCGCATTAGCAATAACTAAAGCAGCTATAATCATTGCTATAACAGCAACTCCAAAAGTACATACAGAAATGCCACAATTAACTCCTGACGCAACTGCACAAGCTTTACACGGAGCTTCTTGTTCATCTTCCTCACAACTTTCGCCATCATCAGAACAAGAATATTTTTTCTGATTAAAAGAGGAAATATTAGAAGTATCTTCAAGAACAGGAGGAACTTCATAAGCTAATTGTTGATCTTCTTTTTTCAAACTCTCTTGAAATTCTTGAATCTGAACATTTGATTTCACTCGAGTAAAATTAGAAGTAGCATAAAGTGTTGTTCTAGAAAATATAAAAAACACAAGAAACATAGAAATTACTGAAAAAAAACGAGAGCTAAACACCAAAAATACTCCTTATAATCCTAATAAGGTCAAGATAACACCTAAACCATTTTTAAACAATATGGATTAAAAAAGATTTTGTTAAAAATTATATCTTAAGTCCCATTTCCCAATTTTTAACATAAGAAAGCAAATCTTTTTTTTCTTTAAGAAATTCAAAATCCTGATGAAAATTTGGATTAGCATTTAGTACAACAATTTTGTTAACTAAATTTAAATGACTTTTATTGTTTGCCGAAAATAGAAAAAATAAATTAGTAACAGGTAAACCATCTAAAGCATGATATTCTATAGGATTTTTTAAACGAACTGCTACTACAATATCATAGTTAGTATTCAAATAACAATCTCTCGTATGAGGAAGAGCAAAACCATGACCTAAGCCTGTTGTCATTAATTCTTCTCTGTCAAGCAACAACTCAAACAAAACATTAGCATCTAAAGGAAAATGTTGAGATAAATAATTGCAAACAAATAAAAAAACTTCCTTTTTTGAAGAAATATCTAAATCACAAAAAAAATTTCCCTTATAAATTGCTCTAAATAAACTATATTTAAAAAAACCTTCTTTTGAAGAAGAAGTTAAAAACTCTTTTTTCTGATTAATTCCATTTAAAAATTCTTGATTATTTAATATCCAATTTTCTATTTCTTCTATGCCAAAACGATACTCAGAACAAATTTTATAATGAGGAATATTTTCTTTATGAATTAAATCATAAACTGTTTCTTCTGAAATATTCAATAACGACGATAATTCTTCTAACTTTAAATCCATAAAAACATCCTAAATACCAGAAAATAATTTTATTACATCTTTCTTATTTTGAGCACCCAATAAAAGTTTTCTTCTATCATCATCTTTTAAAGCTGATGTTAACTTTGATAATAATTGCAAATAGGTAATTTGCTGATCTTCAGGACCGCCAATCATAAAAATTAATCGCACTAAAACTCCATCTATAGCATCCCAAACAATACCTTTAGAATGAATTCCTATAGCAACAAAAAAATTATCATAACTAGAAGTTTTTGCATGAGGAACAGCTATTCCCATTCCTATACCAGTAGAAACTATCTTTTCTCTAGCCAAAATAAGATGGTAAAAATGATGTTTATCTTTTAAAAGATTTTCTTTATCTAATAACTCAACTAATTCTAATAGAACACTTTCTTTTGAATTCTCTTCCAAAAAAGTAATTTGCTTTTCAAATAAATAATCTGAAATACAAAAATTGTTGGGACTAACTTCTGTTAAGCATGTAGTTGGCATAAATTACATAACTCCTGTATGACCAAAACCTCCATCGCCTCTTTCAGAAGAAACCAATTCAGTAACAAAACTAAAATCAGCTCTGACAATTGGAGCTACAACAATTTGAGCAATACGCATTTTTGGCTCAATAACAAAAACCTCATTACCTAAATTAATAAGCAAAACCTTAAGTTCTCCTCTATAGTCTGAATCAATAGTTCCTGGAGAATTAAGCACTGTTATACCATACTTATAAGCTAATCCACTACGTGGACGAACTTGTATTTCAAAACCTTCTGGAATTTGAAATCTTAATCCTGTTGAAATCAAAACTCTCTGATTTGGTAATAAAGGAACTGCTTTTTCAATAAAAGCCCGAACATCTGCTCCAGCTGCTTCCTTTGTTGTATATTCAGGTAGATATGCTCCTGATTCTATTAAACACTCTATTTTTACGAATTTTTTCATAATAAGTAGAAATCTATAATTAATCGTTCTCTTCTGTCAATAAAAAAAGTTCTTTAATCGTAGAGTCTAACTGATTTTGCTTTTTTTCTTGATCTATTCCATGAGTCATAAAATTTAATAAACGACCTATTTCTTTTTTCATTTCTTTCCTAGAAATAATTTTATCAATCATACCTTTTTCTAATAAAAATTCAGATTTTTGTGCCCCCTCAGGAATATCTTCTCCTACAACTTGTGCAACGACTCTTGGCCCAGCAAAACAAATAAGAGCCTTAGGTTCAGCTATAATTACATCTCCCAAAGAAGCAAAAGAAGCTGTAACACCTCCAGAAGTAGGATTAGTTAAAACAGAAATATAAGGAAGACGTTGTGCATGTAAACGAGAAAGAGCTGCCGATGTTTTAGCCATCTGCATTAAAGAAAAAATAGATTCTTGCATACGAGCTCCCCCAGAAGCAGACACTATAATTAAAGGTAATTTTTGTTCTATTGCTAATTCAATTAAACGAGTTAACTTTTCTCCAACAACAGAACCCATTGAACCAGCCATAAAATTGAAATCCATAATCCCTAAAGTAACAAGATGTTTTTCAATTTTTCCAGTACCAACAATAATTCCCTCGCTTTCTTGAGACATAGCTCTTGCTTTAGCTAATCGGTTTTTATAACTATCAGTATCCTCAAAACAAAGAACATCTACTGATTGTAAGTCGGTAAACAAAGGCATCCAAGAATCTTGATCTACCAACATAGCTAGCCTTTCTTGCGCAGTAACTCGATAATGATATTCACATTTAGGACAACAATTAAAATTTTGACTTAACTCATTAGTATGAATCATTTCGCTACAAAAAGAACATTTTAACCAACCACTAAAACCATCTGCTTTTACTTTTTGAACTTTAATTTTTGGTTTATCATAAGAAAATAAGCGCACAAACTATCCTTTAACTAATTGAAAGAAATTATTTTATCTTATTAATTAATTTTTATAAAAAGATAAAAAAATCTCTTTATAAATAAAATTAATTATTTAACAACTTTTCATAAATCTTAGAACAATACTCCCAATTAACCACATTCCAAATTTGTTTTAAATAATCTAATCTTACATTCTTATATTGCAAATAATAAGCATGTTCCCAAACATCTATGCCCAATATAGGAATTAACCCCGTCACTGGTTCTAGAGGATCCTGATTATGAGTATGATGAAAAACTAAATTCTGATAAATAGGAGAATAACCTAACCAGCCCCATCCAGATCCTTGCAAAGGAGCAACGAAAGCATTGAATTTATCCTGGAAATTTTGCAAAGATCCCCATTTTTTTTCTAATGCAGTTTTTAATTTTCCTTGGGGACATACTCCTCCCCCAGAAGATTTAGGAGCTAACATCTTCCAAAATAACGAATGATTAATATGACCTCCACCATTAAATTTAATAGAAGATTGAAGTGATACAGTTTTATTTAAATTATTTTCTTCAACTGCTACTTTTAATTCTTTTAAAGCCACATTTAAATTAGATACATATGCTTGGTGATGTTTAGTATAATGTAATTCCATTATCTCCTTACTAATAAAAGGCTCTAATGCATCATATTCAAAATCTAGTTTTGGCAATTCATATTCTTTGTAATTCATACTCTTTAATCCTCATAATAACAATTGATACCATATAAAAGTTATTACTTTTAAGCAACCTCTCTTATATTTTTAACTCTTTTCTTACTTTCTTGATAAAATCATCCAAGTCTAAATCTAAAATATGTAAAGCATCTTTCATACCAGAAAATTTACTTTTATTAACAATTTCAAAATATAATTTTAATTTTGGCTCAGTTCCTGAAGGACGGAAAACCACTTTAGAACCATCTTTAAAAAGAACCCTGATTACATTTGATTTAGGTAAATCACTTTTCTTAATCTCTCCGTCAATAAAAATAATATTTCCCGTTAAATAGTCTTCTATACAAGAAATCTTTTTCTCCCCTAATTCATAAAAAGATATAGAAAATCTATTTCTTAATTTTTCCATTATTTCTAAAATGACGTTCTCAGATTCATTTAAAAAATTTATTTGAATAGTTCTTGTGTGATACCAACCATGTTTTTGATAAAGCAAAAACAAAGCACTTACCATTGATTTTTTTTTCAACTTAAAATACAAAGCCATCTCCGCTGTTAAAGAAGAAATCAAAACGGCATCCTTATCTCTTACATGGTCCTTATACAAATATCCTTGAGACTCTTCTGCTCCAAATAAAAATTCATACTCGGAAGAAGAATTCCATTCAGCAATTTTTTCTCCTATATATTTAAAACCAGTAAGTACATTTACGATATTAATTCCATAATCTTTAGCTATTTCTTTAAGTAACTCTGTAGTAACCAAAGTCTTTACAATACAATGATTTTCTTTTAATTTTCCCTGAATCTGCAAAACATTACAAATATAGTCTGCTAACAAACAAGCTAATTGATTTCCATTAAAATAGAAAATATCTTCCTGATATAAAACTGCCACACCTAAACGATCACAATCTGGATCAGTAGCAATAAGTATATCTCCTTTCTGTTCTCTTAAATATTTAGTTCCCATATATAGAACATTATTTTCTTCTGGATTTGGTGCTACTACCGTAGGAAAATCTCCATCCAAACTCATCTGTTCTTTAACTAAAAATACCGAAGTAAATCCCCAAGCATTCAATACCCTAGGAATAAAAGTAATTCCTGTTCCATGGAGATTTGTATAAATAATTTTTATAGAAAATCCGTGAATTCTATTCATCTCTGGACGTAGTTGAAAAGAATTTATTTTATCTATATAAGCTTCAAAGATTTCTTTACTAAAAAATAAAATTTTATCCTGATAATCACTCTTTATATTTACTACATCAGAAATACGTATTTTCGATATTTCTAAAGCTATCTGTTCATCCTGAGGAAAAACTACTTGCCCTCCATAATTAGCAAATACTTTATAACCATTATAATCTTTAGGATTATGAGAAGCTGTTATCATAATTCCTATCAAAGAATGTGTATACAAAACGCCAAAAGAAACCAAAGCAATAGGCGATACTGAATCATAAAGATAAATAGTAAAAGCTTTCTCTGCAAAAATCTTAGCAGTTTCTATAGCAAATTCTTTAGAATGATGCCGATTATCGTAACCTATAACTATACTTCTTTTTTCATAAGAAAAAGTATTCTTTAAAAGATAATTAACTACTCCTTGGGAAGCTGCTCTTATAGTATAAATATTTATGGAATTTGATCCTATTCTCATCAAAGCTCTAAGCCCTCCAGTTCCAAAATATAATTTTTTAGAAAAAGCTTGTTGAATAAAAAGAGGATCTGAAGAAATTTTATCTATTATTTCTTGTTTACAACTCTTAGGACAATTGGAATTCAACCACTCTTTAATATTTTCATTTGTTGATTTATCAAAGAGTGTTTCATCATAAAGAAAAGAATCAGACATTTTTTTCCACGTATAACAATTTATTAAATGACCTTTTAACAAAAATGTACGCAGATTCAAAAAAATTTAAAATAAATTTTATTCAATAAAAACTTAAATATAAAACTTTGGACAACTATCCGGCATAGTCCTATAAGTAAAAGCTAACAAAAGAATTGATGTATCTGACTCATAAAAAGAGACTTCTGGAACTTCTTTTTTAAAGAAAATACCATTTCCGGATTTTTTATCATTTTTCAAGTATAAAAATAAACAGCAATCATGATTTTCTTCTATTTCATAAGAAAACAAGTTCTCAGGATAAATAAAAAGTTTATCATAAACTAACCAAAGAGGCTTTCTATAAATAAGTTCGGAAACAAAATAAGCTAACCGATTTCTTACAACTAGCTCTGTAATTTTAGGAAAAGTTTTATATAAATTTTCATAAAATAAAGGCTGTTCCGGATTAGCTTTTTCTTTCAAAGTTTTTATTATTTCATTATGTAAAGTTATGCATTGTTTTGGTGATACTAAAAAATCAAATTCAATAAAATGGTTTTTACTGAAAAAATTATGATGTTCTTGACTTAACATAAAAGGCATTGTTTTTCTCCAAAAAATGCTACAATATAAAACAAAGATTAAATTATGACTATAGCAATTAATGATTATATAAAAACAATGGAAATCAATTTAAGTCTAATACAAAAAAAAATTAATATTACTTTTAAAAATTCTGATTTACTATTAGAAGTCTTTATTCATTCATCATTCAAACACGAAAATCCAGAAATTCATGTAAATCACAATGAACGTTTAGAATTTCTTGGAGATTCCATATTAAATATGATAGTTACAGAATATCTATTCTTTTCTTTCCCTCAAAAATCAGAAGGTTCTCTTTCTAAATTAAGATCTTTGTTAGTTAATTGCGAAATGTGTTCTAACTACATAAACATATTGGAAATAGGAAATTTTTTATTATTAGGAAAAGGAGAAAAAAAGAATTATGAAAGAGGAAAAATATCTACTCAAGGTAACTTGTTCGAAGCACTCGTAGGCGCTATTTTTATCGATCAAGGGTTAGAAATAGCAAAACAATTCATTTTAAATCTCTTACCTAATATAAATACACTTGCTTCTCTAAACACGATTCATAATAAAAATAAATTACAAGATTATTATCAAAAAAAATATGGTTCTCATCCAACATATGAATTGGTCAATACAGACGAAAAAAACAAAGAAAAAATATTTCATATACAAGTCAAATTTAAAAATAATATTATTGGAAATGGTTACGGTAAATCAAAAAAAGAAGCTGAAAATCAAGCAGCTATTAATGCTCTAAAAAAAATTGAAAATTTATGATCCCTTTTAAAGAAAAAACAATTTGGTGCTGTATAGAGTGTGGATTTAACCAAAGTAAATGGTCTGGTCAATGTTCTGAATGCAAAAAGTGGAATACTTTGCATGAAGAAAAAATTCAACAAGCTATGCATCAAACAGTATTTACTAAAAATAGTCCAATTAAAATTGAAGATATTAAACAAGAAAATCTTCATAAAATTTCTACTGGATTAAAAGATTTTGATAAAATCCTAGGAGATGGATTAGTTGAAGGAGCTTTTATCTTACTTGGAGGAGATCCAGGTATAGGAAAATCTACTTTACTTTTACAAATATCTTTACATCTTGCTCAAAAATATCCTAATGTTCTTTACGTATGTGGAGAAGAATCAGTTTCTCAAACATTACTAAGAGCAAAAAGAATTCATTCTTCTCCTTGTAATCTATTATTGTTATCCGAAACAAATTTTTCTCACATAAAAGATCATATTAATTCTACTCAACCAAAAATTTTAATAATTGATTCTATTCAAATTATTCATAATCCCTTAATTTCTTCTGCTCCAGGATCTGTATCTCAAGTAAGAGAATGTGCAGCAGAATTAATGCAAATAGCTAAACAATTAAATGTTACTACTTTTGTCATAGGACATGTTACAAAATCTGGAGAAATAGCAGGTCCAAGAATTTTAGAACATTTAGTAGACACCGTATTATACTTTGAAGGAGATAAACATCTCAATTTTCGCATAATTAGATCTATAAAAAATCGTTTTGGATCAACAAACGAACTTGCTTTATTTGAAATGACTTCTCAAGGCTTACAAGAAATAAAAAATCCATCAGAAATATTTTTAAAATCTCGTAATAAAGAAGCTTCTGGTTCTATTATTATACCTACATCCGAAGGATCTAGAACTATCTTAATAGAATTACAAGCCTTAGTTACTGATAGTCCTTACAGCAATCCTATGAGAAGAACAACAGGCATAGATCCTTCTCGCTTTGCTTTACTTATTGCTGTTTTAGAAAAAAAAGGAAAACTTAAATTATTTAACAAAGATATCTTTGTCTCAATCATTGGAGGATTAAAAGTTTTAGAGCCTGCTCTTGATTTAGGAATTGCATTAGCTATAGCTTCTTCTTTTTTTGGAAAAAAAAATAATCCAGACTATACTGTGATGGGAGAGATTGGCTTAGGAGGAGAAATTAGAAGCATAACTAATATAGAACAAAGAGTTAAAGAATCAATGCTAATGGGATTTTCTGGAGGTATAATTCCTTATTCACAATTAGACATTTTTTCTAAAAAAATAACTAGTGAATTTCACTTAATTGGAGTAAAAAACATCAGCGATGCTCTGCGAATTAACTTATAAAAAACCTATCACAATAACCGTATGTGCTAGAGCTTCCAATCTTTCCATCATTCAAGTAAATGAAGTTTTACTTAATATTCGTAAATACTATCCTTACATTAACTTTAAATTAACAACATTTCTCTCTCCTGGAGATAAAGATCTAAAAACTCCTCTAACTTCTCTCAAAATACCTAATAATTTTTTCACAAAAAATCTAGATGAATATATACTTGAAGAAAAATACCAAATTGCTATTCATTCAGCTAAAGATGTTCCTTTTCCTCTTTCTCCCCAACTAGAAGTAGTGGCTCTTACTAAAAGTATTTCTGAAATAGATTGTCTACTTTTTCCAAAGAAAAACTTTTTTCTTTGTACTGATTCACAAATCATTATAGGCACTTCTTCTCTTAGAAGAAGAGAAACAATTCAAAAATTATTTCCAAAATGGAAAACAAAAAATATTCGTGGTTGCATTGAAGAAAGAATTAATTTAATACATAAGAAAGTCGTCAATGGAATTGTTGTAGCTAAAGCAGCTATAATAAGACTAGATCTCTTAAACAAATATACAATTATAGATCTTCCTCCTCCTTATGCCCAATTTCAAGGATCTCTAGCTGTTATAGCAAAATATAACTCATTTTATATAAAAAAAATTTTTTCCAAAATTAATACTAATAATGAAAACTTTTTTTCTAGGACTAAATAAACACTTAGCACATAAATATAATGCTATTTATTCTCCTGTAATTTCAATTCATCCTTACAAAAAAAACTGTCCTTTCATAAAAAAGTCTTTTAAAAGACTCTATTTAACAACTCATGTTATTTTAACAAGTAAAAATGCCTCAAATCTATTTATTAAACGATCAAAATATATTTCTAAATTATCTACAAAAAATCTCAACAAAAAATTTACTTTTTTAGTCATAGGAAAGAGCACAGCTAATATACTTGAAAAATACAATATCATTTCTTATAAAATAGCTCCTGTTCCAACATCTGAAGGTATTATATACTTATTAAAATCTTTAAACCCTTCTAAGCACAAAATTTTTTACCCTCACTCTACTAAATCAAGAAGCATTATTTTAGAGTATCTTCAAAAAGAAAACTTTTCTTTCGTTAACTGTCCTTTGTACACAACTTATTACAAAAAAAACATTTTTCCTCATAAAAATTCAAAATTTATTTTTACAAGTCCATCAACCGTTCATTCATTTTCTAAATATAATAAGATTTCTTATAGTCAAAATGACTATATATGCATAGGTCCTATAACAAAAGCAGCTTTAGATCAAATTCCTTAAAAGAGATGCAAATTTTATTAATTATAAATTTTTAAATGTTCTTCATTTCATACATCTTCTTTTCTGAAGAACTAAAAATAACTTGATACTTTTATTATTTTTAAATTCTATGCATAATAATGTTATTACCTTTTGTCTTATAGTTAAGGCTTTTAAATGTCTCAAGAAAATACATATCAAGTTATAGCTAGGAAGTATCGTCCAAAAAAATTTAATGAAGTATTAGGACAGGATACGATCATTACTATCTTAAAAAATGCTATCTCCTTAAAACAAGTTGCTCATGCTTATATCTTCTCTGGAACAAGAGGAACTGGTAAAACAACTCTAGCCAGAATTTTTTCTAAATGTTTAAATTGCGCAAATAGAGAACACGACATAGAGCCTTGTAATAACTGTGAATCTTGCCAAGAAATTACTAGAGCTCAGGCTATTGATGTCTTAGAAATAGATGGAGCTTCCCATCGAAGTATAGAAGATATTCGATATATTAACGATACTGTAGCCTTTTCTCCTATTAAATCGGATTTCAAAATATTCATTATTGACGAAGTGCATATGCTTACAAAAGAAGCTTTCAATGCATTACTAAAAACTTTAGAAGAACCTCCTGCACACGTAAAATTCTTTTTTGCCACAACAGAACTACATAAAATACCAGAAACAATTTTAAGTAGATGTCAAGTCTTAACTCTTAAAAGACTAACTTTAGAACAAATTTCACAAAAACTTTCCCTAGTTCTTAGATCTTTAAATATCAATTTTGAAGAAAAAGCTATAAAAAAAATCGCAGAAAGAGCTGAAGGTAGTTTAAGAGACGCTGAATCTTTATTAGAACAACTATTGGCTTTCAATCCAAAATTCATTAATGAGACCTTTGTAGCATCTTCACTGAACATAGCTCAAGATTCTCTTATTGAAGAAGTAAACCAGGCTATTATTAATAAAGATTTCGAAGCTATGTTTTCAATAGCAAATTTAATTTTTCAAGAAGGATATCAAATTAACTATTTCTTAGAACAATTAATTAGTTATTTTAAAAATTTACTTCTTAATCAATCAAAATCTAATAACTCCACATCTAATACTAATTACTCCGAAGATGAACTACTTTCTATTCTAGAATTTTTGGGAGAATCTTCTTATAGACTTAAACAAACAATTTTTGAAAAATCTTTCTTAGAAATAGTTTTGATTCAGCTTATAAAAATTCATTCTTCTCCTTCTATTAAAAGTTTTGTAAAAAAATTAAAATCCCTAGAAAAAGAAATACTTGATGAACTATCTGAAGATTCTAATTCTTCTCTAAAAGACCATACAAATTCAATTCAACCTAGTAAAAAAATTGAACAAAATAAATCCAATCCTATAGAAGTTTCAGAAAAAAACACATCATTTCATAATACCTCTACTCCAATAATTCGACCTTTGCAAGAAACAAATATCTCAAATTCAACACAAAAATATTCTTCTAAAGAAGATTTACCTTGTTCTACACAAAAAACTCCTTCTACAGATTTAAATCATCTAAATACTAATTTAAAGTTAGAAGAAAAAAACTCTTCTACAAATACTTTAACCATCTCTGTAAAAAAGGATTTTTCTACATCTTTACAAGAAAATACAGAACAAAAAATACCTTTATCATCTGAAGAAAAACTTCAATCTGATATACTAATGAATTTCGCAGCAGTAGAATTTAACAGTACGTTAATCAAGGATTAATATTATGGGAAGTGGATATGCTAAAAAGAAAAAAGAAGCCAAATTAATGGAAAAACAATTCCAAGAATTCGAAGAACAATTACAAAAAAAAGAGGTTACAGGTCAAGCTGGTAATGGTTTAGTTTCGATAACCTTAAATGGAAAATATGAATTACTAAAACTTGAAATTCATCCAGATTGTATTGATAAAGATGATCCTGAATGCCTTATAGATTTAATTAAAGAAGCTCACAAGAAAGCTTTAAACTCATTAGAAAAAGAAAAAAAAGATCTACCTCTATTAGGTATGTTTTAGGTGTTTCAAACACTAAATCATAGTTGGTCAAAATTGATTAAGCTATCAAAAATCATTAAAAAAACAAAAAAGATTTACAAATTAAAGAATCTT
>CAUWIK010000005.1:0-88964 GCA_963558895.1 uncultured Chlamydiaceae bacterium | reverse complement strand
CTTCTTCCAATAAAAAAGAAGAACCCATTGTATTAACTAAATTAACCATAATTTATAAATAATTAATTACATTAAAGAATTTAACATTCTATTACATAAAATATTAAATAACAGTAATTTTTAATAATTAAAAATATTTTTTAATTTTCTTTATTAGAAAAATAATTTGATTTATTCAATTAAAAAGGATTTACAATAAATAATCTTAAATTCCATTTTATGTGATAAAGTGGTAAAAATGAAAAACTGTATTCCAAAAGTAGATTAAAGAAATTAAAAATGTATTAATCTTAATCCTTTTAGGATTTTTTTCTCTTTGTAAGAACTATATCCTCTTCTTCTCTTTTTCTTTTTTGTAAATTAGTTATTGATTTATCAAGAGTTATTTGATTTTCTTGATCAAGAAAATTTTTCCAATATTTCTGTATTAGTTTTAAAAACTCATCTTTTATTTCAAGATTATTAAAGTCGAAATATTGTTGCTTAAACCAAAAGTTATATAAAATAGGTTTTTCTTCATTACAGCTATTTTTATGTATAGTGACTTTTAAAAGATCTTCAAAAATTTCTAAAAAACATACTTTTTTTTCTATTTGTTCTCTATGAATTTGTTGTAAAATGCTACATAATCTACTTTTTATATAATCTAAAATGGGAAATATATATTTGATGGTCCAAGGTGTTTCTGTAATGACATTCTTATTTAAAGCTAATGAAACATCTAAAAATCCTTTTAATAAAGGATAATAAGTACAATTATGATTTTTATCTTTTTTAAATAATATAATAAAATTAATGAATTGCTTAGAAAATAGATCTTCTTTTCCGTATGTAAAACATTTACGTAAAAACTTTTTATCTTTTCCATAAATAAGTTTATCAAAAACATAACTTATTGAAGAGCCTTCTTCAAATAAGAAAAAAACAGAACAAAGAGTTTTTAATAAAATGCCTTGTAGAATACTCTGTGAACTAGAAGGGGCTTTTCTTCTCAAGTTACATAAAAAACTTATTAAATCAGTATTATTACTTACTATTGTTTTAGGAGTATATCCGTATTTTAAAAATAAAAGACATATTTCATGCCTAATGTAAACATCATTAATTTCAGAAATTAAAACACTAAAAAGGGTTTCTTGATTATTTATTAATCGAACTTCATCATTATATTCTGTCAGAACACTAGGATCTGTTAATATTTTTTCTAGTAAAGAAAAGTCTTTTATAAAGACTTTTTGAATTACTATTTGAATTTTATTAGTTTTATGTATTTGATTTTCAAATACATTTGTTACAGTTAATGGTTCATTAATAAACAAATTCAAAGAAGATATAGTTCTACGATATTTATTGCTATTATCAAGAAAACTTCCCCAATATTTATATATTAATTTTAAAACTTCTTTTTCTACATCAGAATTGTTAAAAGATATTATTTCCTTCTTAAACCAATCATTATAAAAATTTTGTATATCTTTACAAAAATTATTTTTATTAACAGTTATTTTTAAAAGAGATTCAAGAAGATCTATAAGATATTTTTTTCTTCTTCTTTGTTCATGATGAGTTTGTTGCAAAATATTACATAGTTTATCTTTTATATGATCTAAAATAGGAAAAAAGTACTGAATATTTAAAGATTCTTCTGTAATTACATTTTTATTTAGAGTTAATGAAACATCTAAGAATCCTTTTAATAAAGGATAATAAAATACATAACCAGGACCTTTACTACTATTTAGTTTCATTAAATTTATGAAATTAATCAAACTTTTTGAAAATTTATTTGTTCCTTTTTTTATAAAAAAGTCTGTTAATTGTTCTTGATCTCTATTATTAATTCTTTCTAACAAGGAAGATAAATTATCTCCTTCTTTGAATAAGAAAAAAATAGCACATAATGTTTCCATTAAAATACCACTATTTTTAATAAAAGATGAGGAACGTCTTAAACTGAATAAAAAACTAATTAAATTAATATTTTGACGGACTATTGTTTTAGGAGTATACCCATATTTTAAAAATAAAAGACATATTTCATGCCTTATATATTCATCTTTAACTTCAGAAATTAAGAAACTAAAAAATGTTTCTTTATCATCCTTTTCTTGGATCTTATTATTAAATTCTTTTAAAAGACATTGATTTTTTAATATTTCTTCTAAATAAAAAAAATCTTTTAATAAAACCTTTTCAATAACTTGTGGAAGTTGACTTGTACTAATGTCTGCCAATGAAGATATATGTTCATTACTAACTGTTCCAGAAACTTCAAATTGTTCTTCAGTATTAGACAAATTTTGTTTTACAATTTCTTGTTCTATTTCTAAATTGGAATCAAACTGAAAAAAAGATGTATTAGAATTAAGAATCTCTTCTAATTTCTTTCTACGATTGATATTCGATACTTTAGCTAAAGCAGCAAAGGCTTTCTGTTTACTTACAGAGGTCAATAAACACAAAACAATTTCTTTTAAAAAAAAGGGTTCATTCTCACAAAGGTAATCGAGAGGATTAATTTCCAAGCATTCTTTCTCTAAATCCACACCTTTTTCTAATAACAAAGCAATAACACCGTACAGAAAATAAGAAGCATCATTCTTAATACAAATTTTTAAAGTTAATAATAAAAGAGAAGTTCCTTTTGAACATAAAAAATCATTGATAATAATATCTTGAGTAAAAACGTAATCTGGACTAAGACCTTTATCTAATAAATCACGTAATTCTTCTTCTTTTCCTTCAATAACATATTGACATATTTGCTTTTCATCAAAATTTTCTGTTATTTCAAGAGAGTTAAAAAAAAATGAACTTACTTCTGATTCTTCTAATATAGGTAAGGAATTTAAATGTAAATCATCAGATTCTTTAACAAATACAAAATCTGAAAATAACTTTTGTTTTAATTTTTCTTGTTTGTAAACATCTTTTATTTTACTTAAGGCAAGATAAACACTTTGAAAAGAAGCTGATTTCAACAACATAAGAAGAATATCTTCCATTATGAGTTCTTCATTTTCACAAGCATACTCTAAAACATTTACATACCCCCCCCCCCATGCTCAATTTGTCTTTCTAAGTCAACATTTTTTTCTAATAATATTCTTAAAATAGCCCAATGATCCCAAGGATAGGAAGCTATTATACAACATTGAATTATTAAAAAAATAAGAGGAGAATTTTTTAAAAATACTGTATCTTCTAACTTAATATCTTCCTTTAAAAAATAATTAGGATCTAAACCATTTTTCAAATAAGATTCAAAATTCTCACTATTGCCTTCATAGATAATTTGACAAATTTTTTCGTCTAAAGATGTAAACGTTTCTTCTGAGAGCAGGAATAGTGTTTTTTGTACAATAGGAATGGACATTATCTTAGATATATTATTGGTGAAATAAATTATATTTAAAAATTTTTTAAAAAATTAAAAATTAATATTATAATTACAAATTTTAAATTAGTAAATAGATAATTTATATTTTATCTTTGTTAGATAGTAATAAGTTAATATTTATTTTTAATTTATAGTACTTTATTTTTTTAATTAACATCTAACGTCTGATAATTTTAAATTTAAGAGAGATTAATAGGCATTCCCATAGATAATAATTTAAATAAATAATTTCATTATAGTAATATCACTACTATAAACTACAAGAACAAATCTTTTTTAAAAACATTTCAAAAATGAAAACAAATATTTTTCTCTTTTCTAAAATTTTGTAAGCAATCAATAGGAGTCCTATGTTTAAATATAACTGTTATCAAAAAAAGTTAGCTTCTATAAACGTATTAGAATTTAAAGGAGATCCTCTATCTCCAACAATAGTGTTATTTCATGGTTATGGAGGAAATGCCTCATCTTTTTCATTTTTTCCTTCTCAAATTTTGCAAAAAGACATTGTTCCTAATTGGATTTTTCCAGAAGGCATTTATAATGCAGATATTCCTTCTTTTAGTAATCAACATGGAAAAGCTTGGTTTCCTTTAAAGATTTCAACCTTACAATCAGCTATTCTATCTAATGATCCTAAAAAAACAATATCAGCCTTTCCTTTAGATATTTCAAAAAGTATCTTTTTAGTAAATCAAATGCTTGAAGAACTAAATACAGATCCATCTAAAATAATTCTAGGAGGATTTAGTCAAGGAGCTGTTTTATCTACAGAAATCTTTTTAACTAACTCCTTAGATTATTCTAGTTTAGTTATTATGGCTGGAACTCTTATCAATAAAGAATCTTGGAGTTTATCCGCTCCTAATAAAGTAGGAAAAACTTTTTTGCAAACACATGGAAAAAATGATAACGTCTTACCTTGGTCTTTGGCTAAAGAATTAGAAATTTTACTTCTCAATAGTGGATTAAAAGGACAGTTAGATTCTTTTGAAGGAGGACACGAAATTCCTGAATCTTTGTTTATGAAAATAAAAGAATTAATTATTAATACTATTAATTAAGAAATACTCTATTTTTATAGAGTATTTTTTCACAAAAAGATTTAAGTTAATTATCTATCGAGCAATAAAATAAAGAAAGTTTTTCTATTTGCAAAAATAACCATTCTAAAACAAATTGCTTACTAGTAGATTTTTCCAAAGCTTCTCCCGCTTGTTGAACAATAAGATGTATTTTTTCTATAGGAATTGAGCAAATGGATTTAGTAATTTCTATTTGTTCAGGGAAACTAAGTAGTTTTTTATTTAAATTATTATCTAAAATAAATTTATCTCTAAAAAAAAGATAAACTATTTCTAAAATATTTTTAATTTCTTGCTTTACTAAATCAATTTCATTTTCTTTACTATCTTTTTTACATATAGATTCTATTTGTTGATAAAACTTACTTATTTCCAAATATGAGAATGAAAATTTTCTAATTAAATTAAAAAGATCTATTCGAATTTCATGAGTAATTGTCAATACCTGCTTGAACGTAACAAAGACAGATCTAGATAAAATAGAAGAAGATATTTTTTCTACCTTAGAGGAGACCAATATGATAAATATATTATCTTGAGGTTCTTCAAAAATCTTTAACAAAGCAGAAGAAGCTGAAGGTAACATCCTTTCTGCAGAATAAATAATAAAAATTTTAGGTAATGAATTAAAATTAGGCTTCCAAGTTTCTAAAATGATTTGACGTATAGTATCTATTGAATGAATTTCTAACTTACCTTTTGGGTAAAATTCAAATATGTTGGAATAAAGATCTAAGTCTGTTTTTTTTGTATTATCATTTATTAAAACTTTTGAAGCAAAAAGATATGCTTGTTTTTTTAAATATAAAATATCTCTTCCGATAAACAACAAAGCATGTGGAATTTTCCGTGTTTTTAAAAAATTATCTAATGTTTTTGAAGAAATTTTTTCAAAATCAAATATCATACTTATTTAGTTTAGTTTCTATAGATGACCATACTTCATTTAACGGTAAAGAAGCATCTTCTACGCATATTCTATGTGAAAATAACTTAGCAATTAATAAAAATCCTTCTCTAATTTTTTGATGAAATAAAAACTCTTTTTTTTCAAATTTATCCAATTCTTTTTGTTTTTTCTTTCTCTGTAATCCAATTTTAGGATCTATATCTAATAAAAAAGTTTTAAAAGGTTCTATATAAGGAACGCATAAACAACAAGCTTTATAAACATAATCTATACCCAACCCTAAAGCATAACCTTGATAAACAATAGTGGAATCATGATATCTTTCACAAATAACATAATATCCTTTTTGTAAATAAGGAATTATAACTTCTTTTAAATGTTGAGCTCTTAAAGCAAGAAATAAAAATAATTCTGAAACTAAAGAAAGTCTATCATCATTCTCTAAAAATTTTTCAGGATCTAAGAGCAAAGGTCTTAAATATTCTCCTAAACTAGTTCCTCCTGGCTCTCTTGTTTTAATTACCTTTTTTCCTCTTTCTAAAAAAAAACTTTCCATTTTATTGGCTAGTAATGTTTTTCCTGAACCCTCTCCTCCTTCAATAGAAATAAACAAGGAAGAATTTAAAAGACTATTTTTCTTCATTATTATTATCTATATTTACTTTTTCATTAGAAAAAGATTCTTCTTCAACAATGATTGTTGTAACTAACTTTTCTAAAGCTACCAATAAATCTTTTTCTTTAAGATGCACTAAACGAACTCCCTGAGTAGATCTACCCATTATTCTTACATCTTTCATACTAATTCTAATTGCTTGACCTTGAATAGACATCATAAGAATACTATCTTCATCAGTTACAGAAAGAGCTCCTAAAACATTACCATTTCTCTTATTTGTAACAATAGATTTTACACCAACTCCACCTCGATTAGTTATTCTAAAATTTTCAATTAAAGATCTTTTACCAAATCCATTCTCACAAACGATTAAAACAGATTGCTTCTCTTTTTCTGAAACAATCTCACAGGCTACTACTTTATCTTGCTCATTTTTTAAAGAAACTCCTTTTACTCCTCTAGCAGTTCTTCCCATAGCTCTAACTTTATCATGAGAAAATCTTACTGCCATACCCAAATAGGTGAATAGCATAATTTGACTATCTGGGTCATTCATTACTGTTCTTGCAGCAATAAGTTCATCTCCTTCATCTATTTCTAAAGCCTTAATTCCTTTTTTCCTAGGGTGGCTAAATGCTGACAAGTGTATTTTTTTTACAATTCCATTCTTTGTAGCTAGAAAAACAAAATTTTCTTCATTAAATTCTTTAACTTTTAAAATGGCAGCTACTCTTTCTCCCAAACGAATACCTTCTAAAAAGTTAATTAACGGCTTACCCTTACTTCTTCTTTCTCCTTCTGGAAGTTGCCAAACTTTTAACCAAAAACATTGCCCAAAATTTGTAAAAATTAATAAATAATCTTTCGTTGAAGCTGAATAAACTGTTTTTAAGAAATCTGTTTCTTTTTTTAAATCAAATCCTGTAACTCCATGTCCTCCACGTCTTTGCTCTTTAAATAATTTAATAGGCATTCTCTTTACATAATCATCACCAGAAATTGTTATTATGACTGGCTCATCAGCAATCATATCTTCTAATTGCAAAACTGCAGTACCATTAACTTCTATTTTTGTACGTCTTGGTTGTCCGTGGGTTTTTGAAATTTCATTTAATTCATTTTTTATAATATCTTTTACTAAGAGTTCACTAGATAAAACACTTTTATAATACTGAATTTTAACAAGAAGATCTTCATTTTCTTTAGAAATTTTATCTTGTTCCAATCCTGTCAATTGATATAACCTTAACTCTAAAATAGCCACAGCCTGTTTTTCCGTAAAAACAAATAGATTTATTAAAGACAACTTAGCTTCTTCTTTATTTTTACTTTCTCTTATAGTCTTTACTACTTTGTCAAGAATAGAAATAGCTTTTAAATAACCCTGCAATATATGGGATCTATTTTCTGCTTTATTTAACTCAAATCTAGTACGACGACGAATTACTTCCACTCTATGCTGAATCCAAGAAGAAATTATCATCTTAATATTCATTATTCTAGGAAGACTTTTATCAAGAGCCAACATAATAGCTCCAAAAGTAGTCTGAACATCAGTAAAACGATACAATTGGTTAATAATAACTTCTGGTTGTTCTCCTCGCTTTAACTCAAGAACAACCCTGATGCCCCTTTTATCTGATTCATCACGAACATCCGAAATTCCCACTAAAACCTTATCATTAACAAGATCTGCTATTTGTTCTATTAATCTAGATTTATTTACATTATAAGGTAATTCCGTAATAACAACTTGAGATTTATTTTTCTCTTTAACTTCTTCTATCTCTAAATGAGCCCTTACTCTAATTTTACCTCTTCCTGTGTTATAAGCAGAAATAATTCCATCTATACCACAAATAACCCCCCCTGTAGGAAAATCTGGTCCAGGCATAACTTCCATGATTTCGGATACAGTAACATCTTTATTATCCAAAACAAGTAAAGTTGCAGCAATTAACTCTCTTAAATTATGAGGAGGAATATTTGTAGCCATTCCTACAGCAATTCCAGAAGAACCATTAGATAATAAATTAGGAAATTTAGAAGGAAAAACAACAGGCTCTAACCTGGTTTCATCATAATTAGGAACAAGGTCAACAGTATCTTTATCCAAATCCTCCATAAGTTGCACGGATTCATTAGTTAATCTAGCTTCTGTATAACGCATAGCAGCAGCAGGATCTCCATCAATTGATCCAAAATTTCCTTGTCCATCAATCAATGGATAACGCATAGCCCAAGATTGAGCCATTCTAACTAATGTAGGATAAATTACACTTTCTCCATGAGGATGATAATCACCTGATGTATCTCCACAAATCTTAGCACATTTTCTATGTTTAGCTCCTGGATTTAAACTCAATTGCTTCATAGCATATAATATTCTTCTTTGTGAGGGTTTAAGTCCATCTCTTACATCAGGGAGAGCTCGAGAAATAATTACAGACATAGAATAACGCAAATAGCTTTCTTTCATCTCTTCTTCGAGACTACGAAATAAAATTATTTCTTTATCTTCAAACATTGTAACTATCCTCAAATATCTAAATTATTCATTTTAATAGATAAAGCATGACTTTCTATAAAAGCCCTTCTTGGAGGAACATCTTCTCCCATTAACATAGTAAAAGTATGATCAGCTTCTATAGCATCATCTAAAGTGACACGAATAAGAGTTCTTTTTTCTGGATCCATTGTTGTTTCCCACAATTGATCCGCATTCATTTCTCCTAATCCCTTGTATCTTTGTAATTCAATACCTTTTCTTCCATATTTTCTTAATGAATTTATAAGTTGCCTTAAAGAAAAAGTAGCCTCTTCCTGGTTATCATCAAACTTTATTACAAAAAGAATCTTATCTGAATATAAATAATCACTTAAACATAAATTATAAAAATTAAGTTTTTTCAACAAATTTTCGAAAAGATCATTCTGGTACAATTCTATATAAGAATTGATCTCTTCATCATCA
This sequence comes from uncultured Chlamydiaceae bacterium, assembly GCA_963558895.1. Lineage (GTDB taxonomy): Bacteria > Chlamydiota > Chlamydiia > Chlamydiales > Chlamydiaceae > CAUWIK01. The sequence goes on along the minus strand of CAUWIK010000005.1, from coordinate 79,976 downwards.
GAACAATTTATTTCATCTCTAAAAACAAACTTACCTTCTAGACCCTCTGTTTTGGGAACATAAAAAACAGGAAAAACATTATTAACAGCTGACTTTAAAAACTCATCGAATAAAATAGCTTTTTTTTCTAAAGCAACAATAAATAATTCTATCTCTAAAATTAGATGTAACAAATCTTGCAAATTACCTAAAGATAGTTTTTGATTTGTCCGATTATCATAAACAACAACATCTTGACTACCTAAACTTAATAAATAATCATCCATTTCCTTTTCTGAAAGAATATATTTAAATTCTTTCTTTTTACTAACTTTATAAAGAGGAGGCTGAGCAATATATACATATTGATTTTCTAAAAGTTGAGGCATGTGTCTATAAAAAAAAGTAAGAAGCAACGTTCTTATATGAGATCCATCCACATCAGCATCTGTCATAATGATAATACGATGATAACGTAACTTTTCAATATTAAAAGTATTTCCTATTCCAGCTCCTAAAGCAGCAATTATAGAACCTATTTCTTGATTTTGAAAAACTTTTTGTAATCGAGCTTTTTCAACATTTAATATTTTTCCTCTAATAGGTAAAATAGCTTGAAAAGTTCTATCTCTGCCCATTTTTCCAGATCCTCCAGCAGAATCTCCTTCTACAATATAGATTTCACACTTCCTGGGATCTTTTTCTAAACAATCAATTAACTTACCTGGTAAACGTGCACTATCTAAAGCACTTTTTCTTAAAGTTAATTCCCTAGCCTTTTTTGCTGCTTCTCTAGCTTGTGCTGCAACTACAACCTTATCAACAATGGCTCTTGCTATTTGAGGATTTTCTTCTAAAAATTCTGTTAAAGCTTCTCCTGTTATTTGCTGAGCTATAGAACTAACTTCATTATTACCTAAACGTTGCTTAGTCTGACCTTCAAACTGAGGATTAGGCACTTTTGTCGAAATAACAGCTGTTAACCCTTCCCTCATATCTTCTCCCGTTAGAGAAATTTTATCATTTTTAACCAAATTATGTTTTTTTATATAAGTATTCAAAACTCTAGTTAAAGCAGTTGAAAAACCTGTTAAATGTGTTCCCCCTTGACGAGTAGGTATATTATTTACATAAGAATAAATTAGCTCTGAGTATCCAGTATTCCATTGTAAAGCTACTTCAAATTCTATAATGCCATCTTCAGATTCCTTACTATTAATAAAATATACTGGATTAGGAAATAAAGTTTCTTTATTTTCATTAAGATATTCAATAAAAGATTTTAATCCTCCTTCATAAAAAAATCTAACTTTTTGAAAAGAATCAGCACGCTGATCAAAAAAAGTTATATCAATTCCTTTATTCAAAAAAGCCAATTCCCTCAACCTTTTAGATAAAATAGACTGATCAAAATGTGTTGTAGAAAAAATATCTTTATCTGGATAAAAAGTAATAAGTGTTCCTCTTTTATCTGTATTTCCTACAATTTCTAATGGAGTTATGAGCTTTCCTCTAGAAAATTCTATTCGATACTCCTTTCCTCCTTTAAAAACAGTAGCAATAAATTTAGAAGACAAAGCATTAACACAAGATACTCCTACTCCATGTAATCCCCCAGAAACTTTATAGGATTCTTTATCAAATTTTCCCCCAGCATGTAATACAGTTAAGACTACCTCCAAAGCTGATACATCTCTACCTGCTTTCAAAGACTCTTTTAAATGTTTTTCTATAGGAATACCTCTTCCATCATCTTCAATTGTCATTGAACCATCTGTATTAATACTTACAGTTATTTTCGAACAGAAACCAGCCATTGCTTCATCAATGCTATTATCAACAACTTCATATACTAAATGATGAAGACCATTAATTCCTGTATCTCCTATGTACATTCCAGGCCTTTCCCTAACTGCTTGAAGACCTTCTAATACAGTAATCGCTGATGCATCATAATTAGAATGAGGTAATCTCTCGTTATCCATAAGTTTGTGACCTAAAAGAATTATATTATAAATTGCCTTATAAAGAATTTTAAGGATAAAAATATGAAAATGCCTTAAAAAAACAATTTAAGCAAGAAACAAAGTATAAACTATAAGTGTAGAAACAGCAAGAACAATTACCAATAAAAATAATTATAAATCTATCATAAAAGTTAACAAAACAAAAAGATTTAGCATATTTTTAAACTAAAAATTTTCGAACTCGTCTGTATTCTCAAGAAAACAATCTCTAATTAAAATAGCACAAGAAACAATTATATCTATGAGCAAGCAAATTATGCCTAACCCTAAAAGAGTTATTACTCCTCTAAATAAATACGATATAGATTCTAGTTTTTCATAGAAATTTTTACTCTCTTGATAACTTTCAATAGAAACTGCTATTATATGAACACCTAATATCTGTCCAAAAATAGGTAAAATAGCTATGCTAAGCAAAAGTATTTTAAAACAAGATGATCGGTTATAATTCCATTTAGAATGAAGTTGTTTGCAAGATTCTGTTAAGCAGCTATTCAAAAAGCCATAAGGATGTAAGATAGTTATGCACGATAGCATCGTATGTAAATCCTAAAAAATTAAAATTATAACATAATTCTAAATATATTTATTAAAACTAAATAAAATTCCATAATTTTTTAACAGAAAAAAAACCTTATTAATTTTTTTTAAATTTTACATTTAATTTCTATTTGAAAAAAATTATAGGATAAGACATAAATTCCTTTTATTTAATCTTTATTATTTACTACATAAATAACCTAATAATTTTATTTCGTTAAATTAAAATGTTGTAAATAACACATGTTTTCTATCTTATAAGATAAGAATTAATAAAATATTTTTTTAAATAAAAAGAAATAGTAATTATAATATCTATAAGCAAACACACTATTCCTAAGCCCAAAAAAGTTAACACTCCTCTAATCAATAGAGAAATTCCATTAATTTTCTCAGCATAAAATCTAGATTTAGCAGCTTTAGATCCAACTATTATTGACAAAATACCTACTATTTGTCCCAAAATAGGAAAAATAGCAAAACTCAATACTAATATTCTAGATACACAAGAGCGATCATAACTAAAAGACTTTTCTCTCTTAGAAAATTCATTATGCAGATGCAAACAAGTATTTGTTAAACAATTACTTTGAAAACCATACAAATGAAAAAATTCCAAAAAAAATAATTTCATTATACTTTATTATACTTTATATTAATGTTTATACTAACGATAAATTAATAGAACAAGATTTAACTAATAAATATTAAAAGTCAATATCTCTTAGATAAAATAAAACTCTCTTCCAAAGGTACACCATGAATAGTGACATTAAAAAGTTTTTTACCTGAAATAAATTTCCAATTTTTAAAGAAAAAAACATACCTCGGCTGCATACAACCAGCTATATAATATCCATTTTTTCCTAAATATCCAGGCTTACCCCCTCCTTCCCATCTCCAATGTTTATGAGGAAAACAAATATGAAAACTAGAAGATAAAGCCACATCCTCATTCCATTTTTGCTCAACTAATCCAGTAATAATCCTACTGTTTTTTACAGAAACAAAAGAATAAACTAAAGAAAAAAACATAGCTATTGCATAAAAAGGCGCTTTCACAATTCTTCTTAGGGAAGAATATGCTTCTAAAAAACAATCAACAAGTCTAAATTTATTATCAGATGTTTTTTTACCAATTATAATCTGTTGTTTCAAAAAACAACCTAAAACATAAATAGGAGCACATATAAATCTTAAACTATTATACAAAATCGAAAACAAAGTTACAAAAGGAAGAGCAAAAATACAAAGAATACTTATTACTAAGAACTCCTTATCTTCAACATGAATTTGAGGCGCAAAATAACTTAAACATAATCCAGAACCATCTTCACTTAAAGTAGAAACATCCAAAAAACAAGAATATTGCTTATATAAATCTTTATTAACAAAATGACTTTCTATTGACGTTTGATACAAAATTCTATTTATAAAAGGAGACTTAGGTTTATCTAAAAAAATATTATTCCTTTTATGCAAATTAAAAAAAATTATTCCCGCACCTAAAGATAAAATTAAAAATAAAGAAACTATAGAAATAGAACTTATTAATATAGCTTCTAATCCCACAGGAACTACGCAAGGAATTACAAAACATAAAAAAAAAGCCAATTAACATAAATATAGTAATAATACAAGAAATAACAAAACTTTTTATTATTGTTGAATTGGATTTAATTTTATCTATATCATTATCTGTTAACAGCTCTCGAATATCTTTAATTCTTTTATATTGAATTCCTTTTTCAATAAGCATTTTCCCCGTGTAAGATTCAATAAAAGATGGATCCGGCATTAGAAAAACTATCCTAATTATTAATAGAATGAAATATACTCTAAATTTACATAATTTTAATATTATTATATTTTAAACCTAGATTTTTCACTTGATAACTACTAAATTAATCACTAATAATATTAAGTTTTTATGTCAAATATAGAAAAATGAATAACTATTTTAAATTTGAAATTTTACATCAATCTACAAAATCAAAAGCTAGAGTAGGTAAAATACATACTAAACATGGAATCATAGATACACCTACTTTTGTTCCTGTAGCAACTAATGCATCATTAAAAGCTATTCCCTTAGAAAATCAAAGTAATATTGACTTAATGTTTTGCAATACATATCACCTTATGGTACATCCAGGAACGAATACTATAAAAAATTTAGGAGGACTCCATAAATTTATGAATAGATCCTCTCCTATTATAACTGATTCAGGTGGTTTTCAAGTATTTAGTTTAGCTTATGGATCTGTTTATGAAGAATTAAAAAGTTGTGGAAAAAAGAAAAATAAAACATGCGTACTCAAACTTAATGAAGAAGGCGTTCTTTTTAAATCTTATAGAGATGGCAGTGAATTATTTTTATCTCCAGAATCATCTATTCAAGCTCAAAAAAACTTAGGAGCTGATATTATTATTCCTTTTGATGAATTACCCCCTTACCATTTTTCTTTAAATGAACTTAAAAAAAGCTGTGAAAGAACTCATCGCTGGGAAGAAAGATCTTTAAAAGAACACTTAAAAAATCCAAATGATCAAGCTATATTTGCTGTAGTACATGGAGGGATAAATCATGAGCTTAGAAAAAATAGCTGTTCATTTTTATCTAACCTACCTTTTGATGGTTTTGCCATAGGAGGCAGTGTTGGTAAAACAAAACAAGAGCTTTTTGAAATAGTCTCTTTTACTAAAAAATATATTCCAAATTCCTTTCCAACTCATTTACTAGGAATAGGAGATCCAGAATCTATAGAAAAATTAGTATCTTGTGGAATCGATTCTTTCGACAGCTCATATCCAACAAAAGCGGCTAGACATGGTAGCATCTTTTATACCCAAAAAAAACAAATAAAAATTAAACAAAACTCTTATAAAGAAAACCCTTCTCCAATAGACAAAAGATGTTCTTGTAGTACATGTAAACAATATTCATTAGCTTATCTGCACCATCTTTTTAAATCTCATGAGTTTTCTTATTTATCTTTGCTTTCTATTCATAATATTCAATATATGACAAATTTAATGAAAGAAATCAGAGAAAAAATTCTTAGAAATGAAATTTAACATTTAAATTAAAATTAATAAAAATTTTATTGTTTTTATTAAAGAATAATAATAAAAATCTTTTATATCTTTTTTCTTAATCATTTTTTTCATGAACATAGTTTAATAAACACATGTCTTAACAAATCTTGCTTAAATTCACATGAACCAGGTAAGCTTTTATATAAAAAAATAATTTTACTAAAAATTTATCTTGTTTTACCTATTTTAGGACAAATATTTAAAACATTAGAAATAAAATATAGATGTGAGAAACTTAAATCTAAATCCAATTCTGAAAAAACTGCTGCTATTTCCCTATTATACTTTGCTTACTAATAAATATTACTTATATTATTCTTATAAAAAATCAAATAAATAAAATTTAAATTATTAATCTTATAAATAAATATTTACGTTTTTTTAAATAAATGATAAAATTATTTTCTTAAAAAGGAATAATATATGTCTTTGTTTTGTACTTATTTTTTTCATGATTATGGCTTAACTAATGAATGTATTACTAAAAATTGTTCTATTTATCATGAAAAACCTTTTTCACGTCAAGAAAGCAATTTAGTTAAAGTTTTAAGCTGTCTTCCTATTTTAGGACAAATAATAGGAGCTTTAGAAATAAGATTTGGATGTGAAGGACTTAAATCCAAATGTGAGGCCGAAAGAATTTGTGCAATTTCCTTAACATGTAGAGGAATTCTAACTTTCTTAGGGTTAGGAATAATATGCTTACTTTTAGATATTATTATTACCTGTGCTACCTTTATAAAAAATAGAATCTCTGGAGAGAGAAAACATAATTCAGAAATATTGGATACTTAAATAAAAAAATTTATGCTTTCTCTATTCTCTATATTTTTTCATCATTATGGCTTAACTAATGATTGTTTTGCTGCAGTTTGTTTAAGTTTTCATACATAGAGTTTTCCACGCGCAGATCGCAATTTGACCAAAATCTTAAGTTATCTTTCTTATGTTAGGACAAATATTAGAAATACTAGAAATGCAGCTTGGTTTAGAAAGAATGCAATTTGGGTTTATACTGAGAAATTGATTATGTTTCTATAGTTTTTAAAGAAATTCCGACTTTCTTAAGATTAGGAATAATATGTTTAATTATAGATATTATTATTACCTGTACTTTTTTCATAAAAAGCCAAATATAAAAAATTAAGTTTGTAATCTTTAAATATTAATCCTTAGAAAGGTAATAATCAGTACTATACAAAAGAATAGCTAAAAGAAAAAATAAACAAGCAGAACCCATAGGTAATGTTATTTTTCCAAATAAAAATGTTTTATCCGAACATGAAATTTTTCCTCCACACATAGCAATACTTAAGCCAGGAATTTCTTGTAAAATTATCTGATAAATAGCAATTAATAAACCAAAAATAATTTGAGGTAACACATAAATTTTAATTTTATAAAAACCTTTATAAGCAGCTATTCCTAATATAATAGATAAAGGAAACAAACAAATTCTTTGATACCAACATAAAGTACATGGTTCTTCCTGAAAAACAATGCTATAAAATAAAGATCCTAAAACTCCAATACAAGTAAGTACCCAGCTAAAGTATAGACCATATTTACGCATTTTTTTCTCCTTCTTTTTCTAATAATTTTGAAACTACTCTTGAAATTGACTCAAATGAAATATCATCTAACATAATACCATTAATAAACATAGTTGGCGTAGCTAACTCTCCATTCATTAAATCTTCACCATAAGAATTATTTTTCTTAACTTGATCAGTATAAATCCTATTTTCAAGGCATTTTTTTAACTTATCTTTTGTTAAATTTCCTTTATTTTTCATTTTGTCTAATAATGACAATAAAAGTTCCGTAGTAATCCAACGTGTTCCTTCTTCTCCTTGTACTGAGAATAATAAGTCTAAATACTCAAAAAACATAACAGGATTAGGTTTTCCAGAATTTGAATTATAAATGCAAAGTAACGCCTCTGCTGCCAAATCAGATCCAGGAAAAAAAGATGTTATTATTAAAGAATAAGAAGCTATCCCTGTATCTATATATTTTTTCTTAATTTCAGGAAAAATATAATCATTAAATTCTTTACAAAATTTACAAGAGGGTTCTTCAAATATAACCATATGTATTGGAGAATCTACTCTTCCTAAAGTTGGACTTTCTTGAAATACAACATTCTTTGTAACTTTTGGCAAAGTATTTTTTTTCACAATATTTAAAATCAATAATACTGAGAGAAAAATAATAGAAGTAGCAATAATCAACTTTTTAGGTGATTTTAACAGTCTTTTCATAAAATTAGCCTTTTTTAAGAGTGATAAAAAAAAATAAGATTTTTTATCAAAAGAAAATTAAAAAACTATTATGGGAAATAATAAATTATGTTTAATAAAAGTTAAAAAGAGAAAAATTACTGTTTGCTTTTCTTCAATTCTTGTTCATCTCTTTTCTTCTTTTGTTTATCAGATAATTTCAAGTTTTCTATTGCTCTATCAATTCCCATTATCAAATTTATATCTTCTTGAGTTCTATTTTTTTTATTAGGAAATAAATCTTTTAACACCTGTAAAAACTCTTGGCAATAAAACCTATTAGCTGAAATATTAATAATATTTGCTTCTAAAAACGCGGCTATTGCATTCTTATCTGGTTTTGTCAGTGTCTGTTTATAAAAAGACTTCAACGCATCAAAACTTATTTGAGCTATGTCTCTTATTTGAGATTTGGTTTTTTTATAGGACCTTAATACATAAAAAATTAAAGGTAAAAACACAAAAACTAAAGCTAAGGATGAAGGAAGTATTACCGGAAATATAATTTGATGAATAACATTCACACCACTAAAACAAATAATACAAATTAAGGCACTTGTAATAGCAGTTAAAGCAAAAAGAGCTACTAATGTTGCTATAAACATTAAAAAACCCTGTTTTCTTGAAGAACTTATAATATTTTTATGAAAAATATCTTTTTGACTCAAAGAAATATGATTCAATTCTAACTCACATATTATCTATTTTAGTCATCTTCAAATAATTCTTAATTTTCTCTTCTAAGCAGAATTTTTGTTCATTAGATAAAAAACATATAGGCTTTTCTATATCAATTTTCATCACAGAATTATTAATTATAACAAAAACATAATCAGCTAAAGAAAAAATATCTCGAAAATCGTGAGTTACAAGTATCAAAATTTTTCTATTTATTGAAACAAATTTTTTAATTTCATCATAAAGACTCTCTTTAATAGCAACATCTAAAGAAGAAAAAGGTTCATCTAATAAAAAAAGCAGTTTATCTTGCAATATAGCTCTTGCTAAAGAGATTCTTTGACGCATACCTCCTGATAATTCATGAGGAAAAGCAAACTTGTAGTCTAATAAACACATTTTTTCAAGTATATCGTCTATTTTTCTTAGATAGCTTAATTTGTCTAAATGAATTCTGTTGAGTTCAAAACTCAATAAAAGATTTTGAAAAACAGTTCTCCAAGGTAATAAAAGATCGTTTTGCTGCATATAAACAAAATTATCTTTTAACGCAACATCTTCATTATTCTCATTCTTAAGAAGGATATCGCCAAAATTTGGAGACAATAAACCAGAAATTAATTTAAAAAAAGTCGTCTTTCCAACACCAGAAGACCCAATTAAAACACAAACTTTTCCTAAATAAGTTGCAAAATTTACATCCTTAAAAATTAAATGATTTCCGTAAGAAAAAGACAAATTTCTAATGAACAAAGACATAAAAAAACCAAAAAATCTTGCGGTTACCAAGACTTGAACTTGGGACCTCGACATTATCAGTGTCGCGCTCTAACCAACTGAGCTATAACCGCTTTATGGAGATTAGGAGAGTCGAACTCCTGACCTTCTGAATGCAAATCAGACGCTCTACCAACTAAGCTAAATCCCCAAAAAACATACGAGGCAATGCGAAAACATTATAACAATAGGTATTTTTAATCAAAGATTATTTATAAAATAATAAGAAAAACTCTATTTCTATCTTATCTACGAATTTTTAGAAAAAAAATCGGAAAGATCTTTTATAAATTCTTTAAAAAAGACTTCAACACTTTCCTTATGTAAAGATATCCAAGTTTTTGACGAATTTTCTTCTGTATTCAATTCAGGAAAAACCATTTTAATACTAATTAAAGGAATATTATATTTTTCACATATTTTAGAAACAGCGACCCCTTCTATATCTCCTGCTAGCAACAAAGGATATTGAATTTTAAGCTCATTGAAACAAGCTTCACTAATACAAAAAGTTTCTCCAGAAAAAATTAAACCCGAAACTAATTTATTATTAGAAAAAGTTTGAAATTGATATTTATTAAACAAATTAGCTAAATTTTTAGATTCTTTTTCTAAAAAATTTTCTATTCTATCAGATAGATCTTCTCTTTTTTCCTGTAAATAAAAGATCTGATTTAAGTTTTTCAACTGTAAACCTTGTTTAAAACAACTCTTTTTTGGAAGGAGATATCCGCTCACATAAATAAGATCTCCATAATTAAGTTCTGGTAACTTAGAATAACAAGATCCAATAAGAATTATAAGATTAACTTTATCTTCTAAAATTAGTTTTTTTGCCTCATAAGATGCAGATAAATTATGCATCATAGATAAACGTAATTTTGAATTACTTTCAGAAAATTTTTGAGAAAAAGACATTTCTGTAGATAAATTTGAAGGTAAAGAAAAAATAAAACCCAACCCTCCTTTTTCTTCAAATTTTTCCAAAACAAGTTCATCATCTGCTAACAAAAAAATAGAGCTTTTTATTTGAAAAAAAAGAAAAAACGAAAAAATTATAACTTTGTAAATACTTTTCATTAGATAAGCCTCAAATATTTTTTTCTATATACAAAAAGTAGAAAAAACATGCATTGAAAAAAAATTTATAAAAATAAATAATTTTTTTAAAAAATGGAATTTTACAATAAAATAAAATCGGTTATAATTTAGCTTTTTATTTATTAAAAATAAATTTATACCAATATCAAATGGGAATATCAAGCTCTAATCAAAATGTGCAATATTCAATATCTCAAGAAAAAGTCTTATTACCTACAACTATAGATACTTGGAAACAAGCAACATCATGTAAAGAAAAATGTTTTTCTATTTTAAGATTAATTCCTACTATTACTCTGTTAGTACTTACTTTAATTGCTATGATTTTAGCAATTGTTTATTCTCAACCAGTTTTAGCTGTTTTAGGAGGCATTGGCGTTATTTGCGCTATTGTTGTTTTTTATCAAGTTTTTACTTCTTCGTCTTTTCAAGTAGTCTCTACATTAAAAAAATCCATTGCTCATTTAAATAAAACAAACCAAGAGTTAGAAACTACCAATACAGAGCTTCAAAAAAAAATCTACTCACTAGAATCTCAAATAAATTCTCTAAACTTAATAGCTCAAAATTTCAATTCATTAAGAACTTTATTTTCTGAAGACAACTTAGAATTTAAAAAAAATATAGATCTACTAAAAGAACAAATAAACAAATTAAGTATTAACGTTCAAGATTCTCAAGAAATTAAAGAATTAGTTAACCAATCAAAATCCTTGCTAGTAGAACTTCTATCTTGGGGATCTTCAGAAAGTAGAGAAGAAATGAAAGCTTTACGTTCTGAAATTCTTTCCTCAATTAGATTACTTAAAAAAGAAAAAGAAGAGCTACAACAAAGCAATGAAAAAATAAAAAATTCTATTTATCAAAATGAAAAATTATTAGTTGAAATAACAACACAAATAGATTGTTTAAAAAAACAAACAATACAACTAACTTCACTTTTAGAAAAATTAACACTATCGCTAGAAAGTTTAAATGTCAGTAATATAGAATTAGCAAATACTAAAAAAGAGCTAAAAAGTATTACTTTATCTTTACATGAAGAATTAGAAAAATTGACAAAAAAAGATAATACATGAAACCCCTTATTAAAAGTAAATCTTATAAAAAAAAAATAGAAAAAAATAACTCTACTTCATGGGAAAATGTTGCTTCTTGGTACAATAAATTAGTTGATAAAAAAGGTCATTTCTACCATACGTCTGTTATTATTCCTGCAATAAAAAAAATATTAAAATTTGATTCTATTAATTCTATTGTCGATTTAGGTTGTGGACAAGGAATAATGTCTCGATATATTCCAAGAAAAATTAATTATTTAGGAATAGACATATCTAAAACATTAATATATCAAGCAAAAAAATATTCAAAAGATAATGCTCTACATAAATTTTTAATTTATGATCTTTGCTTACCTTTAAACCAATACCAAAATGAATTTGATTGTGCTTTAGCTATTTTATCATTACAAAATATGAAAAATCCAGTTCAAGCTATATCTAATGCTTCTTTACTATTAAAAAAAAATGGCACTTTGATTATAGTTTTAAACCACCCTTGTTTTCGTATTCCTAGACAAACACAATGGGACTTTGATAACTCTCAAAATATTTGTTATCGAAGAATCAATGCATATCTTACTCCAAAGTCTATACCAATTAATATGCATCCAGGGAAAAAAGGCATAAATGAAGTTACAACCTCTTTTCATTTTCCTATGTCTTATTGGATAAACACATTAACTCAAGTTGGTTTTTCTTCACTTATAATGGAAGAACTTATTTCCATAAAAACTAGTACTGGAAGTAGAAAAAAAGCAGAAAATAATATAAGAAAAGAAATTCCTCTTTTTCTAATGCTTAAAGCTAATAAACTTTAATTTATTAAAAAATTACTATCTAAAAAAATGTTTTTTTCTACACTAAGGAAAAATGTTTTTTATGATTTATGCGATTTCATTTAAAAAAATTTCTTTTTCATGATATTTGGATACAATCTTATTCTTCTTCAAAAAGAATAAAATCTTTTAGCATAAAAATACTAAAAATCATTTTAATTACTTTACAATTAGGAAGTAATTATGAAGTAAGTCAAGGGGCTGGTTTTCTAGCTTTTTATTCATCTTTCACTATAATACCTTGCCTCATTTTTCTCTTTAGAATAGCTAGATTCTTTTTTTATAATGTTAATCTAAAAGATTTTCTCATTTCATCTTTTGGAAAGTATGAACCTCAAATCAATTATATTTTTGAATTATCTAATAGTAAGGAATACAATTCTAATTCTAGTTTAATTCTAATAAGCAGTCTTGTAGTTATCTTTTGGTCTCTTATTATTATGTTGATAAATATGGAATATTCTTTAAATCGTATTTGGAAAATAACTAATCCTTCCTCAGCTTTTTTAAAAAAGCTTTGGTCTTACATAACTATTATAGTTATAAGTCCTATAATATTTTTTATTTGCAGTGGAGCTATTCTTTATCTATCAAAAACACTACCCTTTATTTGGCCTGAAATTTTTTCTATTAAAACATCAGCAATTTTAGGAATCATTTCTTACATTATAACTTACATTTTAATTTGCTTATTACTATCCTTTTTCTACTTATTTTTACCTTCTGAACAAGTCTTACCCTCAGCAGCATTTAAATCTGGTTTCATAACTGGTTTATTTTATATTCTCTTACAATTTTGGTACTTTTCTATTCAAATCAAACTTATTGATTATAATTTCACTTATGGAACTTTAGCTTTGTTACCAATATTTCTAATATGGTTATACTTCAATTGGCTGCTTTTCCTAATAGGAGGAGCATTATCTTATGCCATGCAAAATTACAATGATTTTATTTCTCCAAATAAAAAAGAAGATCTAGGTTTTCACAATGAAGTTATATTGCTCACTTTAACAATGTGTTATTGTTCATATCATTTCTTAAATAAAATGAATCCTCCAACTATAGAAAATATAGCGGCATATATAAAAATGCCTTTTCACTATACTCAAAAAATTGTCTCAAAGTTAATTTCTAACAAATTATTAATAGAAGTAAAAAATAAACAAAAAGGATTCCTTCCTGCTTTTGATATTTGTAAAACAACTTTATGTGATCTACTTAACAACTTTACTAAAAGATCCCAAAAACACAAATTTCATAAAAATAAAATAACTGAAGAAATTATAAAAAGTTTTGAAGAAATGAATATTAATAATGAAAGGTCAAAAAACAATAAGTTGATCTTAGATATTATCAAAAATTATGAATAGAAAAAAAAATATATATCTAATAAGTATTTTTATAATTTTATTTTCATTATTAATTACTTCACAAAAAAAATTTTCTTTAAATTCTTTTGGAAAAAAAATTATATGTTTTTACTTAGAAAAAAAATTAAACTCTAAAGTTCATTTTAATACAGTATCTATTTCTTTGTTTGGTAAACAAAAGGTTACAAATATTGAAATCCAAAACCAATATTACACTTTTTTAGGCAAAAATGTTTCTATAAATCAATCAATATTTTCTTTATTAACTCACTTTTACATAAAAAATATAAATATAGAAAATTTCTATTTTAAAATAAAAGAAATAGAAAAAGAAAAAAAATTAAATAAAAATAAAAAAAATATTATTAATTTTTTTTCAAAAATAGAAACAATTAATTTAATTAATGGAACTATAACATTACAAAATATAAATGATTTAAAAGAAAATTCTTTTCAAGAAGTGTTTTTTTCTAAATCTGAAAATAAAATATCATCATCAGGAAAAATTTTAAATCCTAATAATCAAGGACATTTTTTCATTAATATCACTATGCAACCATTAATTAATGTATCCATTAACATTTTAAATTTTCCATTATACCTCTTCTTTAATTCAGAAAAAAAAATAAATTCTAACGATACTCACGAATATATTGACCTTACTTTTTCTACTCAACAAAATATATTAGAAGGAAATATACAAAGTAAAAATATTGAAGGCTTTATACAGGGACATATAGAAGATAATTCTTTGATTTTAAATGAAAAAACTTCTTATTTAATTTTAAAAAATAAATTTTTTATTAATTTTTTAAATAAAAAATTTAATAATTATATTAAAATTAATAACGAAAATTTAGAAATTTACTCATACATAAAAGAAGGAATTTTTAATTTTAAAAATATAAAAAATTCTACATTTACAATTATTAATGAAATTAAATTATTAGAATTATCTACAGAAAATAACAAAACATTTTATATTAAAAATATAAAAATTAAAAATACAAAATCAAAATCTTTATCTTATTCTTCTTTTGTAAAAGGGACAATTAACTATAAAAACTTAAATTCTAGTTTTAATATTTCAATAACCAATTTATTTTCCTTAGAAAAAGAAAAAAACATCTTAATAAATGAATTTTCCATATCAGAAAGCCTTATCAACGAATTTCTTCCTGTATATATAAAAGAAATCACTTCATCTCTTGATATTATAAATATAACAGGAAAATTAAATTTTTTAAAAAAACTTTCTTGTGGAAATATTGATTTAAAATCAAAAAACTTATCAGCAAAAATTACTATTTCCCATAAACTATGCAATTATAAAACCACTTTATCTGGTTTCTATATCCCACCTAAAGATTTCTTTTCTTATATTCACAATATTCCAAAAATTAAATTTAATATCTGCGGGGATTTAGAAGAAAATAATATCTATTTTTCTAACTTTTTAGGAAAAATTTTTTCTGATAATTTTTTTATTAATATAAAAACAAAAATATGTCCTTATAATAAAAAAATAACTACAAATGATATCTTTTTTTCATTACAAGGAAAATTTGATGGAGTTCTATTTAAAATTCATTCCCTTCCATTATTAAATATAGATAATGGTTATTTTGATCTTTGTTTTAACGGCAAACATAATAATTTATTGGGTTCTTCCTTATTAAATATTGATGTAATTGATTCTAATAAAAATTCTTCTTCATTCTTACTTTCATTAGAAAAAATTTCTATAAATAACTTTTTCTCTAGAGGAAAAATTAACTATCATGACTTTCAAAGTTCTTTTAACGGAAATATTAAGAATTTTTCTTTAGAAACCTTAGAATCTACAGGATTAATTTCTTTTCCAATACCTTCTATAATTGATAAAAATTTTTTTATTAGTTTTTCTGGAAATATCGATGAAAAATCTAATAACTTTCTCTCTTTAGAAAGTAAAATTAGCAATCAAAATCTTAATATTAGTAATCAATGGAATTTCAACCAATCTTTAGAAACAATTCCTTCATCTAAAAGTTATATAGAATTAATAATTACTCCAAAAAATTATGAAAACATTATAAATAAAACTTCAATAAAACCAGATTGTTTATTAGATGAAAACATTCTAATTACTGCAGAATTATATCCTTTTTATAACCCTTACAAAAAACAAATAAAAGGTTCTTTTTTTTGCAAATCTATTACATTTAAATCAAATTCTACAAAAGAAAAGATTTTGATTAATGACACTAATGGGGAATTAAAAGTCAACTTAGAAGAAAATTTTCTAGAATATAGACTTAAAGGAATTAGAGACAAAAATTCTTTTATAGAATTAGAAGGAATAATAAATAAACCTCCACACGATTCGCCTATTTATAAAGGAAATGCTATTATAAAGAGTTTTCCCTCCTTTTTTTCTTTTGGCATTTTGCCTATTCCTTTGTCCTTAAAAGAATCTTTAGAACAGCTATCTGGAAAAATAATGACTCAACTATTTACATGGAATTTACAAAATCATAATGGAACACTTTTTTATAACTTTAATTCACCAAATATAAAGGCTGAAATTCCTTTAGAAATACATAATAAATTCATTTCCTTATCTGATACAGTCAAACTACACTTACTCTTAAATAAAACTTTCATAGATATAATTTCTAAAGATTTTAATTTTTTTACTATTCAAGAAAATAAATCTTTACCAATATCTCTAACTATAGAAAAGTCTAATGTCTTTATTCCTATACACCCTTATGATTTCAAAGATGTCACAATTAACTCTGCTCATTTAGATATAGGAAAAATACAAATTATTAAAAATGATAAGCTTAAACAATTATTAGATTTCCTTAAAATGCAAAATCAAGCTTCTCTAATGGAAGCATGGATTACTCCAATTTATTTTAATTTAAAAAATGGGATTCTCTCTTACAAAAGATTTGATTTACTTATTAATAAGGTAATTCATTTAGCTTTTTGGGGAAAAACCAATTTACTTAATAATTATGTTAATCTTACCTTAGGAATAGAACCATTTACTTTAGAAAAAATACTAAAGATTAATAATCTTCCAAAAAATGGATTCTTTTTAGTTAAAATATATGGACCTATAGATAATCCTTCAATAGATTGGTCTTCAGCTTATTCTCGTTTAGGAATTCTATCAGCAGCAGCTTCCGGAGGACACTTAGGAAATTTATTTGGTAATGTTTTAGACAAGTTCTTATCTACTTTAGGAGGTCAAACTCCTCCTCCAACAACAAAGCCATTTCCTTGGGAAGAAAATAAATAACAAAATTAACTTATACATATTAACTTAATTTGATAAAAACAAATTAAATAAAAAATTAAAGGTTAATATGAAAAATAATAATTTTTACTTAGAAAAAGAAAATAATAATGAAGAAATACAAAAAAAAACAAATATTGCTACTTCTTCAGATTTATCTTATCAAATTTCAAATCTAAATCAAAAAATAACTCTTCTTGAAAATAAAATAGAAAATAATTCTTCAAAAATCTGTGATGTGACAGAGTCTGTCAAAAAAAATTTTCTCCAAATTTCTGGAGGTCAGTTATTAGGAAACTTAAACTTAAATAAAAATTCTATTTTAGATCTAACTACTCCAGAACAAGAAGGACCTTTTGTTGCTGCCAATGTTGGTTTCGTAATGAATCAAGTAAATAAAATACTTACAAAAATAGATAATATGGAATCTACAATTTCAACATACACAACAGAAGTAGATAATATAAAAGAAACTATTAATCAATTTGAAATCCTTTCTCATAAAACAATTTTCAACAATGAACAACCTGCACAAAATATAGATACGCAAATAAATACACAAAATGACTTAGATATGCATTCTCATTATATTCGAGGCTTACTAACTCCTGAAAATAAGAATTTAGACTATGCAGCCAATGTAGCTTTTGTTAAAGCTTGTGTTGATCCCATATCTGGCCAACTTTTAGCTTTAACACAACAAGTAGATTCCAATACAAAATCCTTATGTAATATTCAATTAAACTTTTTACCCACAACTGGAGGATTTATCTACGGAACAATCAATATGCAAAATAACAAACTCACAGGATTAAAAAGTCCTTCTAATCCATCAGATGCTGTAAATTTAGAATACCTAAATCAAATCCTAGGAAATTCCAATCAGACAATAAATTCTACTATATCTACAAAAAATAACTTACTTTATTCTACTAATCCTAATTATCATGTTAGCTCTCCATTACCTCTCCCTTTAATAAAATCTGGTTATAGTGGATGGTCTTGGTCTTTAAGTTCCTCATATTCTGGTGGATATTATAATTGGAGCAATCTTAGTTTTGAACAAACTCATCCAGAAAGTCAAAGTTTTGAATTTTCTCAAGAAAATCCACATGAACTTTTATTAAAAAAACCTGGAGAATATACTCTTTCTTTTTCTCTTGTCGCTCTAATTCCAGCAAACACTAATCAATGTTATCCCTCAATACAGTTAAATATAGAAGAAGACTTTTCTCAATGGGGACAAAGAAACAAAATTTTTATTCCCTCTTCAAGCAAAGCTATGACTTTAACTATTAAAGATCGAGTAAGTATTTTAGGAGTCTTTTACGATATTGTGGAACTACCTCCTTTATCGCCTCAAGTAAATACAAGAATTATCATTTCTCCTAAACAAAAATATTGTTCTATTTCTTTACAAAATACTAATTTTAAATGCAACGAAGCTTCTTCTTTATATGTTGTACAAAATCACGTAAGTATAAGTTGGCTGCCTTTTTAAATGACTAAATAAATGCATACAAAGAAGAATAATTAAACAATTTTATTCTTCTTTGTATTTTTAATTGTTTTTACTATCAAGATTACTCCAAATATATTCATATAAAGGACTATTGAAATTCATTTCTTTTCCAGAAACTTTTTCATAAAAATCCAGGATAACGCCATCATAAATTAAATATACTCTATCTAAAGAAGATTTTACAAAATTCATATCATGAGTAGAAACAACTAATGTCAATCCTTTTTCTTTTAAAGATTCTAAAAGTAAACGAAAATTTTCTGTTGAATAAGGATCAAGAGCTGAAGTAGGCTCATCAAATAGAATAGCGTCTACATCCATAGACAATATTCTAGCTATAGCTAATCTTTGCTTTTGCCCACCAGATAACTGACAAGGCATTTTATGTTGATAATCAATTAATTCTAATTTTTCTAAAAATTTTTTAGAGATTCTTTCTGCTTCTACTTTTTTTCTTTTTAATATACACAATTGGGGATGCATACAATTTTTTAATACTGACATATGAGGAAAAAGATCCAAATTTTGAGATACAAAACCTATTCTTTTCTCTTTTTCTTTAATAAGACGGCCAGAAGAAAATCTTTGTAGTCCAGCCAAACAACGTAACAAAGTTGTTTTTCCCGAACCACTTTTTCCCAAAAAAACTGTCAAATGCCCTGGTTTTAGAGAAAAAGAAATATCTTTTAATATTACTGTATTATCTAAATGCACAGTGATATTATGTCCATTAATAATCATAAGATAGCCTTTTTTCAAATTTAGAAAAAATAAAAGAAAAAAACGATGTCATAGATAAATAAAACACAGCACTTAAAGTATAAATTTGCATTGGTACAAGTTCACGAGTAACAATATCTTTACTAACCTTAGTGAGTTCTGGAACTCCAAGAACCATTAAAATACTACTTTCTTTTATCAAACAAATAAATTCATTAGCTATTGAAGGAAAAACTGTAAATATAGCTTGAGGTAAAATAACAGAACTAAAACTTCTTTTTTTGGAGTATCCTAATAATAAAGCAGCTTCCCATTGTCCTTTTGATATAGAATTAATTCCTCCACGTATAGTTTCAGACAAATATGCAGAAGAATTTAATCCTAAAGCAATAACTCCAGCAGAAAAAGGAGATAAATCATATCCTATAATAGAAGGTAAACCAAAATAAATAATTAAAATTTGTATAAATAATGGAGTTCCTCTAATTAAAGAAACATAACATCGACATACAAAAGATAAAAATTTAATATTCAAATATTTGCTATTGAAAATTCCTATAAAAAAACCAATAAGCAACCCTATTGAAATAGAAGATAAACTAATTGCCAAAGTCAATAAAGAACCTTTTAACATCAAAAGCAGTGTAAGATACATAAATAGTTACTATAAAAAACAAACTTTATCTTATTTTAACACAAAATTTGATAAAAAAAATATCAAAAAAGTGACTTTTTATTCAAAAAAACATTTTTTTTATGAAAAATTATTCAAATTCAATATTTTTTGAATTTCATTTTTTAAAATTTCTAAATCTTTAACACTATTAGGAATAACTATAACAGCATCATCTCCCGCCAAAGTTCCAAGAATTTTATTACAAAGATTATGATCCAAAATCCTAGCTATAATAGAAGCTGCTCCAGGAGTTGTTGATATAAATAATAAACATTCATTATAGGAAATGTTAAAAACCAAGTTCTTTATTAAAATATTTTTTTTAGGGGCCGGAGGATCTTTTGGTAAACAATAAACAGATTCTCCATTCTCATTATTAACTTTAATAGTTCCAAATTTTTTTAATAATCTAGAAACCTTTGATTGATTAACAATAAAACCCTCTTTCTTTAAAAGAAGGATTATTTCATTTTGCGTTCTAGCCAATCCTGCCTTTAGTAACTTCTCTAAAGATTTCTCTAATTCTTTACTTTTTTTCATTTTCTTTTTCTATAAAAAAATCTATCCTAATTCTATAAAATATTATTTTATTTGCACATAATAAGAATTTAAAAATAAATCTTTTAACTACTTATGTTAATCTTAGGATTAGAAAGCTCTTGCGATGAAACTAGTTGCGCTATCGTAAAAAATGGTATCCATATTCTTTCTAATAAAATTGCTTCTCAAGAAATTCACAGTCTCTATGGGGGAGTTGTGCCAGAATTAGCTTCAAGAAGTCATCTTGAAACTTTTCCTAAATTATTAAAAGAAACTCTAAAAGAAGCTAACATAACTTTAAAAGACTTAACAGCTATTAGTGTCGCCTCTTGTCCGGGACTTATTGGATCTCTTTCCGTAGGAGTTAATTTTGCAAAAGGTCTCTGTTCTGGATTATCTTTGCCTCTTATTGGAGTTAATCATGTTAATGCTCATTTATATGCATCTTTTATGACTAATCCTCACTCTATTCAATTTCCTTCTTTAGGAGTAGTTGTATCAGGAGCTCATACATCAATATTCTCTATAAACTCCTTTTCTAATATTAAGTTAATAGGAAAAACTAGAGATGATGCTATTGGAGAAGTTTTTGACAAAGTCGCAAGATTACTGGGTTTCCCTTATCCAGGAGGTAAATACATAGAAGAATTAGCCAAAATGGGTAATTCAAATGAGTATCATTTCAAAGACAGTATTATAAAAAATTCTCCTTATGATCTATCTTTTAGTGGGTTAAAAACGGCTGTGTTATATACCATTAAAGGAAAAAATTCTTCTATGCAACCTCCTTTTCCTAAGTTATCTGAAGAAAAAAAGAAAAATTTATCCGCTTCTTTTCAAAAAGCGGCTTTTTTTTCTCTTGTTAAAAAAATATCTAGTATATTACAAGCATCATCTTATAAATCCATATTAGTTGGTGGCGGGGTGGCAAATAATAGGTATTTTCAAAACTTATTAAAAACTACTTTTGAATGTCCTGTTTTTTTTCCTAGTTCTCAATTATGTACGGACAATGCAGCTATGATAGCAGGTTTAGGTAGTGTTCTTTTTAACTTGTATAACAAAGAAAAAAAAGTAGAGCCATGTTCTTTCGCATCTTGGGAAAAAATGTAATTTATATAACTTTAATTGTTGCATGTTTTTTAACATCATGTTCTTCTCAAAAATCTTCTTTTTCTGATAAAAATAAATCCACTCTGAGAATTAATTTATGCGATGATCCCTTATCCTGGGATCCTAGATGCGTTAGACTAATCAAAGACATTTCATTAATTTCTCACTTATTTGAAGGTCTTACTCGTCGTAATAAAATAGACAAAATAGAAAATGGACTAGCTGAAAAAATTACTCTTTCAGAAGATAAAAAAATATATACAATTTATTTAAAAAAAGCATTCTGGTCAAATGGAGAAACTATTACAGCAAATGATTTTAAGGCTTCTTGGTTACAAGTCCTTAAGCCTGATTTTCCTTCTTTTTATGCTCATTTCATGGATATTATAAAAAATGGAAAAAATATTAGATTACAAAAAATGGGAGAAGACAATTTTGGAGTAAAAATTCTTTCAGATCAAATCTTTACTATTGAATTAGAAAAACCTTACCCTTACTTTAAGGAACTATTATCTTTACCCATATTTTTTCCTGTACATGAATCTTTAAGAAAATCAACAGAGGAAAACAAAACAATATTCCCTTTAGTTTCTAATGGAGCTTTTAAATTAATATATTGGCAACCAAAATTTAATATTAAATTAGAAAAAAACTCTTGTTATTGGGAATCTTCCGAAATAAACTTAAAATTTATCGATATGAGTATCATATCAGATAATGCAACTGAAGTCTTACTTTTTAAAAAAAAATGCCTAGATTGGTTAGGACAACCTTGGTCTTCTAATGTTCTTTCTGAAGCTAGAGATAAACTTTCTTCTGAAAACCTATTAAAATCATACGATGTTGCAGGAACTTTTTGGCTATTAATTAATACCAATATTCCTCCATTAAACAATACTAAATTACGTCAAGCTTTATCATTATCTTTAAATAGAGAATCTATTGTTAAATATATTTTAAAAGGTAATCAATCTAAAACAATATCTGTTCTTCCGAAATCTTTATCTTCTTTACCAGAAAACTTTTTAAATACACAAGTGAATCTTGTTCTAGCAAAAAAGCTTTTTGAAGAAGCTTTAGAAGAACTTAATTTAACAGTAGAAAAAATTCCTCAAATTACTTTAATTTATCCTTCTTCTAATTCTCGATGTGCTGCTATTGCACAAGAAATTCAATATCAATGGAAAAAACATTTAAATCTTTTCATTAATTTACAAGGATTTGAATATCGGTTTTTCTTAGAAAAAAGAAACCAGGGGGACTACCAAATTTCTACAGCAGATTGGATTGCTGATTTTGTAGATCCTTTGTCTTTCCTACAAATTTTATCAGATAATTCTCAACAAAAATACTCTCAATGGAAAAATAACGAATTTTCTAGTTTAATCAATGAAGCTGAAAAAGAAATGAATGATGAAAAAAGGCATCAACTGATACAAAAAGCAGAAAAAATTTTACTTAAAGAATTACCTGTATTACCTTTGTATCATTATTCATTTGACTACGCTTTACCAGAAAATGTAAAAGGAGTGATATTTTATTCTTCAGGTGCTGTTAACTTAAATTACGTTACTATAAATTAAAAACTTTTCACTACCAATGCTTGTAATAAAAATTTTTTTTCTTTATTAGATAATAACAACTTCTATAAGGTATGTAATTAAAAGTTACTTTGACATAAATTTTCTCCAACATTATTTGATACTTTTTTTAAAATAAATTTGATAAAATGCTTAAAAACTAAATATTTTATACATACTTATTAATGAAAAAATATATATATCATAAATTAATTTTTAGTCTTTTTTCACTTTTCTGCATTTTTTCCTTAACATTTATTTTTATGAAGAAAATTCCCGGAAATCCATTTATAGAAGAACAATTCATCTCTGAAGAAACTTTATCATCTCTTAAATCTAAATATCATCTAGACCAATCTAATTTTTCTCAATTTTTATTGTATTTAAAATCCGCCTTTAATTTTAATTTTGGTTACTCTTTAGCTTATAAAGAACAAACTGTTCGTTCAATTATTTTTAAAAGTTTTCCTATTTCTGCACGACTAGGAATTCAAGCAATAACTATATCTATTTGTTTAGGAATATTATTTGGAATAATATCTAGCATTTTTAATAAAAGTTGGTTTTCTTTTTGTTTCTCTATGTGGTCCAATCTAAGTTTAACTTTTCATGGATTTATTCTAGGTATAATTCTACAGTACATTTTTTCTGTAAAATTTAATTGCTTTCCTATAGCTTCTTGGGGTTCTTTGTCTCATACAATACTTCCAACTATAGCTTTATCAAGTTTGCCAACCGCTTATATTGCAAAATTAATAAATATTACCCTAATCAATACTCAAAGCCAAGATTTTATTTCATTGGCAAAAATAAAAGGTTTAAGTCAAAAAAAAATTATATTTAAACATTCATTACCACAAGCTACAAACCCCATTCTTACATATTTATCTCTAACTATTCCAAATATTCTTACAGGAACATTTATTATAGAAACAATTTTTGGTATTCCAGGATTAGGCAGACAATTTATTTTAAGCATATGGCAAAGAGATTATCCCATAATTATGGGTCTTACTTTATTTTATAGTGTCATTCTTATAATAATAACGTTTTTAATAGATATAATTATATTCCTTTTCGATCCTGAATTAAAAAGAAAATCACTCAATGAAAAAAATTTTTAAAAACATACATTTTTCCTATATTTATAAATTTATTCTTTTTATTCTTCTCATCTTTATTTTAATTTCTTTATCAATAAAAGATCACTCTCAAACATTTATAGAACAAGCTTTTAAAGCTCCTTCTAAGCACCATTGGTTTGGAACTGATTATCTTGGTAGAGATCTATTTTTTAGAACTATCTTAGGATTGCAGTTATCTTTATTTATAGCTCTATCATCTTCTTTTATAAACTTTTTAATAGGAATTATTTGGGGAACAATAACAGCTTTTTCACCCCCTAAAATAGATATTTTTCTTATGAAAATCTCAGATATAATCTATTCTATACCATATATTTTAATGGTCATTATACTAATGATTATCTTTCAAAATAGTGGGATACTTTCATTAATTATAGCTCTTTCTTTAACAGGATGGATTCCCATAGCTAGAATGGTTAGAAGTGAATTTCTTGTTCTTAAAAACAAAAATTATGTTTTATTTGCAAAAACCTTAGGTGGAAACCCTTGTTATATTGTTTTCAAACATTTATTACCAAACTCTATAGAACCTATTTTATCTGCAGTAATATTATCTATTCCATCTATAATATATAATGAAGCTTTTCTAAGTTTTCTAGGGTTAGGAATACAACCTCCAAAAGCTACTTTAGGAACCTTAGTTAAAGAAGGATTACCTTCTATGTTATACTATCCTTGGGTTTTTTTATTTCCTATTCTTACAACAGGAATTCTTATTTTTACTTTTAATTACATAGGAGAAAAAATTTCAAAAAAAATAAAAAAATGTTAATTTTTATCTAACTAATAAAACCAAATATTGAATCCAATTATTTTTTCTAGATGAAATATCTTATTTATGTTTTAATCAAAGCTATATTCATAAGGAGACTGTCAAATTCAATCATTACTCACTGTTAAAAACTTAACCGTTAGTGTAAATAAATTATCTAAAAAAACTCTTATAGAAAATCTTTCTTTTACTCTTCCTTTTTCTTCTTCTTTAGCAATTGTAGGACCTTCTGGATCTGGAAAAACTTTACTAGCAAAATCAATTATGAACTTGCTTCCTAAAGAATTTAACATTGAAGGAAACATTATTTTTAAAAACACTATCCTATCAAAGACTAATAAAATAAAAAGGTTTTTAGGATTAGAACTTAGCATGATTTTTCAAAATCCTTCATCTTCTTTAAATCCTAAAATGCCTATTGGAAAACAAATTTCAGAATCAGTCTTATATCATTTTCCAAAAAAAAAGAAAGAAATATATGAGTTAACCTTGGATTTATTGGAAAAAGTAAAAATCCCTAATCCTATTAAATATTTAAAAAAGTATCCTTTTGAACTTAGCGGTGGAGAAAAACAAAAAATATTAATAGCCATAGCTATTTCCTGCAATCCTAGTCTTATTATAGCAGACGAACCCACATCTTCTTTAGATCCTATTTCTAGACAACATATAATTTCTTTAATACAAGAACTGAAAACAAGCTATAAATTTAATCTAATCTTAATTTCTCATGATTTTTCTTTAATTCCAAAGTTATGTGACAAAATACTTATTATTAGTGGAGGAAAAATTATAGAACATGGCTATATAAACGAAATTATAAAAAATCCTAAAAAAGAAATATCAAAAATTCTATTCTCAAATAACAATTATCATTTTAAATAAACTTTAAAAATGAAAACTACTCTAATTTCCGTAGAAAAAATTAGTAAATTTTTTATAAGAAATTCAAAAAAACACTATATATTAAATGAAATTTCTTTAGAAATCTATAAAGGAGAATGTTTAGGAATAATAGGCCCCAGTGGTTCAGGAAAAACCACTCTTTGTTCAATTATTCAAGGATTAATATCCCCTTCTTCAGGAAATCTTTTTTATTATCTTCCTAAACAAAAACAAAATTATTCAATTCAAACAATTTTTCAAGATCCAGAAAGTTCTTTAAATCCAAGAATGAACATTTACTTCTCTCTTAAAGAACCTCTAGATTTACTAAAAAAAAATAAAAAAACTTTCAAAAATAAAATAGAAGAAGTTTTAAATTTCGTTGGTCTATCTCCAGAAATATTACCTCTTTTTCCCTATCAAATTAGTGGAGGTCAAAAACAAAGAATAGCTATTGCAAGAGCTTTATTATCTGAAACAGATTTAATTATTTGTGATGAACCTACATCTTCTTTAGATCCCATTAATCAAAAGAAAATATTATCATTATTTCAAAAAATAAAACAAAAATTTAATATAACTTTTCTTCTTGTTAGTCATGATTTACTAGCTATTCAATTTTTATCGGATAGGATAGCCGTTATGGAAGAAGGATCTATTATTGAAATAAACAATAAATACGACTTATTAAGATTTCCTAAAAAAAATTTAACAAAAAAGCTTATTTTTTATAGTGAAAATAACTTTTTCTAAACAAAATAATTAACAAAATTATTTAGATATCTTTCTAGTCAACTTCTTCATCAGGCTTAAGATAATTATGAGCTCCCTTCAAAAAAATCATTTATTGAATAAAATTAGTTTCACTATTTCAGTTTTCTAGAAAATACAGCTAAAATTAAATCTTCAATATAAAAACTTTTTTTTAAAATAGCTAAAAATATTTTCTAATAGTTAAAATTATATATTAAAAAAATAAAATTAAAAACCATTTATGTAACTAATTATTCTTCATCTGATGATTCATATTTTATCTTAACATAAGGTCTATGTGGTTCATTAGATATACTAGAAACACTTTGAAAAATTTCTTTAAAAGCATTTTCTATTCCATATTTTTCTGATGGAAATAAAGGTGTATTTAATCTTAAATCTCGTTCTAAGCTTTCTTTAACAGAGAGATCTTCTACCTTATCTAAAGCTAATAAAGCGCTACTTAAACTAACAGAACCTAGTAAACATAAAACTATACATCTTGGAATGCTACTTTCATGTTCACAAACATAATCTAAAGCACTAACCCCAAAAAACTTGTTTTCTAAAGAAGCTCCGTTTTCCAATAATAACGCTAAAATCCCAAACAATTGCCAAATAAAAGGCTCATTATTTTTCTTCAAAGTTATTAAAATTAACACGGCCAATAACATAGAAATCCCTTTTGGCAATGTTCCATTTTCCTCTAAAAAAATATCTTGTTCTAAAACATAATCAGGATTTAATCCAGCATCCAATAATTCTTTTAATTTTGATTCATCTCCCTGAAGCAGCGACTGATTGACTTCATTAGCACTAAAAACTGTAAATTGAGATGAACCTGTTATTGCTTTAAGAAGTTCTTTTCTACGAGAAAAGCTAGATACTTGCAACAAAGCTTGTTCCATTCTCCTTCGAGGAACTTTTTTTAAAAGAGTTATTATAATTTCCTCAAAAATACAATCTTCATTAGCACAAACATAATCTAAAACACTCGCATACCCCCCCCCCAGGACTATTTTCCAAATCAACTCCTTGATTTAATAAGGAATTTATCATACTCATACAATTCCAAGGATGATACACAAAAGTGCAACACTGACAAACTATAGAAAGAAGACAAGATCCTCTACTAAAAGAATAACCATTTACTAAAACATCTTCGTTTAAAACATAATTAGAAGAAACACCTCTACTTAAACTTGCTTCTAAAGACTGACTATATCCCAGTGAAATAATTTGACATAATTTGAAATCTAAAGATAGTTCTCCATTCAAATGTAAATCAAAATTTGCTTGAGTGATTGGTATAGACATAATTTAATTAAAAAACTTTTTATAAAAAAACAATATATATTTTAATATTTTTATTAAATTTAATTCAAAAAAAATTCTTTTAAAAAAAAGAAATTAATTTTTAATAAAATTAAAATTCTATTTTTATATTTAATTTATCTATTAACAAAACTTGCAAAGTTATATATTTACAGTTAGAAAAAGCTAATTTATTAACACTATTACTAACTACCGATTTCTTAAATATTTTTTTAACTATTTGATTTGGATCAACTCCTAATTTTAAAAGAACTTCAAAAATGTATCGTAATGAAGAATTGCATAAATTTGCGACATAATATAGTAATGATTTTCTCAAAAATAACCTATTAATATTCCAAGGTTCTCCTATAAAAACATCTTTATTAATAATCATTAATGCTTCTAAATAAGCTTTTGTTAAATGCTTACTACTATAAACCTAGCATTGCTTTTTTAAATAAAATCAAATTTTTACAAATAACTCACTTACAAACAGTATCTTTTTTAAGAAAATAAAAAGATAATTCTTCTTTATCTTTATAATCATAATTTTCTAAAACTAATTTAATTCAAATCTATGAATGGAACTAATTATTGATTTAAATAAAATACTGAAGAAAGTTTCTTTAAATAAACATTTCTTAACCTGTATAGAATATACTTGCAATTTTACAAAGTTTTCTAAAATTTTTTCTAATTCATTAAAATCGTTCTTTCCAATAATATCTGAAACTACTTTATTAACTGTTTGTTCATACAAATCAATAGGAAAATCACCATTTTTTAGACACATCTATATCTACTAAAGGTAATATTTGAAAAGTTTCTAAAAATAGATTACTTTTTGAAAAATAAAATTTATTCATCTAAACCATTTTCATTATGAACAATTTTATAATTCTTTTATCTAAAAAAAAGAAGTTATTTTTATTTGAAAACAAAATATTTAAAAAATCCTTAATTGAAAAACATCCATAATAAGATTAATTATTATAAAAGTCTTATTTTCTTATTCATCACATCTTGAGATTCCTGTTGAAAACCGGTTATTGATCTTTTCTTCAAATTAAAACTTTGCATAGTTTCATCTTGATTTTTAGTTATATATAATAGTTCTGCTGTTTCAGGAAAAATCATAAAATTATTCAAATTTATTCGTTCATTAGACGAAATGTAAGAATTTTCAAAACTTTTACTAAGAATATGTCCCCAATGTTTTTGAAATAAAATTAGTACTTCATTTTTTATTTCAACACTTTTAAACAAAAATGTTTCTCTGTAAAACCAAGAATTATATAAAATTCTTTTTTCTTCACTAAAGCTATTTGGGTGAATTGTTGCCAATAGCAAAGATTCAAAAATATTCAACAAAAGTTTTTTTCTTCTCTTTTGATCCCTAGTATTTTGCTTGAAAAAATTACATAATTTCTTTTTTATCTCGCTTAATAAAGGAAGTATATAATCAACATTCCATGCTTCTCCTGTAAGAAGATTTCTATTTATAACTAATGAAGCATCTAAAAAACCTTGCAGCAAAGGAAAATATGTATAATTAACATCTATTTTTATCAAATGAATAAAATTAATACCATTTTTAGAAAAATTTTGTGTTTTTTCATCCAAAAAAAATGTCTCTAATAACTTTCTATCTTGATTGCTTTTTAATTCTTGCAAAGCTGATTTTATTGAAACTCCTTCTTCAAAAAAGAAAAAAATTGCACATAAAGTTTCCAGTAAAACACACTGATTTTTAACAAGATTCATTCGATTTCTTAAACTACATAAATAACTAACCATATTCATTTCTTGGCTAACTATCGTTTCCAAAGAAAATCCATATTTTAAAAATAATATACAAAGTTTATGTCTAATATGAACATCATCTATCTCAGATATTAAAAAACTAAAAAAGGTTTCTTTGCCATTTTTATCAAGAATTAACTCATCATATTTTTGCAAATAAATAGGATTTTTTAAAATATTTTCTATTTGACTAAAATCTCCATCCAAAAGTTCTAAGAAAATTTTTTCAATATTATCTTTATCAGAAGAATTTAAATTGCTTTTATTAAGCTTTTTTAAAAGCTTAAAATTTACAAAGTGATCTGCAACTTCTTTTTCACAAATTGTTATTTCAAAAACTTCCGATAAAGCTTTTTCTAAATTAATCTGCTGATTATTCGATAAACATAAAAATTTAGAATTATTTTCATTAAGAAAATTACCTAAGTATTTTTTTATTAAAGATAATACGATCTTTTCTATTCTGGAGTTTTTAAAAAACAAAGATTCTCTTTTAAAAAGAGATAAGAATATATCTTTTCTTGTATTTAAACTATCGTTATGAATCATAGATAATAAAAGAGATTCAAAAATAATCAAAAGATTTTTTGCTCTTCTTTCTTGCTCTTTAGAATTGAAATCTAAAAAATTGCATAACCTTCTTTTTACTTCATTTAACAAAGAAAATATATATTCAATATCTAATGATTTTTCTGTAACAATATTTTTATTCATAACTAATGAAGCATCTAAAAAACCCTTAACTAGAGGCAAATAAGGAGCAAATAATTCTTGTTTTATTAATTTAACACAATCGATTTCTTTTTTAGAAAAATTCCCTGTTTTTCTATCTATAAAAAAATTGGACAATCTCTTTTTATCTTGATCACTTGTGAGTTTCTCCAAAGCAGTTTCTATTGAAACTCCTTCTTTAAAAAAGAAAAATACTAAACATAAAGTTTCCATTAAAATATGCTGATGCTCAATAAGAGGAGATCTTTTTCTCAAACTACATAAATAACTAGCTAAACTCATATTTTTGCTAACTATTGTTTCAGAAGTAAACCCATTTTTTAAAAATAATAGACAAATCATATGTCTTCTATAAATATCTTTATCATTAAGTAGTAAAAAACTAATAAATGTCTCTCCTTTATCTTTAAAAGGAATTTGTTGATCATATTTTTTTAAACAAGATGGATTTTTTAAAATTTCTTCTAATTTACTGAAATTATTTTTATTAAAACAAAATTCTTGATATTCACTAATAATATTATCTAAATTACTAACGCAAACTTCTTCTAAAATTTGAATGCTTTCCTTAAGATTCACGTCTGTAATAGATTTTTTCACTTCAAATAAAATTTGATCATTGTACAAACCTATTTGTTGTGCATTATTTAAATTAAAAAAATTAGTTTCTTTATTTTTAAAAAGATGTCCCCAATATCTTTTCAATAAAAATAATACTATGTTTTTTATTTCGGTTGTTTTAAAAAAAAATAAATTTTTCTGAATCCAATGTTCATAAAAAAATCTCTTCTCTTCTTTAAAACTATTAGGATGAACAGTAGCTATTAGTAAGGATTCAAAAATATCTAAAAGAATCTTTCTTCTTTCTTTTTGTTTCTTACAATTTTGTTTTTCAAACTTAGATAGTTTTTCTTGTATCTCATTTAAAAATGGAAATACATCTTCTATTTCATTCCAACATTTATCTGTAATTACATTTTTATTTACCATTAATGAAGCTTCTAGAAAACCTTTAAGTAAAGGTAGGTAAGTGAATTGGGATTCCTTTTTTATTAAATTAATAAAATTAATATGATTTTTAGAAAATTTTCCAGTTTGTTTATTTATAAAAAAATCTTCTAATACTTTTCTATCCAGACTATTATTAATTTTTTCTAAAACATACGTTATTGAAGTATTTTCTTTAAAAAAGAAAAAAACTACACACAAAGTTTCAATTAAAATTCCTCTAGACTCAAAAGATTTTTTTTTTAGACATCTTAAACTACATAAATAACTAGCCATATTCATTTCTTGGCTAACTATTGTCTCTGGAGTATATCCATTCTCCAAAAATAATAAGCAAATTTTATGTCTTTTATAAACATCCTTAATTTCAGACATTATAAAACTAAAAAAAGTCTCTCCTGAGATCTTAGAACAAACTTCTTCATCACATTTCTTTAAATAAAATTGATTTCTTAAAATCTCTTCTATTTGATTAAATTCACTTATTTTTAATAATAATTTATTATTTTTTTCACTATATCCAAAAATGTCTTTTAACGAGAAAAATAGAGAATCATTTCTTAAAAAATCACAACTATCTTTAACATTTTCGCAAGTAACTATGCTTTCTTCAACATTATGGGTACTTTCTTGCGCATATTCAAACTGAAATAATGAATTTTTAGAAATAATATTCTTCTTTAAATATTCTCTGCGTTCAATATCTTCTACTTTATTTAGAGATTTAAAAGCTTCTTCTTTACTCACTGAAGTAAGTAAACAAAAAACGATATCCTCTAAAAAAAATTGTTCGTTTTCACATAAATAATCCAAAGGATTTATTCCACAACACTCTTGCTGCAAATCAACTCCTTTTTCCAAAAGCAAAGATATTATCTCAAATAAAGCCCAAGATACATTCCTTTCAACACAATAAACTAATGTTATCAATAAAAGAGATAAGCCTTTCTTACATACAAAATCTTCAATTTTAATATTACAACTAATTATATAATTTGAACTAATTCCACTATCCAAAAAATTTCTAAGCTTCTCATGATTGCCATTTATAAGACTTTGACATAGCTCTTCTTCATTAAAAAAATAAGAACTATTCAAAAAAAATGAACTTATTTCTGATTCTTCTAGAAAAGAAACAGAATTAGAATACAAAAGCTCAAATTCTTTTTTAGAAAAAAAATCTGGAAATAACTTTTCTTTTATATCCTCTCTTCTCTTAGAACTCTTAATTTTATTTAAAGCTAAATAAATAGATTTTGAATCCACAGATTTTAATAAACATATAAGAATATCGTCAAAAATCAAATTTTCGTTTTCACAAGCATAGTCTAAAACATTCGTATACCCCCCCCCATATTCAAACTGTCTTTTTATATCAATTCCTCTTTCTAAAAGTAATTTTATCATTGCTAATGAATCCCAAAAATAAATACCTATCGTACTATAATGAATAAGTAAAAAAATAAGAGGAGAGCCTTTTGTAAATAGCATATCTTTGATATAAATATTTTCACGTATACAATGGTTAGGATCTAAACCATTTTCTAGATATTTTAAAAAATCTCTATTACATCCATTAACAATAATTTGACATATTTCCATATCCAAAGACGTAGACGATTTTGAAAAAAATGAGGTAGAGGATTTTACAATTGGTGTTGTCATAAAGTTTCTATTTTTTATCAAAAAAAATTTTTATAAGAATTTATTAATCAAAATTTTAATATTTAAAATTAATTTAAAAACTATTCTAATAATAAATTATTTATAAATTGAATTTTATCAAAATTAAGAAAAAATAATTTATCTTACATAACTGATTATTACTTGTTTAGAAAAATTTATACTCAATCCTAGTTTTAACTTTGGTTAAAATATTCTATTGCATATTAAATTGACTTAGACAAAAATTTATCTTTTGAGAATATGAATTAATAAATTAACTAACACTCATATTCTACTAAGGCTATTTTGTGAATTTAACTATCATTAAACCCCTAATAATACAGTAACATGGATATTTTACATATTCTTGAAGATTTAGCATATGATAACGGTCGATTACCAAGAGAAGCCATAGAAGAAGCTATTATACAAAGAGAAGCTATAATACCATTTTTACTAAAAACACTAGAGAATGCTATCAATAATATAGAAGATGTGATTGAAGAAGATAATTATCAAGGACATTTATATGCAGTTTATCTTTTAGCTCAATTTCGAGAAACAAAAGCTCTCCCTTTAGTCATCCAATTATTTTCTTTTTCTGGAGATATTCCTTATATGATTTCTGGAGATGTAATTACAGAAGATTTAGCAAGAATTCTTGCTAGC
The DNA here is from genome assembly GCA_963558895.1 of uncultured Chlamydiaceae bacterium. Classification (GTDB taxonomy): domain Bacteria; phylum Chlamydiota; class Chlamydiia; order Chlamydiales; family Chlamydiaceae; genus CAUWIK01. The sequence continues at coordinate 46,034 of CAUWIK010000005.1, read as the reverse complement.
ATATGTCATGATATTAAACCTATAAAAAACGTCATTGAAAATCCCTCAGTTAATGAATATGTAAGAGCTGCAGCTGAAACAGCTCTTTCTTTACTTGTAGGTTGTGGAAAAATCCACAGAAATCTTGTTATAGATTATTATAAAGAATTACTATTTAATAAATTAGAAAAAACTCATTCATTTGTATGGGATAATCTTATTGCTGTTAGCTGTTCTCTTTATCCAGAAGAATTGTTAAAGGAAATCAAACAAGCATTTCAAGACAATTTAATAGATACTTCTTTCATTTCGTTTCATGATGTAGTTTCTATATTAAAAAATAAATCTAAACAATCTTGTTTAAGAGAATTATGCGAAACAACAGAATTAATAGATGATACTTTAGCTGAAATGGAAAAATGGTTAGAAAATAGTTCTTTTTAAAAAGGAGATTTTGTGAATAAACGAAAAATTAGTTTTTTAATATTTCTTTTTGTCTTTGCTTCAACATTATGGTTTATTCCACATTCAAGTAAAATTACAGACCAAGCTTGGCACTTATTCTCAATATTTACAGCTACTATATTAGGTATTATATTACAACCTCTTCCTATGGGAGCTATAACTATTATTAGTATTAGTAGCCTATTAATTACAAAAACTTTAAGCATTAGTCAAGCATTATCAGGGTTCCAAGCTCCTATTGTATGGTTAGTTCTTATTTCATTTTCTATAGCTAAAGGTCTTATTAAGACTGGTTTAGGAGCTAGAATTGCTTACACTTTTGTTCGTTTTTTTGGAAAAAGTCCTATAGGACTTGGTTATGGGTTATTGCTAACTGATTTCCTTTTATCTCCAGCTATTCCAAGTGTAACAGCAAGATCAGGAGGAATTGTTTTCCCTGTCGTTGAATCTCTAGCTAAATCGTTTAATAAACCTCACTTAAAAAGAAACCCTATTGGAGCTTATTTAATTCAAGTAGCTTATCAAGGTTCAGTTATCACAAGTGCTATGTTTCTTACTGCAATGGCTGGAAATCCACTCATAGTCGCTTTTGCTCAAAATGTTGGTCTTTCTCTAACTTGGGGAAAATGGGCTATAGCTGCTTTTATTCCAGGACTTTTAAGTTTATTAGTTCTTCCTCTTGTTATTTTTAAAATATCCCCACCTGATATAAAAAAATCCCCTGAAGCAGTGGAATCAGCAAAAAAAGTTTTAAAAGATATGGGACCTTTAAAAAGAAATGAAAAAATTATTTTAGGAATTTTTGTACTATTACTTACTTTATGGTCTTTAGGAGATTTTTTTGGAATAAATGCGACTGTATCAGCTTTAATAGGTATTTCACTAATCTTAATTTTTAATATTTTAGAATGGAAAGAAGTTGCTTCCAATGCAATTGCTTGGGAAACATTTATTTGGTTTGCTTCATTAATTACCATGGCTTCTTTTCTAAATCAATTTGGCTTTATACCAGAAATTGGAACATTTTTTACGCAAATGTTAGATTCTATTTCCTGGTTAGTTTCTTTCCCAATACTTCTATTAATTTATTTTTATTCTCATTACTTTTTTGCAAGCAATACTGCTCATATAGGTGCTATGCTTCCTGTATTTCTTGCTGTTTTTATTTCTATGGGAACACCCCCAATGTTAGCCATTTTATCTTTAGCTTTTTTGAGCAATCTCTGTGGAGGCTTAACTCACTACGGTTCTGGACCTGCTCCTTTATTTTATAGTGCTGGATTCCTTACAGTAAAAAAATGGTGGGCAACAGGATTTATTACTAGCCTATTTAATTTATTCATCTGGATTGGTTTAGGAAGTATTTGGTGGTGGTTATTAGGTTTCTTAAAATAATTAACAATTTTGTTGTCTTTCTTGAGAAAAAATAATTTGAAAATTTCTTTTTATAGAATAATGACCCAAACAAAAATCTCTTATTTTAAATAACCATTTTATTAGAAAAACCTTAGAAAAATTAGAATTTAATAATTCTGATATTTTTGCTTCATCCATCAATAAGAAAAAAAGTTTATGAACAATTTCTTTAATTATTTTAAATTCTTTTTTATTGTGGTTTCTTTTTATCTCAAGAAGCATTTTTCTTACCTTAAATTCATTTTTTTCAGTTTTAAATGTTAATATTACCTCTTTATGAGTTACCCTTATATTAACAATATTGTTAAAACCAAAAATTTTATATGATAACCCTTGAAAAATTTCTCCTGCTTCCTTGATGCTCATTCTTTTTATTCTACTTTCTGGTAAACGACTCCATTTCCCTATTCCTGAATTCCAATACTTCACGCAAGAAAACAAATGTTGATTAGGTTCCCAATAATCACTTAAATCAATAAAAGAATTTAAAATAAAAACTAAACGACAAATACGAGAATGAGTTATAAATAATTTTCTATTAAAAAAATCAATAATTTCTATGCACGATTTATGCAAATCCAATCTTGTAAAAAAATCATCTGAATAATAAATAATCTCAACCGGCGATTCTTCACCCCTACTTACAGTTATTCCTTTTTCATCAATTTGTATTTTACCTCCTAAAGTCATAATTTTTAGTCCTATAACAGAAGACTTAATTATGCAAACTAAAACACTCAAATTATGAAAAAACGTATCTTTCTCTTCATATGAAAAAGATAATAAATCTTTTGCATCTAATGTAATTAAATGAGAAAAAACTTCTAAACTATTTTTATTTTTCTCAAAACAAAAAATATTTTTTATAAAACTAAAAAAAACTAAACTATCTTTCAAAAGCATAAAAAAATCATCTACTACTATTCAAGTAATAACAAAATGAAAAAATATTAAATAGTTAAAAATAAAAAAAACAAAATTAATATAAATAAGAATGATTTATAGTTGATTACTCTATAAAAAGTTGCTAACATGAGTAAAAATATCATCATAAAATATTCAATCATTTTTTAAAAACTTATGTTTGAAGAATTTTCTATATTGAAAAATACTATACTAAACTATACCCCTCCTTTACCTGATATCTTTTCTAATTTGCATAATCTATCGTTTAAAGTAGAATCTTCTTCTGTTAAATTTTCTTCTAAAGACTCAGATTTAAGAATTTTAAAAGAACTTTTTCCCTTAACTAGTCAATTACCATATGTTCAATTAATAACTTCTTCAAATAACCCATCTCCTAAATTAAAAATAGGTGTCTTTTTTTCTGGAGGACCTTCTCCTGGAGGACATAACGTAATTTCAGGAATTTTAAATGCTATAAAAAGATTGTCAAAAGAAAATAAATTATTTGGATTTCTCAATGGAGCTGAAGGACTAATTCAAAATGATTACATTGAAATTACCGAAAACCTTATGTCTCATTATAAAAATTTAGGAGGATTTAATGTTATAGGTTCTGGAAGAAAAAAAATAAATATAAATGTACATGGGGATATCATTGTCCAAAATATAAAACAATTAAACTTAAATGCATTAGTTATTATTGGAGGTGATGGATCTAATACAAATACTGTTATCTTAGCAGAATATTTTCTTCAAAGAAAAATTGATATCTCTGTGATAGGAGTTCCTAAAACAATTGATGGAGATCTTTCTCACAAATTCTTAAACATCTCTTTTGGATTTGATACAGCAACTAAATTTTATTCTTCTCTTATAGGAAATATTTCTAGAGATGTACTATCATCCAAAACTTCCTATCATTTTATTAAATTAATGGGACGTTCTGCTTCCCATATTGCTTTAGAATGTGCTTTACAAACTCATCCTAATATAGCTCTTATAGGTGAAGAAATAGCTTATAAACAAATTCCTTTAGATGTGATTATTAAAAAAATTGTCAAAATAATAAAACAAAGAGCTTCTTTAGGAAAATTTTATGGAATAGTTCTTATCCCAGAAGGAATTATAGAATTTATTCCTGAAATAATTGACTTAGTAGAAGAAATAGAAAAAAAATCTCCATTATCTAATGAAAACTTATCCGAAAAATTATCTCCTAAATCATGGCAACTTCTTTCTCAACTCCCTAAAAAAATTATCAATCAATTACTTTTTGATAGAGATGTTTATGGCAATGTATGGTTAGCAAAAATTTCCGTAGAAGAATTCTTTATTAATTTAGTAAAACAAGAATTAGAAAAAGACAACTTACATATTCCTTTTAATGCTATTTCTCATTCTTTAGGGTACGAAGGACGTTCCAGTTTACCAACTAAATTTGATAATACTTATTGCTATGCTTTAGGATTTTCTGTTGTGGGTCTTATTAAAAACAAGTTAACAGGATATTTAGCAACCATTGATAATCTTCATAAACCAATTGAGCAATGGAAAAGTTATGGAATTCCAATAGCAGCTATGTTAGAGTTAGTAAAAGATAAAAAAAATAATCATACTTTTCCATTAATAAAAAAACATCTAGTTGAAATGTCTTGTCCTTCTTTTCTTACGTTTGCAAACTATAGAAAATTATGGCAAATAGAAGACGCTTATAGATTTATTGGTCCTATGCAATGGGATATTTCCCAAACTCATTCAACACAAAATCTTCCTTTTTGTCTTACACTAAAAGAAAGTAGTGAGTATAAAATTAACCAATTATATTTCAAATAAAGAAAAATGATTAAAAAAGATTTACGTAAAAATGTAATTATTTCTTCAACTAAAGATACTAATCTTTTCGGTTTATTACAAGTTCCTTTTGTATCTAAAACTCCACCTCTTGTAATCTGTTTCCACGGTCTAGGATCTCACAAATACGGATCAAAACAGTATTTAGTTCATTTATCTAAATTACTATCCAATATAGGTATAGCTTCTTTAAGAGTAGATTTCAGAGGATCTGGAGACAGTGATGGAGAATTATCTACATCTTCTTTGAGAGATTTATTAGATGATGCTCTAAAAATTATTCATACTTCTTTAAACTTAGTTGAAATAAACACAGAAAAAATAGGCTTGTTTGGAAGCTCTCTAGGAGGTTCCTTAGCTCTCTTATCTTTAGAAACATATGGTTCTCTTATTAAAGCTTTAGCTTTATGGGCTCCTGTTATTTCAGGAAAAATATGGTTGAATGATTTTTTAAAAAATCCTAAAAGTAAAAAAAATGAACTTAATTCTCATAATATTTCTCCAAGTTTTCAAGAACAATTTTTAAATATGAATACTATTCCTATTATAAAAAATATTCCATCCCATCTAAAAATCCTTCATATGCATGGAATGCAAGATGATATTGTTTCTATTAATCATCAGAAAATGTTTTTAAAAGTCATTAATAAATATAAAACCTCATTAACAATAAAATCTTATGAAAATGCCTCTCACTCCTTAGGAACATTTTCTAAAACATCTAAAATCTTAAATGAAATTACAACATGGTTCTCTAACCAATTGACATAACCAATGAAAATTTTATTAGAAAATCAAAGCTTTTTAGAATTAGAACGATTAAAGTATCGTCCTCCCGTATTAAATTTACTTAACAATATTAAAAAATTAAAACCTGTTATTGATTCTTGTGAAAAAAATAACACAGAAGATCCTTCTCTGTGTTCTGAATTTCCTTTCCTAAAAGAAAAACCATTTATTAAATTTGAAAAAACAGAATCTATATCTCAATACCCTTGTTTACAAGTAGGAGTTGTTTTATCAGGTGGACCAGCCCCTGGAGGACATAATGTAGTTATCGGTCTTTATGAAGGATTAAAAAAATTTAATAACAATTCTAAACTTTTTGGATTCTTAAATGGACCTTTAGGTTTAGTTCAAAACGAATACAAAGAACTTGATGTTCCTTTTATCTATAATTATTACAATACAGGTGGATTTGATATGCTCTCGTATAGTAGAGAAAAGATATCAACCTGGTATCAGCGACATTCTGTACTCAAATCAGTAAAAAAGCTTAATTTAGATGCGCTTTTAATCATTGGTGGAGATGATTCTAATACTAATACAGCAATTTTAGCAGAATTCTTTGCTCAAAATAATATTAAAACAAAAGTTATAGGAGTTCCTAAAACAATTGATGGAGATTTAAAAAACAAATGGATAGAAATTCCTTTTGGCTTTGATACTGCTTGTAAAATTTATTCTGAAATGATTAGTAATCTAGCTTTTGACTCTATGTCTGCTAACAAATATGTCCATGTGGTACGTTTAATGGGACAATCAACTTCTCATGTGACTTTAGAATGTGCTTTACAAACACAACCGAATATTGCACTAATTAGCGAAGAAATTTCTTATAAGAAAAAAAATCTAAAAACTGTAAGTCAAGAAATTGCTCAACTCCTACATCAACGTATGATATCTAAAAAAAATTATGGCCTTCTTTTATTTCCTGAAGGTTTAATAGAACAAATTTCTGACACCCGTTGTTTAATTAAAGAAATTAATTCTTTACTAACTTATTTTTCTTACAATTCAGAAAAATTAATATCAGCACTATCCTCTGAATCTCTTATTGCATTTAATTCCCTTCCAAAATCTATTCAATCTCAAATTCTCGAAAAAAGAGATCCTCATGGCAACGTCAAAGTATCTAAAATTGCTACAGAAGAATTAATTATTCATGCTATTCAGAAAGAATTAAAAACAATTAATTCTGATTACAAACAAATTAAATTTGTCCCTCATTTTTTTGGATATGAAGCTAGATCTGGATATCCTTCTAATTTTGATGCTAACTATGGCTTAGCTTTAGGAATAATCTCTTCTCTATTAATAAACCACAATTTATCTGGATATATGACAGTCATTAATAATCTTAGCAAAGATTATAGTAAATGGACAGGAAAAGCTATTCCATTATTTTCAATGTTACACCTTTCTAAAAGAGATGGAAAACTAACTCCTGTTATAAAAAAAGGATTCGTGGACATTTCTAGTTCTTCCTTTCAATATTTTAAAAATAATAGAAAAACTTGGTGTTTAAATAATAATTATATATTTACAGGACCTATTCAATTTTTTGGAAATGAAAAATTAATTAACTTAAAACCAAAAACCTTATTATTAGATCATCCTTTATAAAAAAAATTGTTTTAATACAAAAAAAATAGTATGCTTAATAATTACAAAAAAATAATGAAGTTATGTCAATAAAAAACCTTTCCCTTTTTCCTGCTTCTAAAAGTCATTTAATTAATTCTATTGCCTTAATAGGAATATGTGTATCTTTGACTTGCATTACCATCATTTCTATTATTGGACCAGCAATAATTCCTTGCGGAGTTATTTTCTTAGGAACTCCCTTATTCCAAGCAATGATGATATTATCTGTACTATCAGTTATCTCAATTTTTTTATTTATTAGTTCTATTATAAAACTTCACCAAGAAAACAAAAAACTAAGCTTGCGAAACAACTAACGATAGCGGTAGTCGGACTTGAACCAACGACCCGCAGATTATGATTCTGCTGCTCTAACCACTGAGCTATACCGCCGAAAAAAATAGCGGGAGGAGGATTCGAACCTCCGACCTTTGGGTTATGAGCCCAACGAGATGACCTCTACTCTATCCCGCGATATACTAAAAGAAAACTCTAACATAATCGTTATTTTTTTAACAAGGAATAAAATTAGAAATCATATTCCAAGTTACATTTAAAGAAGAATTCTCTTCTTTAAGTAGGTCTAATCCATTTTTAACTACTGATGATAAAAGTTCTTTATTTTTTAAAGTTTCAATAACAATGGTATGAAAATTATGCAAAGGTAAAGAAATTCCACATTTTTTTTCTATAACTAAATTTGCTATTCTAGATTGACTAAAGGTATAAGGACCAAAAAATAAAGGAACGTTATAGAAAATAGGTTCTAAAAGATTATGACCTCCAACTTTCTCTTTAAAAGTTCCTCCAACAAATGCATAATTTGACATCTGATAAATATTACAAAGTTCCCCCATAACATTTACTAATAAAATCTTATGTTTTTTAAATACTCCTTTTTCTCCCCACAAACCATAGGTCAACCCTTTTTGATTCAAAATTTTCTCAATATGAAAGATTCTATTAATATGTCTCGGAACAATAATTAATTTCAATTTTGGTTCTGCTTGAATTAATTCATGGAATACTTCCAACCACATAAGCTCTTCACCATCATGTGTAGAACCTAAGGTAAATACAATATCTTCTTCTAATAAACCTAAAATATTTTTACGTTCATATAATTCTGATGAAGAAAGTTCTGTATTAAACAAAGATGTCTTTACATTTCCTGTAACCATTAATTTTTTTTCATCTATATTTAATGATAAAAACTTATTCTTATATTGTTCATCCTGTAAGCAAATTAAATCTAATGCATTAAAAATTAATCTAGCAAAAAACTTAAACTTTAAAAATCTTTTAAAAGATTTATCTGATAATTTACCATTGATAATCACTAGTTTACTTTTTAAACTTTTACAAGAATTCAAAAAATTTAACCAAACATCATTTTCAGAAATAAGGATTAATTTCGGTTTAATGCGATTAACAACAGGTTTAATTAAATAAGAAATATCTAAAGGTAAATAAGATATATAATCTATCCTAGTAAAAGTTTTTTTCGCAATAGCAAGACCCGATTCACTAGAACATGTAAGTAACAAAAAAGATTTAGGAGATTTCTTTTTTATAAAATCTATTATAGGTCGCATTAATAAAACTTCTCCTACAGAAGCTCCATGAATCCATATTACTGGTCTAGATCCATTTATCTTTAATTGTCTTATTTTTCCAAATCCCATTCGATCAAAAATATTTTTATATTTTGAATCAAAAATTATTCTTTTAATGACAATCGGTATAAATAAAATAAAAAATACATGTAAAGCAATATCATAAAGTAAAAAAAATAACCGTTTCTTCATAAGGTTAAATAACAAAATTCACCAATTTATTGGGAACAATAACAGTTTTTTTAATAATACTTTCTTTTAAAAATTTCTTTACTGAAGATATTTCTTTAGCTTTTTGAATTATTTCTTCTTGAGAAAAACTTTCTTCTACAATTAACTTTCCTCTCAACTTTCCATTTACTTGAATAACATAATTATAAGTACTATCTTTAATAAGAGAACTTGAATACTTAGGCCATGGTTCATTTTGAACACTCTTTGAAAAACCAAGAAGCATCCATAATTCTTCTGCAATATGAGGAGCAAAAGGCTCTAATACTCTAATAGCCAATTTAACAACTTTTTTTGGATAAGAATTTAAGGTTAATAATTCATTTAAAAATTCCATAAATGAAGAAATAGCTGTATTCAAAGATAATTCTTCTATATCTTCTGAAATTTTTTTAATTAATTTATGTATTAATTTAAAAGCTTTTGGATTTTCAATTTCTGTTTCTTCAACAACCTTTTGAGAGGTTGCCATATCAAAAAATCGATTTAAAAACCTTCTACAACCACCTATTCCCTCAGTTTGCCAATGCTTATCTTTATCTAAAGGACCTGAAAACATTGCATACATTCTTAAAGCATCTGCTCCAAATTCCTCTATAATATCCATAGGATCTATGCCATTTAATTTGGATTTAGACATCTTTTCTACCTTTACATCAAGCAAAATTCCTTCTTGAGAATAATATTTACCATTCTTCTCAATAATACTTTGTTTTGATAAATAATTTCCTCCGGGAATCTTGTACGAATTAGCCAATATCAAACCTTGATTGACTAATTTCTTAAAAGGTTCTGAAGTATGAACTAACCCCAAATCATAAAATACTTTATGCCAAAATCTTGCATAAAGAAGATGTAACACAGCATGTTCAGTTCCTCCCACATATAAATCTACAGGCATCCAAAAAGACTCTTTTTCTCGACTCCATTCTTCTTTAGTGTTATGAGGATCACAAAAACGAAGATAATACCAACAAGAACCGGCCCATTGAGGCATTGTATTTGTTTCCCTTCTACCTTTTTTTCCCGTTTTAATATCAACAAAGTTAACCCAGTCTTTAGCTTTATCTAAAGGACTTTGGTCACCTTTATCTAAAGAATAATTATCCAACTTAGGAGGAAGTAACGGTAATTCATCTATATCCAAAGCTCTTATAGATCCATCTTCATAATGTATTATAGGAATAGGTTCTCCCCAATACCTTTGTCTAGAAAATAACCAATCTCTCAGTTTATACATAACCTTTCTTTTACCAAGATTATTTTCTTCTAGGTAACTAATAACATAATTTCTCAAACAAAGTTTAGATAAACCATTCGGTAAAAAATCTTCATAATTGCTATTAGAACAAACTCCCTCTCCTTCATAAAAAAATTCGTCATTTTCTAAAAACTCTAAGTTATCTTCTAAAGGATAAATAACAGGAAAAAAAGGCAAATTATATTTCTTTGCAAAAGAATTATCTCTTTGATCATGAGAAGGAACTCCCATAACCGCTCCACATCCAAAGTGAGCAAGAACATAATCCGCTATCCAAATAGGAATTAATTCTTTTGTAATTGGATGCTCTACATAACTTCCAGTAAAAACTCCGGTTTTTTCAGTTGAGCTTATTCTATCTATATCACTTTTCGTCTTTACTTCATCTAAATAATGAGAAACTGATTCCTGATACTCCTCTAACACTAAAAACGATAACAAAGAATGTTCTGGAGAAATAGCAATATAACTTATCCCCATAATAGTTTCTGGTCTCGTTGTAAAAACTTGCAAAAAACTATCCTGTGAATTACTTAAAGGAAAATTAATAACAACACCTTCTGATTTTCCTATCCAATTTCTTTGTAATTTCTTCACATTTTCTGGCCAATCTAAATCATCCAAACCTTCTAAAAGCTTTTCTGCATAGCTTGTAATTTTCAACAACCATTGTCTTAAATAACGTTTTTCAACAGGAAACCCTCCTTCTCTAGACAAACCATTTTCAACTTCTTCATTAGATAAAACAACATTAAGAGTAGGACAATAATTTACACTCACACAATCTTCATAAGCCAAACCTTTCTCATAAAGTAATATAAAAAGCTTCTGAGTCCACATATAATAAGAAGGATCACTAGTAGAAATTTCTCTAGACCAATCATAAGAATATCCCATAGCTTTAAGTTGAGACTTAAAATTATTTATATTTTCTTTAGTTGTTAATTCAGGATGGGTACCTGTTTTTATAGCATACTGTTCTGCAGGTAAACCAAAACTATCCCAACCCATAGGATGAAGAACGGAATATCCTTGTGCTCTTTTATATCTAGCTACTATATCCGTAGCTGTATATCCTATTAAATGTCCTACATGTAATCCAGCCCCTGAAGGATATGGAAACATATCTAAAATATAATATTTTGGAAGTCCTTTATCTTCATAAGAAAAAAAAGATTTTTTCTCTTCCCAAACCTTTTGCCATTTAGCTTCAATCAATAATGGATCGTACTTCATGATGTAAAAATAGTTAAAATAAATAAATATATTCTTTCTAGTAAAAAATAGAAATATACAATTTATAAAATAAGAAAAAAATATTAAGAAAATAAAGACCTAAGAAAAACAAGAATAAGAAATATTGACTTTTTGTTTTAATAACTCTATGATAAATTTCTTTATGATTTTTCTATGAACGTAAAAGAACCATTAATTTTAGTTTTATTAGGATCTCCTGGATCTGGAAAAGGAACTCAAGCTGAGCTTATTTCCCAAAGTTATTCAATACCTCATATTTCTACAGGAGATTTATTTAGAAGAGAAATTCAAAAACAGTCTCCTTTATCTAGAGAATTACTTAGCTATATTTCCCAAGGATCTCTTGTTCCAGATAACTTGGTCATTAAAACTATTACTTCTATTTTGTCTTCTAATGAATATCCTTTTGGTTATATTCTTGATGGATTTCCTAGAACTTTACCACAAGCAAAAAACTTAAATTATTTTTTAAATGAGCAAGGAAAAAAATATTTAGTTTTAAATTTTGCTATTTCTCAAGATATTGTAATAAATAGACTAATTTCTCGCTTAAATTGTAATTTTTGCAAAAAAATTTTTCAAAAAAATCAAGATTTATCTGAAGGATCACTATGTCCTAATTGCCTTCAAGGAAAATTATTTTCAAGAGATGATGATAATCCTCAAACTATTGCCAATAGGTTGGAAATTTATAAAAAACAAACAGAACCTATTGAACTTTTTTATAAAAGTTTGGGAATTTTAAAAAACATTAATGCTCAAAAATCTCCTAAAGAAATTTTTGAAGAAATTAAACAAACACTTCCCTTCTAAAAAACAATAATGTCTGAAACTAAAATTCATTTAATCTTAGCTTTAAAAAAGCTTTATCCACAAGTCTCTAATTCTAAATTGAAATTATGGATTAAACATGGTAGAGTTAAGGTTAATGATACTATTATAAACGTTAATAACTTTTTTATTTCTAAAACAGATTCCATTAATGTTTTACAAAAAAAGCCTCTTCAACAAAAAAAAATAGGTCCAATATCTGTTATATTTGAAGATCGTAATTTTATTATTATTAACAAACCTTCAGGATTATTAAGTGTACCAGCTAAAAACAAACCTACACATGCTTTTGGTTTACTAAAAAATTATTATCAAACAAAAGAAATTTATCCTGTACATAGAATTGATAGAGGAACATCTGGATTACTACTTTTTGCTAAAGGTAAATCTTCTAAAAAATATTTTGATGAAATATTTTTCAATCACAGCATTAATCGTGAATATGTAGCAATTATAGAAGGTCATCTAAAAGAAAAACAAGGTACTTGGGATCTTTATTTAAAAGAAAAACAAAATCTAAAAGTAGAAGTAGTAAGTCCCACTTATTTCCAAGCAGAAAGATCTATAACCCACTATGAAGTATTAAAAACATCTACTTGCTTCTCTTACATTAAATTACGACTTGAAACTGGAAAAAAACATCAAATACGCGTTCATTGTTCTCATGCTGGACATCCTATATTAGGAGATAAACTCTATGGATCTCATATAAATCCTATGCAACGTATAGCTCTTCATGCTTATTCTCTAGAATTTATCCATCCTATAACAAAAAAACCCATAAAATTCATAGCTCCTTTGCCCAAACAATTTGAAGCCTTAGGCTTTTTTTTTCATAATTAAATTCAACTCAATTAATAAAATATGTTCTCTAACTTTTTCCTATTAAAAAATAAATAATTCTTATAAATCTTAATAAAAATTCATAAAACGAAAATTACTTCTTAAAAATCTTGCACTACACTATTCTGCTTTTATATAATTACGAAAAGAATATTATAAAGAGCTGTTATGTCTGTATTAATTATTGGTGCTAACCCCACAGGATTAATTTTAGCTTATCAACTAGCATCTTACAATATTCCTTTTCGGATTATAGATTTTAGAACAGGTTTCTCAGATAAATTAGAAAAAAATGATGAACCTATACTCCTATCTCCTATTTCTTTAAATATTTTACAAAACTTAAACTTACTCAATAAACCACTATTTCCTCACCAGTTAATAAAAGGAGTTTCTTATTATTGGAAAAATACTTTAGTTCAAAACAACCTTATAGAAAGTCATGAAATCATTCCTTATTCTTTGTTAACTTCTAAACATGAATTAGAAAAATATTTATCAAAATATCTAACAGAACTAAATATTAAAGTAGAATGGGAAACAAAACCTATTGCTTTTGTAGATGATAAACTCTTTACAGAAAAAAATATTCCTAAACAAGAATTAGGAGAAAGAAAAGCTTCTCAAGAAACATGGATTATAGCTTGTGAAGCAAATGATAATCCTTATCTTCTTGATTTGATAAAAATAAATAATAAATCAGGAAAAACTTTTACTTGGTTTTCTTCTAGCAATTTTTCTAGTACAGCTCTTTCTTCAAATCATATTCATAACCTACCTAATTTTTCAGCTTTCCCTAAATATATTTTTCCTTCTTTTAATTATGATTCTCCTAATCAATTTTATTTAATTAGTCAAAACCAACATATTTCTCTTAAAGAAGAAATTTATTTAAACAAAAATTTTTGTCTTACTAATCCATTAATTAACCAAGACTTTTTTTCATACACATTAATTAACTTTCCACTGCAATATAAAAATATATTATTTGTAGGTCATAAAACCTTTAATTGTTACCATTTATTTCCACTAAATATTAATGTGCATATTCAAGCAGTTTTAAATTTATCTTGGAAACTAATTCTTTCTCTAAGTAAAGCATCAACAAAAAGCCTTGTTCTTACATACGATCAAGAAGTTAATTCAGCTCTTAAGCTCATTTCTCAAAAAATAAAATCTTTTTCAAAACAACTAATATTTACCCAAAAATGGTTCCCCTACTACTTTTATTGGAAGTTAAGATCAAATTCTTTAAATAAAAATAAACAAGAACACTTGTTTAATAAATTTACTTTGCAATATTCAAAAACATCTTTATTAAAGCAAAATAACTACGATAAAGAATGGAAAGGACCTCAATGTGGTTCTATAGCACCTAATTATCTAATAGAAAAAAATCGATTTCTTTTAGATCCAATACAAGGAAAAAAACATTTATTACTGTTTTTTAAAGAAAACAAAACACTAGCTTCAGCACTATATGAAGAGTATGGTAATTGGATAGAAATAATAAGCATTCAAGAAAAAAACATCAAAGACATTTATCATGCCTCAGATAATTCTCTTTATATTATTCGACCTGACTATATCATAGGTTATAGAAGTAAAGATTTTAAAATAAAAGATATTGTTACTTATCTCATTAAGATATTTAAAAATCACATAAATTCCAATAACAATTCAATAAAAGAATCTAAACTTTCTATTGCGCATTAAAAAACTGTTCTTTTAAGTAAGTTAAATCTTTCAAACAAGACTGTTGTAATTCTTTTAAAGAAACTAATTCTTTTACTTCTTCTAATAAAATATCTTCTTCTTTTCTTAAAGATAAAATTTCATCCTGCAATTTATGTAAACTCTGAAGTTCATCTACTTTTTCTTCTATAATTGACAGTTCCTGTTGTTTTTTTCCTATTTTTTGTTGCAAAAGGAGAAGTTCTTCTTCTTTCAAATTTAAATTATTAATACGATTTTCTATATCTATAAATAAATTTTGTTTCTCTTTAATTTTTTCACTAATACTTTTAATAAATGGTGCATCAAGTCTTTCTGGTATACTTAAAGAATCAGAACAAATACCAGCTATAAGTTGTTCGTAACAATTATTGTACTCTTCTTTAGCACGTCTATGCATTTTTCTCATATGATTAGCGTGAACTGGATCTTTATCTTTCCATTTTTTATATAAGGAAGAAAATTTTGCAACCTCTTTTCTAGATAAAATCATTTTTCCTAAAAGGAAATCATACGAACCTTGTAAAGGCTGCTTTTTTGTTTTTTTATCAATTATACTTATTGTTTTAGGAGATTCTATTTTAATACTTTTTGAACTTTCTTCTTCTCCCCTTTCTTTTTTTAAAATATCTGATATCTCTAAAAATCTCTTACCATCAACTAACTTCTTTTGTTTCAATTCTTGTATTTCTTGAACCTTTTCTTTTACTAACTTCTTACTTTTAAGAATTGCTTTTTCTTTCTTCTGCATAAGAATTTTTCTATATTCTTCTAAAGAAAGTGACCTTTTATTATCTTTATTCAAACATTCTTTAATATAAGAAAGTTTCTCTACTTTACTTTGATAAATACTCATCTGAATATGTATTTTAGCTAATTGTAATAAAACTTCCTTTTCCATATTTTTTAAAAAATGTAATGGAAATTTTTGAAAAATACCTATTAAAATTTTTTCTTCTTTATCTATATTTTCAGACGATTTATTAACAACAAGAGAAATAAGTTTTTCCAATTTCAAAGAAGCTTCTTCAAGTTGAGTTGAATCTCTCAATAAAAGCTTTTTCAATAAAGAAGAAAATACTGAATTCAAATTATTAATCGCTAGGGATTCCTGATTAATTCTTTTCTGTAAAAACTCTTTTTTTTCTTTTTCTACTTCTAAAGATATAACTCTAGCTTCTTCTAATTTAGCACAAGGAACAAAAGTAGGAATAAGTTCAGCTTCTTTCAAAAAAATAGGAAATTTTTCTACTAAAAATAGAGCTTTTTCAGCCATCTCAAAACTAGTAGAAGTTAGATTTTTATCGTTTTCTATAATCTCTAAAGATTGAATTAAATCTCTTAAATATTTAATTTTTGTCCCAACAGTTTTCTTTAAATCAGAATTCCAAAATAAACCTTCTTTTTGAAAAGAAAGTTTAGTATCTTGATCGCTTAATAAATTTAACTCTTCATTTCCTTTTATAAGCTCACTATTTATCAAATCATGTACTAAAGAAAATAAATCTTCCTTATAAATTAATTTAATAATTGACTTACTCTTATCTTTCTTTTCTTGATTTGAAAGACTTTCATCTTTATAAATATTTAATAAGTCATCAAATAATAACCTAGCTTTATTTAATTGTTCTTTTTTTATATCCTTGCTCTTTATATCCAGAATATTTTTTAAAAAATGATGCTTAATTTGCAAACGAGTTGCTAATTCCTCATTTCTTACAATATCTGCTTTTTCTTTTTCTACCTCTAAAGACAGAGCTTGAAATTTCTTATATTCTTTTTCTAGTATAATTAATTCTTGTTCTTGAAGTAGTTGTTCGCTAAGAATTTTATCAAGAACAAATTCTTTAGAAATTATACTTTTTTCTAAAAAATTATTTTTAGCAACAATCTCTTTAAGTTCTTCTAATTCTTTAGAATCAGAAATATTTTGTTTTGTTTGAGGAGTAAATTCAAATGAGGGTATGTTTTTTTTATTCAATTCCTTATGCCATATCTTTAAATCCTTTAATACTTCTTCTTTACTTTTCTCTGTAATCAACTTATTCGAAGTATTTTCATTCTCATTTAAAGTTTCTTTTTTAGCCCAAGTATCATGTATTCCATCTAACCCTAAAATCCCTTGAAGTTCCTTTAATCTAGCCAAATCTGAATTAGGATATGCCGATTCTTTAATTTCAGAAGAAATTAAAAAATTCTTCTGTAAATCCACGTCTATTTTCTTTTTAGCCTTTCGATCTATTAAATAAGAAAAAATAAAATTAATCCCTATAAATGATAAAGTTACACCTAAAAAAATGAGATGCACCCACCATACATTAAATGAAATAAGAAAAGCCCCTAAAAGAGATACTAATAAAAGAAATACTAATGATAATACCATATTAGATATTAGTTGAGTCATGTAGATACTAACCACTTGCTTTTCTATATTATTCAGAATTTGATGTAATTTAAATCTACATCTATCTCTAACATTTTTAATTTCATTTTTTTCAGATTGAGCTTGTTTTTCTAATGCTTGAATTTCTAATTCTAACTGAGTCTCATCTATCAATTGATAATCAATTCCTTTTTCCTCTTTATGCTTTGAAACCAATTTTAATTTTTTAGAAAAAGTAGATAAATAGTTCTTAAGAAGATTTAATTCATCAACAGAAAAATCCTGACATGTTTCTTTAATCTTTTGAGTAGCTTGCAACAATTTAGTTTCATTTCCTTCAACAACAGACTCAGAAAAGATTGCTTCCATCTGTTCAAATTGGTATAACAAACTTTTAAAACTTCTCATTTGATTTTTACTAGAAGTTCTAAGACCAAAAGAAATCTCACTTAAACTTCCTGATACACTAACTGATTCTCTATATTTTTTAGCCGCTTCCTTTTGCCTTCTCCTAAATGTAGAATTTTTAGTTGTTAAGCTAGACGCTATTACATCTAAAAAACTTCTTCCATGATTAGAAACAAGTATCTCTAATTTTTTCAAATGTTTAGCATTAAAAATTTCTAACTCTTTAGATATTTCCATTATTTTTTCCGCAGCACTTTCATTATCTGCTCCAATCATTTCCTCTAAAAAAAGACTCTTTAAACTATTCATTTTTTTAAGAAGTGACACGGAGATATTTTTATCCAATGGATCTCGTAGAGTTTTATTAAAATCATTAAATTTTTCTAAGCTATCTTCTAACGAAAGTTTAGCAAAGTCATTATCTAAAAAGACTCCCCATTTCTTCTCTATAGATAATAATATCTCTTCTTTTTCACTAATTTGAAGCAACAAATTCTTTCTAACATCATCTCGAGTACAATTTGCTTCTTTAGAAAAAGAACAAAATTTTAATAACTGATCTTTCCAAGATCGACACTCTGATACTTCAAACCATTCACTAGCCCATAAAGGGTCTTTTAATTCTATTTTTAAATTAGCTAAACGCTGTTTATAAGATAAAAGTAAATTTGTAGGATGATGAGATATTTTAGATAAAATAGAAGAATTTAAAGACGAAGAAGAATTGATCATAGATCTTATTCGAGCTATAAGATCTATAGAAGTTACTTCCTCCATAACAGATAATGCTTCTTCTTCTGTCTTTACTAAAGATAATTTTTTTAAACAATACTTAATCTGTCTACTCAATATAGATATTTCTTCCAATTTTTCTTCTACTTTAACACCTAGATCTAACTCAGAATTTGCTATTAAAGATAACAAAGGAAAGTTCATTTGATATTGAGAAAGAGATTTTTGCAAAATATCAGCTATTTGTAATCCATAACTACAAAAACTTTTAATTTCTCTTAATCCATCTTCTGCTCCCTGAATAGGTAATTGAACAAGATTCATTCCAGAAGAAGCATAAGCTTGATTTCTAAGTTGCAATAAAGAAGATTCTAATTTAGATTCCTTTTCTGAAGGATTATTTTTAAGTTTCAATACTTCTTTTTGATACATTCTCCAAGACTTCAATAAAGTTTGTGCATCTCCAGAAATAGTTCCTGATTCATAACGATGTAAAAAAATAGGTGTTTCAAGATTTAAACTAGATATTCTATCTGACAAAATAGAATCTCTCAATTTCATAGGAGAATCAATACCTGCCTCTTTATAAATTAACTCCATTCTTTTAGAATCAACTTTATCTTCATTAGCTTTATTTTTAGCCGCTCTATCCTTCCATGGTCTTTGAACATTCAATTCTTTATTAAGTAATCTTTGTCGATAAAATAACAAAGATTTGTGTCTTAAACGAATTAATTGCTCTTTTGATCTTAATTTTCCTGAAATAAAACTTAAAGTTAAACCACCTATCAAAGAAACTACTAAGGGAGCCCAAAAAGGAATATTAAAAATAATAGCTATCGGAAATATACAAACTAAAGATATACCAATAACGTTAATTATGATTCGAGCAACCTTATAAGCCCTAGCTTTTTTTAGCTCTTTTTCCGTGCTCTCTTTAATTTCTTTGTCAATTTCTTTTGTTCCTATCTCAAATAATCGATTACTCTTAGATAAAATCGTTTTAGGAGCATCAAGAGAAACCAATAATTTTTCATCAAGAAAAGTTAAATTTTTATTTGATAAAGTTTGTAAAAAAGAACTCATAAATATAACTTATTTTTATTTAATAAAAACAACTAGAAACTAATACATTATAATTAAAATTATAAATTTAGTCAAAATAACTATTATTACTTTTTATATAAATTAATTATTAAGAAATTTTAAAAATTCTTTTTCAGAAAGAAGTGTTATGTTTAAACTTTTTGCTCGATCTCTTTTTGATCCTGGAGATTTTCCACATATAAGATAGTCAATCTTATTAGAAACCGAAGAACTTACTCTTCCTCCATGTTTCTTAATTAAAGCTATAATTTCATTACGTGTGAAATTTTCTAATGATCCTGTTATAACAAAAGTTTTATTTTCTAATTTATTAGAAGTCTCCATTTCTTTTTGTTCTTTTTCTAGTATAACTACTCCTTTAGTCAACATAATATGAATATCATCAATATTTTCTTTTTGAGAGAAAAAACTTATAATCGAATCTGCTACCTTTTCTCCTATACCATATATACCTAACAAACAATCCTTAGACATAGATGAAATTTTCAAAAAATTAGAAATATTCTTTAAATTAAAAGAAAGAAGATTGGCTGTTTCTTTCCCCACAAAAGGAATACCTAAAGCTGTAATAAAACGAGATAATTCAATTTTTTTAGCTTTTTCAATAGCTACTAATAAATTATTAATAGACTTTTCTTTAAAATTTGGTAAAGAAGAAAGTTTTATTTCATCTAAGAAAAAAATATCACTCTTTTTCTTAACTAATCCTTGATAAAAAAGGTGCTCTATAACTTTTTCACCCATATGATCAATATTAAAACCTTCCTTTCCAACAAAAAAATTCAATTGACCTATAATTTGAGCTGAACAACCTTTATAATTAGGACATTTTAAAGCTACCTTATCTACATCCTTAATTAAAAAACTACCACAAACAGGGCATTCTTTTGGCATTTTCCAAAGAACAACTTCGTTTGAAACTCTCTTAGATAAATCTACTTCAATAACCTTAGGAATAACATCTCCAGCTTTCTCTACTATTACATAATCTCCTAAACTTATACCTTTACGAAAAATTTCTTCCTGGTTATGTAAAGTTACTCTAGAAATAGTACTTCCAGAAAGAAAAATTGGATCCAAAACAGCTACAGGAGTTAAAACACCTGTTCTACCTATCTGAACAATTATATCCAAAATTTTAGTAATGGCTTTTTGTGGAGAAAACTTATATGCTATTCCCCAGCGAGTATGCTTTGCTGTTCTACCTAACTCATTTTGTATATGAATATTGTCTACTTTAATAACTGCTCCATCAATTTCATATTCTAATAAAGGTCTTTCTTTTTCAATAGAATCAACTATACTTAGGATCTTTTCTATACACTGTTCTCTCTTTAAACTTTTCTCAATAGGAAAACCTAATTTACTACATAACATTAAATTTTCATAATGAGAATAAGTTTCATGTTCTTGATCTATTCTTACTACCCCATAAACTATTAAAGATAATTCCCTTCTAGCTACCTCACTCGGATTTAATAACTTTAAGGTTCCTCCAGCTGCATTTCGAGAATTATTGAACAAAGGCTTATTCTGTTTTTCTTGAAAAAAATTTAAATTCTTAAATTGTTGTTTAGTAAAAAAAACTTCCCCTCTAACTTCTAATAAATTTGGAAAACTTCCTTCTAAATATAAAGGCAAAGACTTAATAACTTTAACATTTGAAGTAATATCTTCTCCTTCAATACCATTTCCTCGACTAACAGCTCTACAAAATATTCCATTTTCATAAATTAAAGAAACGGCAATTCCATCTATTTTTAACTCAACGTCAAATAAAATATCTTCGCCAAATTTTTTTTTTATTTTATTAATAAACTGAATGAGCTCCTCTTTATTATAAGCATTAGAAATAGAAATCATGGGTATTTCATGTTTGACTATAGAAAAAGCTCCTGTTGTTCTATCTCCTATTCTTTGAGAGGGAGACCATTTTACTACCCAATTTGGATGTTTCTTCTCTATAGAAAGTAATAAAAAAACCAACTGATCATACTCATAATCTGAAATAACAGGATTAAATTCTACATAATATAACTTATCATGATAAAGAATCTCCTGACACAAATCTATATAGTCTTTCTTAGAAAATATTTGTCTCATCATTCTATCTGACATCTAATGCACATCTAAAGCCATAAGTACTATTTACAGTACCAGGATTGTTTCTGTGCCTATGCGAGCAACGTAAATCCAATTTCAAACTTTTCCAACATCCTCCTCTAAGAACTCTATAAACTCCCTGTAAAGGACCTTTAGGATCATGAGGTTCTTGAGAAGAAGTTTCATAATAATTATAGCTATACCAATCTTGACACCATTCATAAACATTTCCAGCCATATCATATAAACCATAAACATTACAAGGATACATCATTACTGGAGTAGTATCTGAGCTAAAAAAATTAGCTTGAGCTTTATTTATTTCATTACCAGTTGGAAATTCATTGTCCTCTGTTCCTCCTTTAGCTGCTATTTCCCACTCAGCTTCTGTAGGTAATCTCTTTCCTATCCAAGAAGCATAATTCACAGCTCCATACCAAGTAACTCCAACAACAGGATGTTTATTATAACCTGGCTCTATAAATAAAGTTCCTGCTCTTCTTTGTATTCTAGATTCTTTTAAACGAATTAAATCATTACAATTTTCATCTTGCTCTCCACCAATAAAATCTAAAAATCGTAAATATTGTTCATTAGTAACAGGATGAATATCCATAAAAAAAGAATTTAAACTAATCATATGTTTTGGATTCTCATCTCTATTTCCAGAAGTACTACCTCTAGAAAAATTATTCCCCTGAATTAATACCATTTCTGTTAATAAAGGTTTTGGCGTAAAGTCTATATTTTTTTTTAAGTGATAATGACTAACTACAGGATCTTTATTTAACATGGAATGTAAGGCCTGAGAATACTCACTACTTAAAGCTTGATGAGATAAGATATCATCTTTATCTTTATTAGCATCTGGAGAACTATCTAAATTACTATTATTAATAGAAATATTAATAATAGACTCATCTATAGAACAAGGTGATACTAAAATAAAATTCTGAGTTGTACTTAAATTATTTTCAACTTGAAGACTATTAGTCTCCAATTGCGATGTATTCTTATTCTCTACAATTTCAGAAAATTGAGGATGTTGTTTTTTAATTAAAGGTCTTTCTTCTATATTTAAATCTAAAGAACGCAAATTCTTATATTCTTTTTCTGAGTCTTGTAATAAATCATGAACAATTTCTAACTGTTGATTAATTTCTTCTTTTCTTTTTAATAACGAAGAAAGATTCTTACTCCTAAGACTACAGTCATGAGATAAACAGGAAGTTAATAAAAAATCCCAATCATAATTATAATTAGGAAAAACTTTTGAAGGCATTGGAAAAAAACCTTCTGGAAACTTTTTAAAAAGTAAAAAATAAGCTAACACACCAAAAGAATATGTATCAGAATATTCATTATTATTAGAATTTATTTTTTGTTCTGGGGATAAAAAGGCTACAGATCTAAAAAATAAGTCCATATTGTCGTAATCTTGTAAATAAGATAATAATGAAGACCTAACAAATAAATCATGCATTCCAAAATGAGTTGTAACTACCTGTACCTTTAATTCAGAACTATTAATAAGTATAGAATCAGGAAGTAAAGAAAAATATGAAAACCCCTCCTCATGAACATAATCTAAAACAGAAGCTAATTGAGATAAAATGGTAAAAACTTCTTCCTCTAATAATAAATCTTGCCTACCAAATAAGTATTGAGTTAATGATAACATTTTTACTTTATCTTCTAAAAACTGAGTAACAAAAAAATAAATTCCCTGAATTTCCGAAACATTTTCAATTTTAAGAATACAAGGGTGATCTAAAAAAACTACCTTAGCTATAAAATGTTTAAATGAAGACATAAACTGATTGTCTTTCAACAAATAAGAATGAAGAACATGTAAAATATACTTTTTCTTAAGAAATCTATGTTCTGCTAAAAAATTAGTACTCCAAACATTTTCTCTAATTTTTTTTATAATTTTATAATCTCCAAAAACACTTTCTTCCATTAACTCAGAATCTATAGTCATTTTATAACCTTATCATTAAAACCAAGCATTCAAAAAAACTAATACCAAAAATCAATGCAATAAAATACTAAAGGATAAATAAAAGACAAGAATTATGCAGAAAAAAACAACAAAACTCAAAAATTTCTACATAACTCTACTTATCTAAATAACTAAAAACTTAAAAAAGACAAATTAATACTTCAATAAAACTAATCTTTATTTATCATCTTCAAGAGTTTGGGTTTCAGAATCTTGTAATTGTATTTCTGATCTGCCTGCACCCCCAAATGTCTTTTTAACTTCTTTTCCTAACTGTTCTATTTCACTTGTTAATTTATCAGCAATTTTTAACTTAGATTCTAGCTCTTCTTTTTTTTCGGTATGTTGCTTCATAATTAATCTAGATATATTAAGAGCCAATAAAACAAAAGAAATCACTAAAACACTTAACCCTACAACTAATAAAACTGCACTAGAAGCAGCTCCAGCCATGCCAACCAATCCTATAGCAATTAAAGCCGCCAATACTGCTAGACATATACCTGTAACAAGAGCTGTTTTTTCATGACGTATTAATACTAATCGCATTTTATCCATACATCCAGAAAAACAACTTATTCCTTTATTTGCTAACTGTTCGTTTGATACATTTCCATGACTCATAAAATGACCCCTCTATGATTTGAGAAGGCATGTTAACTCATTAAAAATAATAATGCAAACTTTTTATTTACTAGTAAAAATAAGCAAAAAATTTTCATTATTACCTTTAAAATTTAACAAAAAATTCAATTATTAATTAATTCTCTAAAGAGATTCATTTATTTGTTTAATAGAAAAAATAAAATCAGAATTTATATTATTTAAAGCAGAGCAAACTTGTTTAATAGAAGACATAACAGTTGAATGATCTCTAGAAAAAATATTTCCTATCTTAATGTAAGACATTCCAAGATTTTCTCTGCACAAATACATAGCGACTTGCCTAGGAAAAACACAATCCTTAGATTGCGATTTTCCTAAAATATCTTCCATTCTCACTCCATAATAATCAGAAACTTTTTGAATAATTTTATTAGGAGTTAATTTTTTTGTTTCTTGTAAAAGAAGTAAATCTCCAATAACTTCGCTAACAAACTTATCACTAATAATATTCAAAGAAAATTGTTTTTTAGATACTCTTATTAAAAATATTTCTAAAGCTCGTATAATTGCTTTAGGATTACCATTAAAAGCTTGATATAAAAATATAATAGCTTCTTTAGTAAAAGAAAAATTATACATCCTAATATAATTATCAATTAATTTCAGTACATCTTCCTCATTTAAAACTTGAACTGGAGAAACAATTCCCCACTCAAAACGACTTACTAATCTATGCTCTATATGCTCAAGATTTTTTGGGCTATAAGTAGAAGCAATCACTATTAATTTTTCTTCTAAATGCAAAGAATTAAATGTGTGAAAAAACTCTTCTTGAGTAGCCAATTTTCCTGATAAAACATCTATATTATCTATAAAAAAAGCATCCACATTACGATAAATAGAACGAAAATTTTCCATTTCACTTTTACGAATAGCTGATACAACATGGTCAGTAAAAGAAGCCGTTTCCACATAAATAGCCTTCTTTCCAAATTTTCTTAGTAAGTTCATTGAAGCTATCATTAAATGAGTTTTTCCTGAACCTTCAGGTCCAAACAAATAAATAGGATTGAAGTTTAGAGTTCTATCTTCTCTTTTTAGATTAATTATCTCCAAAGTAACTTCCTTTAACAATCTCCAAGACAATTCATTACCAACAAAAGTAATAAATGACTCAAATTGCATCTTTGAAGAATTTGAAGGCAATTTCACTGGAAATTGATCAACGCTTGAATTAAATGGCTTTTTTAAATTTATTAAGGATTCTTCTTTTTCTTGAACCTTAACAAGATTTAAATGAACCTTAATAGGTTTATTATTATTATTAAAAAACCTTGACTTTACCTTATGCCTCATATGCTCTTCAAACCAAAGAACATAGAAAGAATCTTTAGCTTCTAAATATAAATTACATGCATCAAAGCAAACTACTTTTAAAGATCTCAACCATTTATCAACAGTTTGCTTTCCAATTTCAGAATCTTGTCTGTTTAAAAATTCTTCCCATGCACGCATAATAAATAAGTCTTTTTTTTTGATATCATTATGATATCAAAAAAATAATTTTTATTTTTTTATTTTTACAACTACTTCATTTTTAAGATGCTTTTTATCTAGTATTTTATTTGTTATCCATTGTTGAACAATTCCTAATAACATAGAAGACAACCAATACAAATTTAATCCAGAAGGAAAATTATAAAACATTAAAGTAAACAATATTGTCATCATAGTACCCATTGCTTGTTGCTGTCTTTGTTGTTCAGTCATGTCAGTAACTTTTTTTCCTATCATAGAAACTTTTTGTTGAAGCAACATTACCAAGCCCAATAAAATTGGCAATAAATGTAACTGTGTACCAAAAAAGAAAATTGGTTTACTCCATTGAAAAATGACATCTGGACTCGTCAAATTATTTATCCACCCAGGAATAAAACTCGCTCCTCTTAATGGAAAAGAAGTTTTCAATAAATCAAACATTGCTATCAAAAAAGGAATTTGAATAAGTATAGGAAAACAACCTGTCAAAGGATTTACTTTATTTTCCTTATATAAGGCCATAATCTCCATTTGAGCTTTCTTAGGTTCTTTTTTATATTTCTGCTGAATGTTTTGAATATATGGCGATAGTAACTGCATTCTTCTCATAGATTTGATAGACCAAGCATTCAATGGATATAAAATCAACCTCAAAAAGATAGTTAATAAAATAATTGCTATTCCCCAAGAACCAGTACACTCCCAAAATAATTTCATTATAAAAAATAATAACTTAGAAAAAGGTTGAGAAATAAAAGAAAAAATACCTGTTAATTTTAAACTTTCTGAATAATTTGGACCCATCTGAGTATTAGAATCAAAATAAATATTATCTACTTTATTCAAAATACTAGAATCCAAAGGTCCCGCATATATTCTAAAAGTACTTTCTCCTTTATTTGCTGGTAATGGCAGAGAAACATTATAGCCATTGTATTTCGATGCAGGATAAAGAGAATATTTTTCATCTATAACAGAAAGTCTTGTTGGTACTTCTTTGCCTGGAATAGCTGTTACTCTATATCCCTCAGGAATTGAAGTAAGAGGAGTTAAAATAATTCCAAAATATCCATTAGAATTAATAATCCAAGAAATTTTTTCATGACTATTCAATAAAAATGGATGCTTAAGCTTTGGAAGCTTTATCTTCGAAAAAGATTCTTTATTTCCATTAATGCCAACACATTTTACTGAAGGAACAAAAGAATTAGACATTAATTCTACTTCAGGAATGCCAGAAGTTAACCATAATCCTGGTTCAGAATGATCTATCTTACAAGAAAAACAATAAGGAACATAATCTTTATCATTAAACTTATCTAAACTAAATTCTTTTTTTAATTTTCCATCATGACTTACAAAAACAATGCTATTAGAAGAAAACTCTTGAACACTAAATTCTTTAATAAAATCTGTTTCCAATCCATAATAACTAACCACATTTAAAGCTTGATATCTTTGAGGAGTTCTTTTATCAGGATTAGAAAGAATACCTCTTCTTAATAAAGGATAAAATCCCCCAATAAGTTGATCTTTTTCTAATTGATGACTACCGTTTAGATAATAAGGAAAGCCAGGAAAACTTGCTTCTGATGGCAATTGTTGTTGAATTTCCTTATCAATTTCTATTTCTCTAACTACACTATTTTTATTAATCTCAGATAAAAAAGGCAAATTAATACCTTCAAGAGAAGCAGAACGTTGAGAAAAAACTAATTGTAAATAATCATTTTGTAAAACATACATATTATTTTGATGATTTGAAAAAGACGAATCGCTTAAACCAACGAACACAGCTCTATTTTCTGATAATTCTAAAGGTACTAATTTCTCTGTACTAGGATCATACAATCCAACAGGAAGACACTCTTTACCTAAAAGGTAAAACACTAAGGTATTACCATAAATAGAATAAGAACCATTTGTAATTTTTCCATTTTTATACTCGCCTTTAAAAAGATATGGTTCATGATTTTTTCTATACTCAACACAAACAACAGGTACTGCTTCTTTATCAGCAGGAATGAAAGCTTGCACTGGTTCTGTTTTTAACAAAGTTTGTTGTTGGTACAACGAACATCTTCCTAATCCTACTTTTAAACTCGAAAGATAAGACCATTGTTCATTTTCAACTAGTAAAATATCTTTAAAAGGATCTGAGTTTTTTTCTAAAATAAAAAGAAAATTGCCAAAACGCACAGCTCTTGAATCTTTTTTACAAAAAACTTCTTCGTTATCCACCTTCCAATCAACAATAGAAAGTCCAACATTTACTAAACATTTACTTAAATCTTCAGAAATAAATTTTTGCTGCACAGAAATTGCTTTATACTGCTTTAAATCTCTATATCCAAAAAATAATTGAAAACTTAAAAAAACCATTCCAATAGCAGAAATAAAAACAACAAGTCGTTTATTCATAAAAATCTCTTAAAAAATAAAAAAACAAAAAAATAACATAGAAAAAGATTTATACCCAACAAAGAAAAAATACTTACAACTAAACTATTAAATCTTGATTCTTTTAAATAGAAGAGTTAGTCCGAAAAGTAAAAAAGGCAAAGACAAAATCTGTCCCATAGTTAATAAAAAATGTCCTGGAAGTAAAAGACTAGTGTTTTCCTTATAAAACTCTAAAATAAAACGTCCTAAAGGTAAAACTATACAAGTAACAGCAGTAAAAAATCCTTTCCCTAAGGAAATTTTTTTTCTTTTCCAATAAGTAAATAAGCAAATAAATACAAGTAAATAAAAGAAAGATTCATATATTTGTACAGGATGTACTGGACCATTTATAATGCAAGAATAATTATTTGCAAAATAAACTCCCCAAGGCATCCTGGTTTTAATTCCTATGATTTCTTGATTAAAAAAATTTCCTAAACGTACCATTGAAGCAAAAAAACCAAATACAATGGCCATGATATCTGTTAATAAAAAAAAAGAAATAGGTAAAAGTTTTTTCTTATAAAAAGAAACTATTGCAAATAAAAATATAAAAATAGCTATTACGCCACCATAACTAGATAAGCCTCCTTCCCAAATTTTTAGTATTTTTAAGGGATTCTTTAGATAAAAAGGTAAATCATAAAATAAAACATGTCCTATTCTAGAACCTACTACGATACTTAAAGCTCCATATAAACATAGCCTATCAAAAAATTTATTTAATTCATGAGGAAGTATTTGAATATTATTATTTTCAAAATTCTTTTTTAAAATAAAAAAAAATAAATTTGCAGATAAAATAAAGCCAGTAGCAAACAAACAACCATAAAAAGTTATTGGAATATTAACAAATGGCATAGTAAAAAAAATACGACTTGGATTCCAGTAAATAAACAATAAACTCATTAGAAAAACCTAAAATTTACATTTTAATAAGACAAAAAGGTAAAATCAATATATAATGTATTAAAAAATAATAATTTATTTTAATATGATAAAAAAAAATCTTAATATTTTTCTTTATATTCCAAGTCTTCTTTGGTCATTAGCAGGATTTTTATTATTAAAAAAAGGATTTCTTCATTTAATTCAAGGATCCAATTACTTTCAATTGTCCTTTACTTATAGCTGCACCGTATTTGTTATCTCTATAGTTCTTGGCTTAATTAAATATCAATTAATTTTTAAAAAAATTGTTTCTAAACAGTTAAAAAATGCTTTAAACAAAAGTTGCTTTAAAGAAAAGTTGAAAAATTTTTTCCCTATAAAAAGGTTTTTTTTCATTGTACCAATGATCTTCTTAAGTAAAATAATTGCTTACTTAATTAAAGAACCTTTTTATACTTCTCCTTTAAAAATAGGAATAGGATTTGCCCTTGTTCTCTCTTCAATTATATATGCTTATTCTCTTCAAAAAAACCTATTAGTAAATAAAAAATTATGATTCCTTCTTCTATTATTGGTTTAGGTACAGATATTATAGAAATTAATAGAATTCAAAAAGCTTTTCAAAAACATGGTCAACGCTTTTTAAATCGTATTTACTTACCAAAAGAACAACTTTATTGTTTAGAAGCAGCAAATCCAATACCTAGACTTGCTGCTAGATTTGCAGCAAAAGAAGCTGTAGTAAAATCTTTAGGATC
The DNA here is from genome assembly GCA_963558895.1 of uncultured Chlamydiaceae bacterium. GTDB lineage: Bacteria > Chlamydiota > Chlamydiia > Chlamydiales > Chlamydiaceae > CAUWIK01. The sequence goes on along the minus strand of CAUWIK010000005.1, from coordinate 16,240 downwards.
AGGTTTTGGTTTCTGTTCATGGTTAGATATAGAAATTGTTAAAAATCACTATGGACAACCTACGGTTCTTTTTTCAAAAAAATTAAGAAATCTTTATGGTCCTATATCTTCCTTGCTATCTATTAGTCATAGTTTATATTATGCCACAGCTACTGTAATTTGTTTCAAAGTTATAAAATAGAGAGAGTAGATAACCATCTTTCAGCATCAATAGCTGCTTGACAACCACTAGCTGCTGCTGTAATTGCTTGTCTATAATTTTTATCTTGAACATCCCCAGCAGCAAAAACACCTTCCACTGATGTTTTTGTAGATCCATTTTTTGTAATAATGTATTTTCCTTCATCTAATTCAATTTGATTACTTAAAAACTCTGTATTTGGAACATGTCCAATTGCAAAAAATACGCCAGAGGCAAACATTTCTTCTTCTTGTTTTGTAATAACATTCTCTAAAACAACAGATCTAACTAAAGAATCTCCTTTTACCATTTTCAATACAGAATCCCAAATAACTTCAATTTTTTCATGAGAAAGAGCCCTATTTATCATTACTTTAGAAGCAGAAAATTTATGTCTTCTATGAACTATAAAAACTTGAGAAGCATACTTAGTTAAAAACAAAGCCTCTTCCAATGCCGAATCTCCGCCTCCTATAACAAATACAGGCTTATTTCTAAAAATAGGAGAAGCTCCGTCACAAACAGCACAAGCTGTTACCCCTTTTTGCCAAAATTCATCATCATTTGTCCCTGGAACATATAGTCTTCTAGCATTTGCTCCTGTAGCAATAATCAAAGCATCACAAGAATATTTGCTTTTCTTAGTTATTACAGTAAAAGGCCTATTTTTTAAATCAACAGAAATAACATCCTCTTGAATTAATTGACTCCCAAATTTTTCAGCCTGTTTTCTCATAGAAACAATTAACTCTGGACCTTTTATTCCATTAGGAAACCCAGGAAAATTTTCCACATCCGTAGTTGTCATTAGCTGTCCTCCAGGAATAAAAGAAAAAGCCCCTTCCAAAACCAAGGGTGATAATTCTGCTCTAGAAGAATAAATGGCTGCTGTATAACCAGCAGGACCTGACCCAATAATAATTAATTTATAATGTCTCATAAAGTCCCTTAAAAAAATTAAAGAATTTGTTGGTATTACTAGAAATCTATAAAAATTTAAATGAAAAAGCAAAAAATAATAAAAAAAAAGAACAAATATAAAAGTAATAAGTGAAAACTTGCCTTTTTTCACGTTTAGTCTTAAACTGTTTTCTTTAAGTTTTTGTAGTTTTTAGGAGAACAATAATAAATGTCAAATCACGCAAAATATACATGGATGGCCAAAAAAGATTTCGATGACGTCGAATACCTAGATAAAGAGTCTGAAGAATTTAAAAATCTCCTTTATTCAACTTACAATATTAAAACAAAATCTGAAACATCTGAAAACTCAGAAAAAATTTCACCAGGAACAATTTTAAAAGGAGTTATAGTTGATGTTAGTAAGGATTTTGTTGTTGTAGATGTTGGCTTGAAATCCGAAGGAGTTATTCCTGTATCTGAATTTGCAAACTCAGCTGAAGATCTAGTTGTTGGTAAAGAAATAGAACTATATTTAGATCAAACAGAAGATGAAGAAGGCAAAGTTGTTCTTTCCAGAGAAAAAGCTGCAAGACAACGCCAGTGGGAATACATTTTAAATAACTGCGAAGAAGGATCTATCGTTAAAGGTCAAATTATGCGTAAAGTTAAAGGTGGCTTAATGGTAGATATTGGCATGGAAGCATTTCTTCCTGGCTCTCAAATAGATAACAAAAAAATAAAAAACTTAGATGAATACGTTGGAAAAATAAGTGAATTCAAAATTCTAAAAATAAATATCGAAAGAAGAAATGTTGTTGTCTCTAGAAGAGAATTGTTAGAAGCAGAAAGAATTTCTAAAAAAGCAGAACTTATTGAACAAATAGAAATCGGTGAGTTACGAACTGGAGTTGTAAAAAACATTACTGACTTTGGAGTATTTCTTGATCTTGATGGTATTGATGGCTTGCTTCATATCACAGACATGACATGGAAAAGAATTAAACATCCTTCAGAAATGGTTGAATTAAATCAAGAATTAGAAGTTGTAATTTTAAGTATTGACAAAGAAAAAGGTAGAGTAGCTCTAGGATTAAAACAAAAAGAAGTTAATCCTTGGGAAGATATAGAAAAAAAATACCCTCCAGGAATGAAAGTATCTGGAAAAATTGTTAAATTGCTTCCTTACGGAGCTTTTATTGAGATTGAAGATGGAATAGAAGGACTTATTCATGTTTCTGAAATGTCTTGGGTTAAAAATATTGTAGACCCAACAGAGATGGTTAATAAAGGAGATGAAGTAGATGCTATAGTCCTTTCTGTACAAAAAGACGAAGGTAAAATATCTCTAGGTTTAAAACAAACAGAAAGAAATCCTTGGGAAGAAGTTGAAGTTAAATATCCTATTGGTCTTAATGTAAAAGCTGAAATTAAAAATTTAACTAACTATGGTGCTTTTGTTGAATTAGAACCAGGTATTGAAGGACTCATTCACATTTCTGATATGAGTTGGATAAAAAAAGTTGCTCATCCTTCCGAACTATTCCAAAAAGGAGATGTTGTTAATGCTGTAATTCTTTCTGTAGATAAGGAAAGTAAAAAAATTACCTTAGGTGTTAAACAATTAAGTTTCAATCCTTGGGAAGATATAGAAAAAATGATTCCTTCTGGAAGTTTAGTTGAAGGAATTGTAACAAAGATCACAGCATTTGGAGCTTTTGTTGAATTAGAAAATGGCATAGAAGGTTTAATTCATGTTACAGAATTATCTGATAAAGCTTTTACTAAAGTGGAAGATATTATTTCAGTCGGAGATAAAATTTCAGCTAAAGTAGTTAAATTAGATCCTGAACATAAAAAAGTATCTTTATCTATCAAAGAATATCTTATTGAGAGAAATCAATATGATGGAGATGATATTGTAATAGCAAATTCTGACATTAATAATGTGAAAAACAATAAAAAAAGAAAATAAATTCCCTTATTTTATAAAAACTTAAGGTCATTGATAGACTATATTCTTGCCCTTTAGTTTATTTTAAGTGAATTGTTAACTGGGAATCATTAAAGAGGTTTACATGAATAAAGATTTGGTTGCTATTTTTGAATATATGGAAAAAGAAAAAGGCATTAAACGTAATGCTGTCATAGGTGTAATCGAATCCGCTTTAAAAATAGCAGCAAAAAAAAGTATCCGAGAAGATGCCAATATTTCTGTTCATATTAATGCTAAAACAGGAGATATTGAGGTTTTTTGTGAAAAAGAAATTGTTAGTTTTTGTGAACCTTGTTCAGCTAAAGAAATAGCTTTAGATTCTGCAAGAGAATTAGACCCTGATTGTGAAATAGGACAATTTATAGATGTACCCTTTAACTCTGAAAAGTTCGGTAGAATAGCAGCTCAAACAGCAAGGCAAATTATAAGTCAAAAATTACGCTGTGCAGAAAGGGATATTATTTATGAAGAATATCGTCATCGCATTAATGAAATTGTTTCAGGCTTAGTTAAAAGATTTTCTAAAGGTACTAATTTAATTATAGATCTAGGAAAAATGGAAGCCCTGCTCCCTTCTAGATTTTATCCTAAAACAGAAAAATATAAAGTAGGAGATAAAATTTATGCTTTACTCTATGAAGTCCAAGATTTAGATAATGGTGGAGCTGAAGTTATATTAAGTAGAAGTCATGCAGAATTTGTAAAACAACTTTTCATGCAAGAAGTTCCAGAACTTGAAGATGGAATTGTAGAAATTGTAAAAATTGCAAGAGAAGCTGGTTATAGAACTAAGCTAGTTGTTAGATCTACTGATATAAAAATAGATCCTATTGGTGCTTTTGTTGGTATGAGGGGCAATAGAATTAAAAACATTATTAGAGAATTAAATAATGAAAAAATAGATGTAGTTCGTTATTCTTCCAATCCTTCCGAGTTATTACAAAACTTATTATCACCTATTGAAGTACAAAAAATAGTCCATTTTGAAAATGATAAAGTAATAGCTATTGTTATTAACGACTCTGACTATGCTACAGTTATTGGAAAAAAAGGTATAAATGCTCGCTTAATTAGCGAGATCTTAGATAACGATATTGAAGTTCAGAGACTTAGCGAATATAATAAGTTATTGGAAATTCAAAGACTTCAATTAGCAGAAAATAATGATCCTTTATTGGATGAATCATTAGAAAAATTAGAAAATATCAATAAGCTTGTTATACAAAATTTAGTTCAAGCTGGCTACGATAGTATAAGAAAAATTTTAGTAGCAACAGTTAGCGATTTAGCAGCTATTCCCGGAATTAGTTTGGAAATAGCTCAAAAAATATTAGAGCAAGTTAGCAAATACGGAGAAAATAATTTTGGCCAAAAATTTAAAACTGAAGATTAAAAACTCACAATTAGCTAAAGCCGCAGGCTTAGATAAATTAAAAGCAAAACTTGCTAGAAAAAAAGATTCTTGTAAAGATGCTGCTATTATTGAAAAATCCGAAGTTAAGCCTAAAGTTCATTCAAAACTAAAAGCTTCTTCTACATCTATAAGTTTGTCTAATTCTATACCTTCTTCTTTGGAAGAAGTTCCAAATGTCTCACAAAGAAGGATCCGAGCAAAATCACGCTCTTCATTTGCCTCTGATGAAAAAGAAAAAGAAATAGTATCAATGTCTTCTATAGAAGAAGAATCTCTTTCTAATTCTGATGTAGAAAAAGAAATAAGCAGTGGTTTATCTATAAATTTAGATCAAACGGAAGAAAAAATAAAATTAGAAAATCTAGACATAGAAAATGTTCTTACAGGTATGGAAGAACAAAATGAGAACCAAACTGAAAAAATATTTCAAAAAGATTCTTTTTCCCAGAAAAAAACAGATTTAGAGGGCGATCAAGAAGAAGCTCAAATAAAATCAACTCCTTATGTTGCTCCTAAAGAAAAATTTGGACCAACGGGAAAACATATAAATCATTTACTAGCTAAAGCAACTTCTATTAAAGATAATAAGCCTTATCAAAAAAATCAGCCTTATTCAAAGAAAGACACTATTAATTCTAAAAACAGTCATCATTCCTTTAATAACGAAAAAATAGAAAAATCTAGTAATCACTACGGACATGACCAACGTAATGCTACCAATTATCGAACTGGAAACGTACAGGGAAAAACTAACAAAACTTCCGTGCCTATCCAAACAAGTAATTCTTCTAATTATTCAAGAAGTAAGAATAACTCACCTTATTCTTCAAAACCTCTTCCCAAAAAAGAAGATTATTTGGATTTTAACCCAAATAAACCTAAAGGTTTTTCTCAAAATATAGTTATTCAACCTAAAACTCCTTCTTTTTCTAAAAAAGAAACCAAAAAAATTTCTTCTAATTCTGATTTTAAAGATAATAAAAACAATGCTAAAAAATTTGCAGAGCAAAAAAAAGTTATAAACGAAAAAAACTGGTATGGCTTATCTGATACAGAAAATGAAAAATGGCGTAAGAAAAAACAAAATAAGACAAAAGATTTTACACAGCAACAAACAATTCAAAGACCTTCTCAAATTAAAGTAAGATTACCCATTACTATAAAAGACTTAGCAGTTGAACTTAAATTAAAAGCTTCTGAATTAATAAAAAAGATGTTTATTCATGGAATGACCTACGTCGTAAACGATATCTTGGATGATGAAACTACTGTACAATTCATTGGAGAAGAATTCTCATGTAATATTATTATAGACAATTCAGAAAAAGAAAGAATTCAAATTGTTTCTTCAACTATTAAAGAAGAAATATCAAAAACTGATCCAAAATTACTTATTTCAAGACCTCCAGTAGTAGCCTTTATGGGTCATGTTGATCATGGAAAAACTAGTTTAATAGATGCTATTAGAAAAAGTAATCGCGTTTCTAGCGAAGCAGGAGCCATTACTCAACATATTGGAGCTTTTCGTTGTTCTACTCCAGTCGGCACCATTACCATATTAGATACTCCTGGTCATGAGGCTTTTTCTGCAATGAGAGCTAGAGGAGCAGAAGTTTGTGATATTGTTGTTCTCGTTCTCGCTGGTGATGAAGGAATTAAAGAGCAGACCTTAGAAGCTATTGAACATGCTAAAAATGCTAATATTACAATACTGGTAGCTATTAATAAAAGTGATAAACCCAATTTCAACTCAGAAAATGTTTTTCGCCAACTAGCTGATGTTAATCTCCTTCCTGAAGCTTGGGGAGGAACTACTATTACTGTAAACACTTCGGCAAAAACAGGTGAAGGAATTTCAGAATTGTTGGAAATGTTAGCACTTCAATCAGAAATTTTAGAATTAAAAGCTAACCCTTCATGTCGAGCTAGAGGGCTTGTTATAGAATCTCAAAGACATAAAGGACTTGGAGCTGTTGCCACAGTCTTAGTGCAAAATGGTACTTTATACTTTGGAGATGCTGTGGTTTTTAATGATACATACGGTCATATTAAAACTATGACAAATGAACATGGTGAAATTCTAAAAGAAGCTCTCCCCTCTACTCCTGTAGCTATAACAGGACTTTCAGATTTGCCATTAGCTGGAGATCCATTTATAGTAGTAAAAAACGATAAAGAAGCTAAAGAAATCGTTTCTGCTAGAATAGCTGAACAACAATACTCAGACTTACAAAAAAAGAAAAAACTTTCTTTTGATAAAATATTACAAAATAAAAAAATACTACGTTTAATTATTCGCGCAGATGTTCAAGGTTCTATAGAAGCTTTGGCTAATTCTATTATGAAAATAAATTCTAATAAAGTTGATGTAGAAATTGTTTCTAGCGGTATTGGAGAAATTACTGAATCTGACATCAATTTAGCCTCTGCTTCCAAAGCTACTATTATCGGATTTCACACTTCATTACAAAATCATGCAGAAACTTTAGTAAAAAGTTTAAATGTTCAAATTAAACTATGTAATGTTATCTATCATGCTATTGACGAAGTTAAATCTTTAATGAAAGGTTTATTAGATCCAATTTTTGAAGAAAAACATTTAGGCTCTGCTGAGATAAAAGCTATATTTAAATCATCTCAATTAGGAGTTATTTGTGGGTGCTTAGTCTCAGATGGTTCTATAATTAGAAGTTCATCAATCAAGCTTAAAAGAGATCAAGAAGTTATTTGGAAAGGTCGCATAGCTTCTTTAAAAAGAATGAAAGAAGATGTAAGAGAAGTAAAAAAAGGTTTAGAATGTGGTATTTTACTTGATGGTTATAATCAAGCTCAAGTAGGTGATATTTTGGAAACTTTTGAAATTATATCCAAACCACAAGAATTGTAAGTAGGAGAAAAATGTCAGAAAATAGGCGTATACAAAAAATCAATTCCTTACTTAAAGAAGCAATTTCTGATGTAATTAAAAAAGAAGTAGATCATCCAAAAATCTCTGGAAGAATTATTTCTATTACTCGAGTAGAAGTATCTAAAGATTTGCAACATGCCAAAGTATTTATAAGTGCTCTAACTTCTGATTCTATAAATATTAAAGAATCTCAAGAAATTACAACAGCACTACAAACTTCTTCAAAATTTATAACTATAAAAGCATCTAAACAAGTAAATTTAAGATTTTTTCCAGTATTATATTTTATTTGGGATAATGTTTTTTCTTACCAAGACAAAATAGAACAAATACTTTTAAACATTAAAAATGAGAAAACAGGTTAATTGTTTTTATCATGAGTACAGCTACGCAGTTACAAGAAGGTCTTTTACTAGTCAATAAACCAAAAGGACGAACTTCTTTTAGTCTTATTCGTTCTTTAACTAAATTAACTGGCATAAAAAAAATAGGTCATGCAGGTACTCTAGATCCTTTTGCTACAGGAGTAATGATTATATTAATAGGAAGAAAATATACTCGATTATCAGAACATCTTCTTTTCCAAGATAAAGAATATATAGCTACCATTTATTTAGGCACTACAACCGACTCCTATGATTGTGATGGAAAAATAGTAGCAAGATCAAAAAAAATTCCAACACTTCAAGAAGTTGTCAAATCATTAGAATATTTTCAAGGAGAAATAGATCAAGTTCCACCCATGTTTTCTGCAAAAAAAATTAATGGAAGAAAACTATATGAATATGCAAGAAAAGGTGAAATTATTGAAAGAAAACCCTGTTTAGTTAAGGTATCTTCTCATTTATTGAAGTACGAATACCCTGAAATTCATATTAAAATTTCATGTAGCAAAGGAACATATATCAGAAGTATTGCTCATGAATTAGGTTTAAATTTAGGCTGTGGAGCTTATCTCAAAGATTTACAACGATCTCGTAGCGGAAAATTTTTTATAGAAGATTGTATTGATGGTTCTTTATTAGATGATCCTTACTTTAATATTACTCCTCATTTAAAATTATTATCTCATGGAGACTTATTCTAAATTTAAAAAGAAAAGAATACTCAATCATACACTCTCCCATTCTTCCTTAGCAATAGGTTTTTTTGATGGAGTACATTTAGGACATCAACAAATTTTTAAAAATTTAATAGAAAGTTCTCCTATTTCATATATAATTACATTTCAACAACATCCTTTCAATGTTCTTAATCCTGATTTACCTCCTACTAAATTAATTAGTACACATGCACAAAAAATCAATCTTATAAAAAAATATGCTAATCCTAACTATCTTTACACATTAAAATTTTCAAAAATATTATCTAATATGACTTATATTCAATTTTTTCATTGGATAAGACAATATATTCCTTTTAAAAAATTAATCTTAGGATATGACTCATCTTTTGGAAAAAATAGAAAAGGTTCTTTATCTGAATTAATCAAATTATCAAAAAAACTCTCTTTTGAAATAGAAAATATTCCTGCCCTAACTATTAACAATCAAATTATTTCTAGCACCTATATTAGATATCTAATCCGTATAGGAAATTTAAGCTTAGCAAAAAAATTCTTAGGAAGAACTTATTCTATCTTAGGAAAAGTTTCTAAAGGAAAACAAAGAGCTACTCAATACTTTAAAATTCCTACGGCTAATCTATACAACATTAATGAATTAGAATTACCACCTTTAGGAGTATATGCAGTAACTGTTAAATATAAAAAATCATCATATCAAGGAATTGCAAACTTAGGATTATCACCCACTTTCCAAAAAGATCAAAATAAATTAAAGCTAGAAGTACATATTTTTAATCTAAGTAAAAATATTTATGATGAAAAAATTGAAGTTTTTTTTCATTTTCTTCTAAGAAAAGAAAAAACTTTTAACTCAATAAAAGAATTAAAACATCAAATAAATTTAGACATCTTAAAATGTAAAAAACTATTTCTTAAACTTAATTATGAAGAAATAATATAACATCTCCATCTTGAACAAGATAATCTTTTCCTTCAATTCTCAAAGCTCCTTCTTCTTTGGCCTTTGCTTTACTACCATATTTTTTCATATCTTCAAAAGACACTACTTCTGCTCTAATAAACCCTCTTTGAATATCTGAATGAATTTCACCAGCAGCTTCAACAGCTGTCGTATTTTTTCTAATAGTCCAAGCTCTTGTTTCTAAAGGTCCTGTGGTAATATAAGAAATTAAACCCAATATACTATAAACAGAATGAACTAACCGTTGTAATCCAGACTGCTTTAATCCCATACTATTTATCATTTCTAATTTTTCTGAATCATTCAAAACAGTTAGTTCAGACTCAAAAGCAGCACAAATAGGAACAACTAAACAATTTTGATCTCGAACAAATTCCTCAACTAACTTAACATATTTATTATCCATTCCTGGCAAAGACGCTTCATCTACATTAGCAACATATATCATAGGTTTATTAGTCAAAAAAGAATAAGGTTTTAATAACTCTTGTTCTTCTACCGAAAAATCATAATCTTTTATAAACTTTCCTGTTTGCAAATGCTCTAATAATCTCTCCATCAAATTCAGTGTATTTAAAAAATCCTTTTTTGTTTTTACTACTTTGTTTAATTTTTCTATAATTCCTTGAACAGATTGAAAATCAGACATTATTAACTCTAAATTAATAATATTTATATCTTCTATAGGGTCTATTCTTCCTTCAACATGAACTATCTCAGAATCATCAAAACATCTAACAACGTGAGCAATAGCGTCTACTTCTCTAACATGTGATAAAAATCTATTACCCAATCCTTCTCCACGAGAAGCTCCTTTAACTAACCCAGCAATGTCAATAAATTTTGTAAAAGCATAAACAACTTTTTGACTATTAACCATTTTTTTTAAAAGATCTAATCTTTCATCTATTACAGAAACAACACCAACGTTTGGTTCTATAGTACAAAAAGGATAATTAGATGAAGGTATAGCTGCATTTGTTAATGCATTAAACAAACTTGATTTTCCAACATTTGGTAATCCAACAATTCCACAACATAGTTCTTTCATCATCACTACCATTTAAATAAAAGACTAGTTTAACAAAAAAAATTGTTTTTTAAAGAAAAAAACAAAATTAAAAAATTTTTATAAAATATTCTTTCTGTAATAAAAAGTACAAATCGTTTAACTTTCATTTATTCGTAATAATCCATTAATAATGCTATACCAAAAAACAAATAAAACATGGGCGAAAAAACAGAAAAGGCAACCCCAAAACGACTAAGGGATGCTAGAAAAAAAGGTCAAGTTGCTAAATCTCAAGATTTTCCTTCAGCGATTACTTTCATGGTATCTATGTCAGCAACTTTCTATATGGGTTCATTTTTTTATAAACGTTTAGGAGGATTTTTAACTAGTATCTTCAGCATAGCAGCACAAGAACATAATCCTGTGGTAACATTATTCTATTTCAAACAATGTTTAAGTCTTATTTTATCCACTTCTCTTCCTATTCTTGGATTAGTTTCAATTATCGGAATACTAGTAGGATTTTTAGTTGTTGGACCAATATTTTCAATGGAAGTACTTAAACCAAATTTAAAAAAATTTAATCCAATAGACAATATTAAACAAAAGTTTAAAGTAAAAACATTAGTTGAATTATTAAAATCTATTTTCAAAATCTTTGGATCAGCTACCATTCTCTACATAATAGCAAAAAAAAATGTTGGTCTTCTTGTTAGTAGTGCAGGATTATCTCCTCTAGCAATTACAGTTATATTCAAAACCATTCTTTATAAAGCTATATTTGCTATAGGAATTTTTTTCTTATTAATTGCTGTTATTGATTTAATTTATCAAAGGAGAAACTTTTCGAATGAACTAAAAATGGAGAAATTTGAAGTTAAACAAGAATTTAAAGATACTGAAGGTAATCCAGAAATTAAAAGTAGAAGAAGACAAATTGCACAAGAAATCGCTTATGATGACAATTTTAGTCATATTAAACATGCGAAAACCGTAGTTTCAAATCCTAAAGATATAGCTGTGGCTATTGGTTATTCTCCAGAAAAATATAAAGCACCATGGATTATTGCTATGGGAACTGATAGGCGAGCAAAAAAAATTATATTAGAAGCTGAAAAATATAATATTCCTATTATGAGAAATGTTCCTTTAGCACATCAATTATGGGAAGAAGGAAAAGAGTTGAAGTTTATTCCTGAATCCACGTATGAAGCTATTGGAGAGATCCTATTGTATATAACCTCTTTAGGAGCTCAAAACTTTGATAATCAAAGATTTAACCAAAATGATAACAAATGAGTAAAAATAATGTTTTTTCCAAGATACTAAGTGGGGATGCTCTTCTTAGTTTTATCAATAAATCCAGTGATTTAATTTTAGCTATTTGGATGGTCAGTGTAGTGGTCATGATCATTCTACCTATTCCACCAGAATTTATTGATTTAATGATCACTTTTAACCTATCTGCATCCATGTTTTTGCTTATGGTTGCATTATATATACCTAACTCTTTACAACTTTCTGTTTTTCCTTCTCTATTATTAATTACTACTCTTTTTCGTCTTGGAGTAAATATTTCTTCTTCTCGACAAATCTTATTAAAAGCTTATGCTGGACATATTATTCAAGCTTTTGGTCAATTTGTAGTAGGAGGAAATTATGTTGTTGGATTTATTATCTTCATCATCATTACTATTATTCAATTCATTGTTGTTACGAAAGGAGCAGAAAGAGTAGCAGAAGTTGCCGCTAGATTCCGCTTAGATGCTATGCCTGGAAAACAAATGGCTATAGATGCCGATTTAAGAGCCGGAATGATAGATGCTGTCCAAGCTAGAGATAAACGAGCTATGATTCAAAAAGAAAGTGAACTTTATGGAGCTATGGATGGAGCCATGAAATTTATTAAGGGTGACGTTATAGCTGGTATAGTTATTTCCTTTGTTAACATTGTTGGTGGACTAATCATTGGCGTTGCAATGCATAACATGAGCTTAAATCAGTCAGTTCACGTATATACTATTTTATCTATTGGAGACGGATTAGTATCTCAAATTCCTTCTCTACTCATTTCTTTAACAGCTGGTATTGTTACAACTCGAGTAACTAATGATAACAATACAAATCTTGGAAAAGAAATAGCCACTCAACTTATTAAAGAACCAAGAGCTCTATTCATTGCTGCAGGTGCTGTTATAACTATTGGAACTTTCAAAGGCTTTCCTTTATGGTCCTTTTCTATTCTTGCTAGCATTTTAGCCCTTTGTGGTTTTGCACTCTTACAAAAACGAAAAAAACAAGCAAAAAAAACTGCAAAAGGTCTAAATGCCGGATCCAGTTCTGCGGATTCTACTTCCTCAAACCCAGATGAAGATTCTGAAGATTATTCTCTAACACTTCCAGTTATTCTAGAACTCGGAAAAGAACTTTCTTCATTAATACAAAAAAATAAATCCAATCAAAATTTTATTGACGATATGATTCCAAAAATGAGACAAGCTCTTTATCAAGATATTGGAATCAAATATCCTGGAGTTCACGTAAGAATAGACTCTCCCAATGTCAGTGAATGGGATTACATGATCTTGCTTAATGAAGTTCCTTATGTTAAAGGAAAAATACCTCCTAACCATGTATTAACAAATGAAGTTGAAGAAAATTTAAAACGCTATAATTTAGATTTTGTTTCATATAAAAACGCAGCTGGCTTGCCATCAGCTTGGGTATCAGATAGTAATAAGATAATTCTAGATAAAGCAGCTATAAAATATTGGACTCCTTTGGAAGTAATTATTTTGCACTTATCTTATTTTTTCCATCAAAATGCTGAAGAATTCTTAGGCATCCAAGAAGTCCGGTCTATGATAGAATTTATGGAAAAATCATTCCCTGATTTAGTAAAAGAAGTTACTCGATTAATCCCTTTACAAAAACTTACTGAAATTTTCAAACGACTAGTCCAAGAACAAATCTCTATTAAAGACCTTAGAACTATCTTAGAATCTTTAAGTGAATGGGCTCAAACAGAAAAAGATACCGTACTACTTACAGAATATGTACGTTCTTCTTTAAAACTCTATATTAGCTTTAAATTTTCTCAAGGACAATCTTCTATTTCAGTTTATTTAATTGATCCAGAAATAGAAGAAATGATCAGAGGAGCAATTAAACAAACTTCTGCTGGATCTTATCTAGCTTTAGATCCAGATTCTGTTAATCTTATACTCAAATCACTAAGAAGTACTATTACACAACCTCCTCCAGGTGGACAACCTCCAGTAATTTTAACAGCAATTGATGTTAGACGCTATGTAAGAAAATTAATAGAAACAGAATTTCCTGATGTTGCTGTTATTTCTTACCAAGAAATTTTACCAGAAATAAAAATACAACCATTAGGAAGAATACAAATTTATTAAAGTACAACTAATATAATTATAAAAAGTTAATTTTTTCTATCAGAAAAAAATAATAAATATTATTTCTTTTTAATTAAAAAGAAAATTAAAAAAACATTTTTTTTTTATTTATGAAAGAAAAAATTAATAAATCAACAAATTATTATTGTTCAATAAATAAAACTCTTAACTTAAACAATAATAAAATAACAAATTTAGCAGATGCTATACATAAAAATGATGCCGTTAATAAACAACAACTAGAATATATTATCAATAATAAATTTGAAGGCTTATTTGTGCCCTTATCGGGAACAACTCCTGGACATCCTATTCGAGGTAACGTTTTTCTTAACAACACAAACATTATTAATATAAGAGATCCGATTGATCCAGGAGATATTGTTAATCTAAAAACATTACAGACTACTCAAGTTTCTCTTATTCCTTTAACTGGAAATACTGAAGATAATCCTATCTTAGGTCCTCTTATTTTTACTAATAATTCTACAATCTCTAATCTTACAAACCCTGTAAAAAATTCAGATATAATCAATCTACTTTCATTAAAAACAGAAGCTTCAAAATATCTTTCTTTAAAAGGAGGAACTTTAGAAGGAGATATTAATGCTAATAATCAAAGTATCACTGGAATCAAAGATCCTGAAAATCCTACTGATGCCATTAATTTAAATTATATTAATGCTATTAATCATAACTCCTATTTAAAACTTCAAGGAAATAGCTCAGAAACTCCTGTCACGGGAGATCTTATCTTTAATAATACCTCTTCAATTTATGGATTAGAAGATCCTTCTGAATTAACAGATGCTGTAAATCTTTCTACCTTACAATCAAGTAGTCTTTTATATCTTCCGAAAACTGGTGGAATTCTTTCAGGAGATATCAATGCTAATAATAATTCTGTGATTAACATTCCAAATCCCACTAATGATGGAGATGCTGTAAATCTACAATACTTAAATTCTCAACTAGCTCTTTATTTACCTACTAACAAATCTGAAAGCTTGTTAGGCTCTTTAGACTTAGGTCAAAACAAAATAACTAATCTCAAATCTCCTAAAAACCCCCAAGATGGAGTTCCTTTTGGTTTTTTAAAAACTTATCTTAATCAAAGTTTCTCTCAATATATCCCTCTTGCTGGTAATCCTGAAAACACACCTATCACCGGAAATTTAATCTTTAATCAAAAAAGTACTGTTACTCAATTCTCTTCTCCCATAAATCCCTTGGACGCTGTTAATTTACTTACTCTATCAAATACTGCTAATAACTATCTTAATACTTCTGGAGGTACTCTTTCTGGAAATATTGATATGAATTCCCATACCATTACTAATGTTCCTAATCCTACTCAACCTACAGAACTAGTCAATGTTGGAACTTGTTTATCTTCATTTAATTCATTCAACGAAAACTATATTCCTCTTTCTGGTAACTCTACAGATAAACCTATTACAGGAAATTTTATATTCAATCAACAAACAACAATTACAGGACTTGCTAATCCAAAAGAGCTTACTGATGCCGTGAATCTTCAAACTCTTAATTCTAAATCTAATGATTATCTTCCTCTTTCTGGGGGAACTCTAAAAGGAAATATTACCTTAGAAGGTTCAGGAAAAATTACCCAAGTAGCTGATGCTTCTGAACCTCAAGATGCCGTGAATCTTCAAACTTTAAATGCACAAACAGACAAATATCTTCATTTAACTGGAGGAACTTTAGAAGGAAATATTAACTTAACGGGTTCAGCAAAAGTGACGCAAGTAGCTGATCCTTATGATCCTCAAGATGCTGTCAATCTTAAAACTTTAAATAATTCCGTTATTAATATAAATAATAATTATATTCCTTTAACAGGAACTAAAACAGGATTTCCTATTACTGGTAATCTTATTTTTGATGGAATTCATACTGTTAAAAATCTTCCCAATCCTATTCAAGATTCAGATATTGTTAACTTAAAAACTTTAAATACAACTTCTGATAAATATTTTCCTTTAGATGGAAGTCAACCTCTACAAGGACCTCTTAACCTTTCAAATAACAAAATCACTAACTTAGCAGCCTCATCCACTCCTACAGATGCTGTTAATCTTGGTGAATTAAATACTGAATCTTCTAAATATCTTCCTCTCTCAGGAGGAACTATGACTGGTGATATCAATTGTAGTAACAATATTATTACAGGAGTAGGCTCTCCTATATCAGAAGAAGATGCTATTAATCTCTCTTATTTACAACAAAATTTAAAATCTATTCTTAAAGAAAGTTATATACCTATCACAGGAACAATTACCAATGAACCTATTACAGGTAATCTTATTTTCGATTCTAAACACACTCTTACAGGTCTTAA
>CAUWIK010000004.1:0-98216 GCA_963558895.1 uncultured Chlamydiaceae bacterium | reverse complement strand
AATAGTACAAGAAAGTTCTCACCTAAAAACAAACACAACTTCTCCTTAATATTCTATAAGTTTTTCTTTAAAAAAAATCTTTCTTACCCAAAGATATTATCTTCTTAGATTTACCTATCAAAATCAAAAAATCCATAATCGACTTGCAGCATTTTTAATATTCTTTTCTCTAAAATTATTAAAAAATAACCTATTTTTTTTATAAAATCAATTATGCACTTTTTCATTCAAAGAACTACAAGCAAGCAAATACATTTCTTGCAAAGACTTTAAAGTTTTAGATCTTTTATTAGAACCACAAATAGAATTCATAGATTTCAATAGCTTACTATTAAAACCTTTTTTCACCATCAAATAAATTCCTACATCGCCCATAGGAGGTGTAATTATCTTCAATTTTTCCTTAAAAAAAGAAGAAGTTAAGCTATAAGCTTCTAACGCCGGAAGAAAAACCCCATCATAAAAACCCATTTCAAGTTTATTCAAAGCCAATATGGGATCTTCATATGTCTCTATAATATAATCTTCTCTTTCTTCTATTAAACTTATCGAATTATCATATCGATATACAGCTACAAATTTTCCTTGAAGATCTTTTAATGAAGAAGATGAAGAAGATGATGAAACAACTAAAACTGGCCCTGTTTTTATTAAAGGAAAAGATAAAGAATATTTTTCTAAATCAATAAATTCCGGAGAAACATTCAATAAAATTCCTTGTACTTTATTTTCATCTAAATAAGATAAAAGAGAAACTGGAGAACAATTCTCTATAGCAATAAAAATCTTACTCCTACCTGACATCTTATTAATGACTTCATTTGTAAACGCAGTTAATGCAACAGACGGGGCTAAAGGAACAGACTCCCAAGCAGGGTCTCTTCCAATTATATAATGAGTTTTTCTCATTTGACAACCCGTTAAATAAATTAATGCTAAAAAGTAAAAAGAAAAGATAAGACCATACTTAAAAAAAATTTTTTTTCTTTTCATTATCTAATAACATTCCTAAAAATACTTATATTTCTTCACAATAACTAGAGAAGAGTAGTTTGACAATCAATTTTAAAAAATAATTAAAATAACTGATAATGAGATAAAAATGTTTCCCCTAACTTCCGAGTACTTTGTAATTTAAGAAATTGATTTGATTCAATCTGTTTCATGCAACGAGATCCTTCAATAAAAAGATTTCCATTAGTTTTTAAAATTTTATAAAAAATAATAGTTTCTAATAACTCATCAATAATATCTTCATTTACAAGATGATATGGAGGATCTATATAGATTAAATCAAATACCTTTTTATTTTTTCCTAAAATAAGCAAAGCCTTTTTTGCTGCTTGGCAATACACTTTAGTGTTTTCTTCTATAGAAAACATCTTTATATTTTCACGAATTAATTTTACTGCTTTCGGAGATTTATCAATAAAAGTTATATGACTAGCTCCCTGACTTAAAGCTTCCAACCCAATAGCTCCAGTTCCTGCAAATAAATCTAAGACGTTTGCATTTTCTATATCTTGCCTACAAATATTAAAAACTGTAGCTCGAACTAACTCCATTGTGGGCCTTAACTCTGGATCAAACAATGTTTTTATTTTTTTTCCTTTAAACTTACCAGATGTAATTTTCATAACTCATTCACAAATATTTACAGGAGAAAAGTTTATGCTGTCAGCCGAAACTAAATGATAATGAATTCCTCTAATACAAAAACTTTTCTTTATATCTGATCTTACATTATGTAAATGACCAAAAATACAATGCCTTACACAATGATTCTCTAGCAACTGAGTTATCTCATTTTCTTCATAATTTGTTCCTATAGGAGGGAAATGAGTCATAACTATTTTATTTTCTATATTTTTAGGAAGACGTTCTAAAGAATATTTTAATTTATTTTTCTCTCTAATAAAAATTTTTTCTTCATCGATCAAAGACTTTTCTTCCTTTTCTTTATAAGAATCTTGAAAAATCGAAGAAGAAATCTTAATTGAAGAAGAAGACCATAAACGAGCACCAACAATCACTGTATTTTCATAAACAAAATAATCATTCCCCAAAAAAAAACAATTATTTGGTAAAAACTGTCTAATTTTAGAAACAGATTTTGAAGCCCAATAATCATGATTTCCTTTAATTAAAATTTTTTTTCCTGGCAAATCAGATAAAAACTGTAAATCCAAACTCATCTCTTCCAATCTCATAGCCCAAGAAATATCCCCTGCAATCAAAACTAAATCTGATTCTGACACAGAATTTTTCCAATTATCTCTTAATCGCAACATGTAGTCTTTCCAATTAGAACCAAAAATAGACATATCCTTATCAGGAACACTTAAAGCCAAGTGTAAATCTGCAATAGCCTTGATCATTATAAAACTCTTATAAAACAAAAATACACAAATCTCTTAATGTTAAGATACAAAGAATTAGTAAATATTATAATTAAAATCTATAATTATTTGGAATAATTGTTCCTTTTGGAACAATTATGATCCCATCTCGTACAGAAAATAATCCATCAGGAGAATCAAAATGCTGAATTTTCTTTTGATTAACCAATCTGACCCCAGATCCAATTCTTACATTTTCATCAACAATTGTCTTATTGATAATACAATCAGGTCCAATACCTAAATAATATGAAGATTTAGAATTATTTAATTCATAATCATAATAATCATTTCCTAATATAATTGAATCTTGAATAACAGAATTTTTACTAACTACGGTACGCACTCCAACTATACTGCGATTTATCTTACAAGAATCAACAACAACTCCCTCACATAAAAGAGATTGATTAAGAGTAGAGTTAGATATTATAGCTCCAGGAAGATGATGATGTTTATTAAAAATAATGTTACTATTCCTATGACAACTTAATCCTGGAGATTTTGGAAAAGGTTTTTTTGTAAGTTCTAAATTTGCATGATAATAAGAATCTATAGTACCTATATCTGCCCAATATCCATCATATAAATAAGAAAAAGCATTATCTTTTTTTATTTGAGTTTGAATTAAATGTTGTCCAAAATCCTCTCTCAGATCTTCTAAAAGCAAATTAAATAAAATTTCCCTACAAAATAAATAGATTCCCATAGAACCTAAAAAAGGCTTTTCTATTGAATCACATACTTTAAATTGATCCAATATATTCTGTGTTTGAGGTTTTTCATAAAAATCTAAAATTAAATCAGTTTTAGAATCAGTTTTTAAGACCCCCATTCTATAAGCATCTTTTTCTGAAATAGGTTGAGAAGCTATTACTAACCCAGCTTGTTTTTGCTTAGCATAATAAATCATTTGAGAAAAATTAATATTATATAATTGATCTCCTGATAAAATAAGAAAATACCTTGCTTTAGAATTTCTAAATTTTTTTAAATTCTGTCGAATAGCATCAGCTGTTCCTTTATACCAAATAATTTTTCCTTTCTCTTCTTCAGGAACTAAAAAATGCAATATGCTATTTGTAAATTTATTAGAATAAGTTCTTAAGACATGTTGTTTTAAAGATTTTGCTAAATACTGACCTATAATAAAAATCTCTGACAATCCTGAAGTTAATGCATGAGAAATGGGTATATCTACTAATTTATATCGTCCCCCAAAAGATACTGCTGGTTTACATCTACTCTTTGTTAAAGGAGATAAACGTTTTCCTTCTCCTCCACATAAAATAATTACAGCTACATCATCAGTTAACCTTTTATTCATATTTAATAAAGAACAATTAATAATTGTGGATAATTTTATTTTAAAAGAAATAAAAAAATAAAAGAATCATTTTAATTTATAAATTAATCTTATCAAAATCTTTAAACACTCAAACGAGTTTTATATGCATCCCATCCTTCTTGTCTATAAAGTTCAGCTTGTTTACCAGGAAACTCTGCTTTATAAATATCTCTTCCTACTAATATAATATCGCTTCCTAAGGATCCTATCACTTGTTCTGGAGTAAAATAATTTTGATCTATTGCATCACTTTGCCTATTTAAACTTACCCCAGGAGTAAAATAAATAAAAGATTCATTAAAAGATAATTTTCTTCGAGAAATAAAACCAATAACAAAATCTTCATACAGTTCTGCCCACCTAACAGCTGTTGAAGTATATGAAGCAGAAAACAAGTTATCCTTTGAACTCATCTCTGCAAGTAATAATAATCCTCTATTAAGAGGAAGACCAACTGTCCTTAAACTTTCAATAATACCAGATCCTGGTAAAATATGAGCATTAATTATATGAGCCCAATCAGAAATTCTATAAATGCCTTTTTTATATTGTAGTTGTACTGTATTACCAATATCAGCAAATTTTCTATCTTCAAAAATTAGAAAATTATGCTTTATAGACAAATCCATTAATTGCTGAATAAAATCTATAGTAAAATCTTCTAATATATCTATATGAGTTTTAAGAATACATATATGAGGACCTATCTCATTAGCTATTTTTAAAAATTCTTTACAAGATGTAACATCAAGAGCTACCCCCAAATTTGTTTGTTTTTTGTCTAATAACTCTAGTAAATCTTTTCCTAAAGAATGTTTTGTTAATTTTGCTCTATCAGAATAACTTTTATTTTTCATATTTTATACCCGATGAGTATTTAAAAAATTTATAACTCTTTCATAACAAACCTGATCAATTTTCATAGAATAAAGAAGAATGTCTAAAACCTCAAATAACGAACAAACAGAATAAACCTTTATTCCTTTACTTAATAAATTATTTTCTCCTCCCTGACCCCTGTTCAGAAAAACCAAAGCTTCTTTCACTAAAAGACCTTCTTTTTCCAAATCTTTTTTAGTTTCTAAAATGCTAGATCCAGATGTAATAACATCCTCTATTATTACACACCTATTTCCTTCATGAAAAATTCCTTCTATCTTCTTCTTTAATCCATAGTTCTTCTCTTCTTTTCTCTTTAAAACTAATGGAATTTGATATTCAATAGAAAGTACTGTAGCTATAGGTAGAGCCGTATATGGAACTCCACAAATAACATCTATTGAATCTAGAAAATCTTTCCACATTAATTTAGATATAATAACTAACAACTTTGGCTTAGAAATAATTCTTCTTAAATCTATATATATGGGAGAATTAATTCCTGTTTTTAAAGTAAAATTACCAAATTGAAAAACACCTATGTCGAATAGTTCTAGAATAACTTTTCTTAAAGATTGGTTACACATGAACACTCCCATGAAATTGTAAAGCTAAAAAAGGATTCCACATCATACCAGCTGCAGTCATTGCTATATCTGCAGAAACATTTAAAAAATCATGTAAATGCTCTGGAATTACTGCTCCTCCTGTAAGTAGCAATTTTAAATCCAAATTTTCTTGTTGTTTAATTAGAGTTACTTTTTTCCCAAATTCCAAAGCTTCTTGTCTTAAAGGAACACCACATATACCAGCTTTTAATCGTTCTTTTCCTAAAGCTGGTTCCCCATTTTCATCTTTAAGTTCTATTTTTAATGTATTAAGCCCACAAATGCCTGCTCCTCCAGCTTCAGCAACAGCACAAACTACTTTTCTCAAAGTAGCATCATTATCAAATTTACCTAACTTAGCTATTATAGGAACATCTTTAATATAAGATTTTACATTAGAAATTACCTTAGCAATAAAGTTAGCATCCGTATAAGTTTCCCCTAAAGAGCAACTTAAATTAGGGCATGAAAAATTTAACTCTATAATGGGAGCTCCTGCTTCAACAGCTAATAAAGCAGTCTGAGCAAAATCTTCTTCTAAAGAAGGTTCATGAGCATTACTAGGAGAAGTTCCCATAACTGATACAATCAACAATTGACCTTTTTTAATACCTTCTAAGGCTTTTTTTATATCTTTTTTTATAAATTCAATATCTTGAGAAGGAACTCCAAAAGAATTTGTTACTGCTAAATCTAAAATATTTTTTGGTCGTTTACCTTTAGGTAAAGCTACTAAAGAATCTTTATCTACAAACAACATATTAGGAAGCTTGTGAGCTGGAGTAAAACGGCTACGAATTGTCTTATAAGTAAGAACATCAAATCCTAAGCGCGATGCTGCTATTACCCAGTCTGCATCCAACAAAGGTCCTGCAGGAATACCTATAGGAGAAGCTATTTTATGACCTAAAAAATCTATCCATAAATCTTCAGAAGGAAAAATCCTTTTAGATAAAAAATTTTCTCTAAGAAAAGGTCCTTGCAATAAATTTTCCTCATATGATTTAGAGATATCATAAATAGGAGGATTTTTAAGCCAAAAATTTAAGGAATCATCTTGTAAATAATCATCATTTATCATATTTCTACCTTATGGAAACACAAATTTTTATTGGAATTAATTTAACTCAAAAACTTGAACAACTGTATTTTTCAAATTCATCTAATATCTTATCCATTGAAGAACACCATAACCAAAAATATTTAGGATTTTTTATCCCCTCTAACATGATAGCTATTGATTATCTTCAAAAACAAAAACAAATTTTAATTAACTATTTAGAACTTTTCTTTAATAAACCAAACTCTTTATGGTCTAACTTATCTTTTGTTATTTTTCCCAAATCTATTATTGGAAATTTTCATAAATATACTCCTAATCCTGGATAAAGAGTACCTTTTAAAATTACATACATAGGCCATCCTTTAATAGATTTACCTAAAAAAGGAGACCACTTACATAAAGACTTAATATCCCTTTCCTCTATTTTATGTTCTTTTTTCATATCTACTAAAACAAAATCTTGAGTTTCTTCTAAATCATATAAATCTACAATAACATCATGTGTTATCTTGGTTACCCTTTCTTTAATTAACAATCCTTCATTAACAGCATTTAAAATCAAAGGAAATAAAAAAGGGTTTCCAGGGATTCCAGAAGGAGCTTTTTCTATAGAAACTTGTTTTTCATAAATTAAATGTGGAGCATGATCAGATCCTACCGTATCTATTAAGCCAGAATTAATAGCCTCCCATAATGCTTCCCTATCTAACTTATTTCTTACTGGAGGATTAACTTTTATACAATTTCCTAATGAAATATAATCTTCTTCATCAAAAAACAAATGAGGCAAAGCTGCTTCTGCAAAAATTGTTTTATTTGTTTTCTTTCCTTCTTTAATTAATTTTAATTCTTCTTCTGTTGAAACATGTAGTATATGAACTTTCGTACCATGTTTATGAGATAATTCTATAACATGATCTACAGCTTTTATTGCAGCTTCTCTCGGCCTAGATAAAGAATGAGCATTAATCTGAGTCCAATCTTTAGCTCCCATACAACTTTGTTTCTTTCGTATAATTTCTTCATCTTCTGCATGCACAGCTACAACTAAGTTTAATTCTGCAGCAATTCTAAAAATTCTATCTAAAATACTGTAAGATAAAAAACTTGCTCCCGTTGAATTTCCTAAAAATACCTTTATTCCACAACATATCTGCTTATAATAATTTATCATCTCAATATCATGAAAATTACAAGCTGTAGCTCCTAAAAATAATTTATATCTTAATGGAATATCTGCTTCTTTTAACTGATTTTCTATTAAAGAATGTTTCATACTTAATTGAGATATAGAAGAAATAAAAGGAGAATTATTAGGCATATCAAAAACCGTAGTTACTCCTCCCAATATTGCTGGGAAAGCAGCAAACTTCCATGACTCTTTATGTTCATGTCCAGGAGTACGAAAATGCACATGAGGATCAATAACAGCAGGAAAAGCTACTAAAGAAGACCCATCTATATCTTCACAAACAAAATTTTTAAAAATATTTTGGCAAGTAATATCAAAACGATAGTTATCTATTGATAAAAGATTTTTGATTTTTATTGTCTTCATTTTACTATATAAGGTTCATCACAATAAAAACATATTAAATCTATAACATTGCTTTTAGAAATAACATTAAATTTACCAGGAGTTTTTTCATAATGAGATATACATCTTTCATTATTACAACAAAATTTAACCGAAATCATTTTAGGGATTCTAGGTTTAAACTTATTAACAATTTCAAAATTCTTGATTAGATTTACAGTTAAAGAATGTCCCCCCAAAATAACTATTACATCTAATAAATCTTGAGAGATTTCTAAATTTTCTATCTTCAATAAATCTTTTACCTTCATCTTTGTACTTTTTAAATTAAGTCCAATAAAAGTTCTAGATTGATTAACTTCAAGAGAACACAAAGAAATAATTTTCAAAGCATTTCCTGGAGGAATATGATCTATAACCGTTCCATTACGAATAGCAGCTACATCCAATAATTTTTCTTTCATAATTTCCTCAACAATTTTGCTAATAATGCTTGTCTAACATACAATCCATTGGTTGCCTGAATAAAGTAGTAAGCA
Source organism: uncultured Chlamydiaceae bacterium (assembly GCA_963558895.1). Classification (GTDB taxonomy): domain Bacteria; phylum Chlamydiota; class Chlamydiia; order Chlamydiales; family Chlamydiaceae; genus CAUWIK01. The sequence goes on along the minus strand of CAUWIK010000004.1, from coordinate 89,843 downwards.
TAAGGAGAGTTGTCTATATTAACATCAATCTCATCAACTTTTGGAAGAGGATGAAATACTTTTAAATTTGACTTACAACCTCTCAATTGTTCTAAAGATATTCTATAAGAATTTTTTACACCTAAATAATCATATTTATCATAGAAACGTTCTTTTTGAATTCTTGTAACATAAAGAACATCCAAATTATCTATAATATCATCAAGATTTTTATTAAATGAAAAAGGAATCCCTTTAGCTCTCAATTTATTTGATAACGATTTAGGCAAAGAAAATTCTTCCGGAGAGATAAAAAATAAACGATTACAAAAATTTAAAAACGCTAAAACCAAAGAATGAACAGCACGTCCATGTAATAAATCTCCAATAACAGCAATATTCAAATTTTCCAAACTACCTTGACTTTCTCTAATAGAAAATAAATCTATAAGTGCTTGGGAAGGATGCTCGTGAGCTCCATCTCCAGCATTAATTATAGGTTTATCAACAGCTTCTGCAGCTCTTTTCGCAACACCTTCTAAAGGATGCCTTAATACAATAATATCAGCATAACTACCTAATACTTTTATTGTATCAAACAATGTCTCCCCTTTTTTCATAGAACTTGCTTCTTCTCCATTGAGGCTAATTACTTTGCCACCCAGTCGATACATAGCTGATTCAAAAGAAAAACGTGTTCTTGTTGACGGTTCAAAAAAACAAGAAGCTAAAATATTATTTTCTAATAAATTCTTATCATAATTCCCTTGTTTCATAAGGGTAGCTGCATCTAATATTTCTAATATTTCTTCTTTATTCAATGACTCTATTGTTAATAAATTTTTATCCTTCATAACCTTTCCTCACATAATCTGCCCAAGATTTAACATCTGGAAAAAGATCTTCAATTTGGATTAAACAATTTAAAAATACTCGGGCAACCTGAAGGTCTGTAATTAAAGGAACTCGATGGTCAATAGCTAAACGTCTAATAAAAAACCCATCTGTATTTGGTTTTAATTCCGTAGAGCGAGGTATATTAATAATTAAATCAACTTCTTGATTCTTAATTACTTCTCTAATATCTGGACTAATACAATCACTTGCTTTAAATAAACAACGAGAAGCTATTCCATTATAAGAAAGGTAATCATGAGTTCCTGTTGTAGAATAAAATTCCCAACCTAATTTATCTAATATCTTTACCTCATGAATTAAACGTTCTTTCGTACTCCCTCCTAAACTCAACAAAATTTTTTTACCTTTTATTTGTTGTTCAGTAGATCTCCAAGCCCCCCAAAAAGCTTTATATAAATTTTCTCCTAAATGAGCAACTTCTCCTGTAGACGCCATTTCTACACAAGCTACTGGATTAGAACCTTTTAGCCTATTATAAGAAAATAAAGGAGCCTTTACACCAACGTAATCTAAATCTAAAGTATTATAATCTTGCTTTTTAATTGTCTTATTTAAAAGAACATCTACTACAAAAGAAATAAAATTATATCCTGTTACCTTAGAAACAAAAGGTAAAGAACGAGAAGCTCTTAAGTTGCACTCTATAACTTTAACTTGACCCCTTTTTGCTATAAATTGAATATTAAAAGGCCCAGAAATATTTAAAGCTGCGACAATTTTTTTAGCAATAATGTTTGATTGTCGAATAGTTTCTAAAAAAAGTCTTTGCGGAGGCAAAACAATAGTAGCATCTCCAGAATGCACTCCTGCATGTTCTATATGTTCAGAATATGCTTTAATAATAATATTACCATTTTGAGCAACTCCATCCATTTCAAATTCTTTACCTTCCAAAATAAATTTGGAAATTACCACTGAATGTCCTGCTGCAGCTAATAAAGCTTTATCAAGAAAATCTACTAACATTTCTTCATTATAAATAATGCTCATAGCAGCACCAGAAAGAACATAAGAAGGCCTAACTAATACTGGAAAATTAATCCTCTTAGCAAAAGATAAAGCATCTTGATGATTTGTTGCTTCAATCCATTCTGGTTGATCAATATTTAAATGATTCAATAACAAAGAAAACTTTTGTCTATCTTCTGCCATATCAATATTTTTTGGAGAAGTTCCTAAAATAGAATATCCTAAAGAATCCAAAGGCAAAGCTAGATTATTAGCTATCTGTCCACCAACAGAAACTATAATACCTTTAGACTGCTCATAATCAACAATATCTCTAACTCTCTCTAAAGAAATTTCTTCAAAATACAATCTATCTGATTCGTCATAATCAGTAGAAACTGTTTCTGGATTAGAATTAATGATAATTGAATATTCATTATTTTTACGAAGGCAACGAATAGTATTAACTGCGCACCAATCAAACTCAACCGAAGATCCAATAGCATAAGGGCCAGAACCTAAAACAACAATTGGTCTGGTTGGAGAAGGAGAAATGTCATTCTCATCTCCGCAATATGTCATATATAAATAATTTGTAAAAGCATCATAAGCACCAGCCAACGTATCTATTTGTTTGACAACAGGAACTATTCCATAACTTATCCTTTTTTCTCTAATTTCCTCCACATCAACTTTTACTAAATTAGCTATATACTTATCTGAAAAACCTAATCTTTTTGCCAACATAAGCTCTTCCCTACTCAGTTCTTTATCTCGATTTTGGATGACCAAAGAAAAATCTACAGCTTCTTTAATCTGATATAAAAACCATTTATCTATACCAGATAAAATATGTATTCTATCTATAGAACCACCGCAAGCTATAAACTGAGCAATAGCAAAAAGCCTTTTATCTGTAGGAGTTGCAATTTCAGCTTCTAAAATACTCTCAGAAAAAGGAATATGATCTAATAATCCTTCACAACCCAAATTACACATTCTCAAAGCTTTGTGTAGAGCCTCGTTAAAGGTTCTTCCAATTCCCATAACTTCTCCTACACTTTTCATTTCAGAACCAATAGTACGATTAGCCAACTTTAGCTTATGAGTATCCCAACGAGGCATCTTTACAACAATATAATCTAAAGCTGGTTCAAAAAAAGAAGTAGTTATCTGAGTAATAGCATTTTTAATTTCATTAAGAGGATAACCAAGCATTAATTTTGTTCCTACAAAAGCCAAAGGATATCCTGTTGCTTTTGAAGCTAACGCACTAGATCTAGAGAGCCTTGCATTTACTTCAATGACTCGATATTCAGAAGTTAGAGGGTTAAGAGCATATTGAATATTACACTCTCCTAAAATTTCTAAATGGTTAGCTACCTTAATAGCTACTTCTCTTAACATATGATATTCATAATTAGTCAATGTTTGCGAAGGGCAAACGACAATACTCTCCCCTGTATGAATTCCAAGAGGATCAAAATTTTCCATATTACATACAGTTAAAGTATTTCCAAAAACATCTCTAATTATTTCATATTCTATTTCCTTCCAACCTTCCAAATACTCTTCTATAAGTAATGTAGGAGAATAACTCAAAGCTACAGATGCTTTTTCTATTAAATCTCTTTCATCAACAATTTTTCCAGATCCTAATCCACCTAAAGAAAAACCTAAACGCATCATTACAGGAAAACCTAATTGATGAGCCTCTTTCACAGCTTCTTCCAAAGAAGAAACTTGTTTGCTTTTAGGAGTAGCAACACCTATAGAATGCAAAGATTGTTTAAACGACTCTCTATCTTCTGTTATTTTAATTGATTGAATCGAAGTTCCCAGAACAACAATGTTATTTTCTTCTAAAAAACCACAATCATAAAGTTCCAAACCCAAATTTAATGCAGTTTGCCCACCAAAGCCTAATAAAATAGCATCTGGTTTTTCTTTAATAATAATTTTTTTAGTTTCTTCTAAAGATGAAGGCATTAAATATACTTTATCAGCCATTCCAGGATCAGTTTGCACTGTAGCAATATTAGGATTTAAAAGAACTATTTCTATATTTTCTTCTTTAAGAGCTTTTATAGCTTGAGATCCAGAATAATCAAATTCTCCTGCTTGGCCTATTCTTAACCCTCCAGAACCTAGTAGTAAGACTTTTTTTATTGATCCAATATACATTGATAAAACCTTTTAAATAACCACATTGTATCGGTAGGACCAGGAGCAGCTTCTGGATGAAACTGAACAGAAAAAAATGGTAAAAAACTATGCTTTATTCCTTCCACAGAATTATCATTTAAGTTAACAAACCATACCTGCCAATCTTTTGGTAAGGAATTCGCATCAACTGCAAAACCATGATTCTGACTAGTCAAATAACATCTTTTATCCTCTATGCAAAAACAAGGTTGATTTTGACCTCTATGCCCAAAAGGCAACTTATAAACTTTTGCCCCAATAGCTAAAGCCATCAGTTGTAATCCCAAACATATTCCAAATATAGGCTTTCCACAAGACATAACGTTTTTAAGAATACTAACTGTCTCAGAACATATTGAAGGATCTCCTGGTCCGTTCGAGATAAATATGCCATCAAAATATTCTTTTGAATAATCATAATCATAGGGGACTCTAACAATATTAATAGGAAATTTTGAAAGCTCTTTCAAAATGTTATTTTTCATTCCACAATCAACAACAATAACCTGATGACGATGATTTTTGCTCCAATTATGTAAAGATTTTTCCTTTGGCGTTACAGAAGCAACTAAATTAACTTCTTTTTTAAAATTATTTTTTGTTGCTTTTTTCTCTCCAATATATCCCCATAAACTTCCTTTATTCCTAATAACTTTTGTTAACCTTCTTGTATCTATAGAAGAAATCAAAGGGATTTTTTCAATTTCACACCATTCTCTTAAAGACATTATTCCTTGGGCATGGCTCCATTGATTACTCAAATAACTAACCACAACTCCTGCCACAGAAATTTTCAATCCTTCCCAAGTATGTTTATCATGAACTCCATGATTGCCTAAAATAGGATAGGTAAAAACTAAAATCTGCTTCGAAAAAGAAGGATCTGTTAAACTCTCTACGTAACCACACATCCCTGTTGTAAACACAACTTCTCCTTCTCCAGAAAAAGAAGTCTCTTGTTTTCCTAAAAATATCTCTCCTGATTCTAAAAATAAACATTCCTTCAACATCACAAAAAAAAACCATCTATCTCAAGATAGATGGCTCCCATTAATCAAATTATTAATAATATACTTTTAATTCTCTTCATTTGGAAAGAAAGTTTAAAAGAATACAAACTTTTAATCAACATTGTTGTTAATTTCATTCCTATTCCTTCAATGATAATAGAAATTCTGCATTACTATTAGTCTTTTTCAACCTACCTAAAAGAAGATTCATAGCATCTATCGATGTTAAGTCTGCTATAGCTTGTCTAAATAAGAATACTTTCTCTAATTCTCCAGGATGATACAACAATTCTTCTTTTCTTGTTCCACTCTTAATTAAATCTATAGCAGGATAAATACGTCTATCAGCAAGCCTTCTATCTAAAACTAATTCCATATTACCTGTTCCTTTAAACTCTTCAAAGATAACTTCATCCATACGAGAACCCGTTTCTATCAAAGCTGTAGCCAAAATAGTCAAAGACCCACCATGTTCAATATTTCTAGCTGCTCCAAAAAATCTCTTAGGTTTATGTAAAGCACTTGCATCTACTCCACCTGTTAAAATTTTTCCAGAATGAGGTTGTACTGTATTATAAGCCCTAGCCAATCGAGTAATAGAATCTAAAAGGATTACAATATCATGACCATGCTCTACTAATCTTCTTGCCTTTTCTATAACCATTTCAGCTACTTGAATATGGCGTTCTGGTTGTTCATCAAAAGTTGAAGCAATAACCTCTCCTTTAACTAACCTAATCATATCCGTAACTTCTTCTGGCCTCTCATCTATTAATAATACTATTAACTTAATTTCCGGATGATTAGTTGCAATAGCATGAGCAATACTTTGTAAAATTACAGTTTTTCCTGAACGAGGAGGAGCAACAATAAGTCCCCTTTGACCTTTACCTATAGGAGCAGTCAAATCTAACACTCTTTCTGGCAATCTTTCTTTACCCGTTTCCATAATAATTCTCAAATTCGGATACAAAGGAGTTAGATTTTCAAACAATACTCGCTCTTTTGCTTTATCTGGGGTAGAACCATTAATCTTATCCACTTTTAGCAAGGCAAAATACTTTTCTTTTTCTTTAGGAGAACGAATAGTTCCCATAATGGTATCGCCTTTTTTCAAATCAAAACGACGAATCTGAGCAGGAGAAACATAAATATCTTCAGCTGAAGGTAAATAATTATATGTTGGTGAACGCAAAAAGCCAAAACCATCGGGAAGAACTTCTAAAACTCCTTCTCCTATTAATAATTCATCTGGTTTTTCTGATTTTGCTTTAACAATTTCAAAAACAACTTGAGATTTAGTTAAAGAACCAACATTTTTCACTCCATAAAGACGAGCTACTTGATTCAATTCCTCGATTTGCATACGCTGCAATTTAGAAATTTTTGTGATAACATGAACCGGTGTTTCCTGACAATTTTCTGGAACAGAAGGCACGACAACATCATCCATAACCATTTTATCAGGAGGGGTAAGAACACTAGGCTTATTTATTTGCTGTGGTTTAGCCGATATGGCCGAAGAGGGATCCTCGTTCATAATATCCTCTTTAAAGAATTAAAGTATTTAATTTAATAATTTTTTCTCGTAACTGTTCAATTGTTCCGTTATTTTCAATAACAAAATTTGCTCGCGTTTTTCTCTCTTCGATAGGTAAAAAACGTTTAAGTCTTCTATAGAATTCCTGTTGAGAACAACCTTTTTTATATAAAAATCGCGACATACACAAATTCTGATTAGCACTCACAAATATAACAATATCATAAAAACTTTCTGAGTTTGATTCATATAATAAAGGAATCTCTGCTACAAACAAAGAATAATCATTGCCCCGACACACTTTTTTATAATTCATTTGAATAATTTTATGAACCTCTGGGTGTAAGATTCCTTCTAATTCTTTCAGAAGATAAATATCATCAAAGACCATATTCGCAATAGTTTGCCGATCTAATCTATCCTCTTTAACAATAGATGGTCCTAATAATTGAATTACCTTTTGACCAACACTAGAAGTAGTAACTAATAATTCTCTTACAATATCATCTGCTGAAACTATATAAGAACCTAATTCCTTAAAAATCGAACATATAGTTGATTTTCCACTTCCGGGGTCTCCAGTTACAGAAAGTTTCTTTAAGTTTAACATTCTGCCCAATTTTTTCCAATTGAGATATTTGCTACTAAAGGAACTCTCAAAGTTATTGAAGTTTCCATAATCTTCTTTATTTCAGAAATTAAAAAATCTTCTTCCTCAGGAAATATCTCAAAAAGCAATTCATCATGAATTTGTAAAATCATATAACTACGTAATTTTTCTTTCAAAAATAATTTATGTATATTTACCATTGCTAATTTTATTAAATCAGCAGCACTTCCTTGCATAGGAGTATTAACAGCCAAACGACGGGCAGCATTACGCTCTAAAGCATTCTGTGAATGTAAGCCATTTATTTTTCGTTCCCTTCCTAATAAAGTCTGAATTTTTCCTTCTACCATTGCTTTCTCTATTATTCCTTCTAAGTAATCATTAATTGAAGGATAACGAGAAAAATAAGAAGCTATTAATTCTTTTGATTTTTGTAAGCTAATTTTTAAAATTTTTGATAAACCATAAGCTTGTTGCCCATAAATTAATCCAAAATTAACTGCTTTAGCTTCTCTTCTTTGATCTCTAGTTACTTTAGATAAAGGCACATGAAAAATTTCTGATGCAGTAACGGCATGTATGTCTTGATCCAAAAGAAAAGCTTCTATCATTTTCGAGTCATTACTAAAATGCGCTAAAAATCTTAATTCAATTTGAGAATAATCAAAGGATACAAAAATTCTATCCGGAATCTGAGGACAAAAAGCATGCCTTATAGACAATCCTAATTCCGTTTTAATAGGAATATTTTGTAAATTAGGTGATTGACAAGCCAAACGTCCTGTAGCAGTAAGGGTTTGAAGAAAGGTAGGATGAATTCGTTGCGTTTTTGGATCTACTTGTTTAGGTAAAGCCGTCACATAAGTTGATCGAAGCTTTTCTAACATACGATAAGATAAAATTTCAGAAACTATAGGATGGTGATCTACAAGAGCTTCTAAAATCTCTGCTTTTGTAGAGAGTTTATCACCAAAAGAAGGCAATTTTAAAACATTAAATAATATACTAGCCAATTGCTTTGAAGAATTAATATTAAAATGTTCCCCAGCTAAGTTATAAATCTTTTTTTCTAATTGCCCTAATTTTTCTTCCAAATGTTTTTCTAATAAACTTAATTCACATACATTTACAAAAACACCAGCTCTTTCCATAGCAAATAAACTATAAATTAAAGGCATTTCTATGGATTGAAATAAATTAAACAAATTACGATCTTTTAACTCATCTTTCAATATGGAATACAACAAAAAATTAATTTCTGCTACTTCACAAAAAAATTGATAACTATAGTGTTCTTTATTGAACAAACTATTTCTCTTATAACTTTTATAAGAAAGCAATCGTTTTACAACTGAAGAATCTAAATAAAACTTTGCTATATCTTGCAAAGAAAATTCTTTATCTCCAGTATGTAATAAATAATTAGCTATAGCAATATCAAAATGTATAAAAAAATCCTTTTCTGAAATCATTTTAAAAGCATGCAAATCGTTTTTTGTAGAAAACCCTATTAATTTTTTCGAAAGCAAAATAGTATCTACAAATTGACCAAAAGTATAATCTTCTTCAAAAATCTCTTTGGAAATATAAATCGTTTTTTCTTTTTCAAAACACAAACACAAACCAAGAATATCTAAATTATGTAGAGATTCTCCTTCATAATGAAAAATAAAACTAAAAATTTCAGCATTACTTAAAATTTTTTCTATTTGTTTTAATTCCTCTAAAGAAGAAATTTTTTCATATACTTTTTCTTCTTGTTCTTCTAAAAGAATATTATGATTTCTTTTCTCTTCCTTAATTAAAGATGTAAAGCCTAATTTTTTATAAAAGTTGCAAAGAGCATCTGTTTGCTGATAAGGAGAAAATTGAAACATATTTGAAAAAAAAGGAATAGGGACAAATCTATCTATAGTAGCTAATTTCTTTCCTATCTGTAAAATATCTATAGAATTCTTAATATTTTGTATTTGCTTTGACTGATCTGCTTTATCCAATGAACTTAAGAGCTTCTCAATAGAACCAAAATGTTCTAATAACTGAACAGCACTTTTGGGCCCACATCCCTTAACTCCTGGAATATTATCAACATTATCTCCAACCAAAGCTAAGTAATCCACTATATTTTCTGGATAAACACCATATAAAGATTTCACCCCTTCTCGATCTAATATCAAGTTATTTTTCCAAGGATTCAAAACATAAATATTTTCATTAACTAATTGACTTAAATCTTTATCAGCAGAACAAATATAAACTTGAAAATTTTTTTCTTCTGCATATATAGCAATACTTCCTATAACATCATCTGCTTCTACTCCATCAATCTCTACGCATGAAAGATTTATTAAAGAGCAAAATTCTTTAATCAGAAAAATTTGTTTTGGCAAATCATCTAACTTCCTTGTTCTATTAGATTTATAATCATCATAAATTGCTTTTCTACTTTCTTTATTATTAGGTCCATCAAAAACAGCAACAACATGTGATAAATCAAAATCTTTCTTTAACTTATTAAAAGAACGAATAAAACCAAAAACACCTTGAACAAGGTCACCATCTGGAGATATCATAGAAGGTAAAGCAAAATAAGAACGAAAAATGAAACCAGAAGCATCCAAGATAAATAGTCTTTTATCTTTAAGAATCTTGTCCATACAAATACTCATAATTTAAATGAGAATTAGTCTCATTCATAATTAATTCATGTTTCATTTTTCCCGAAAATAAAGGACTAGAACTTACTGCAGAAAAAAACTTCTTCAACATTTGTTCTTTATCAAAAGATACCACCCTATAATCATCTTGAATACCTAATTCTTTGACAAGATCATATAATACAATATCCCTAGTTACATTAATTTCATCGATCAAACCATAATCTAAAGCCACCTTTGGAGGAAAAACATTTGCTCCTATTTCTTTAACTAAGAGTTCTCTTGTAAGTTGTTTCCTACTTTTAAGAACAACGTCTAAAAAATTAGAATAAAAGAAGTCCAATAAGTTTTGACGAGACTCTTTTTCTGACTCAGTCCATTCTTTAAAGGGACTTAAACTAGATTTATCTTTCCCAGAAGATAATACAAGAGAATCTATGCCTATTTTAGCTAAAGCCTCTTTAACATTAAAAAAAGGAGAACTTGTAACACCTATAGATCCTATAAGACTAATATCATTAGTATAAATTTTATCTGCTGCACAAGAAATATAATATGCACCAGAAGCGCATAAGCCTTCAACATAAACATAAACAGGACATAAAGTTCTTTTTTTCCAAGAATTTAATGTTGAATAAATTTCGTTCGCATTAAAAACTTCTCCACCTGGAGAATTAACGCATAAAAGAATTCCTTTAACTCTATCTTTAATTTGACTATTTTCACATTCTAAAAGAACGCTTTTTATTTTTTCTGCCGTATTATAACTAGAAGCTATTACTCCATGCAACTTTATTTCTAATATAATAGGACTTGTTTTTCCTAAATCTTGTTTAATACCTTCACTATTTGGAAGCACTTCCAAATCAGAATGCAATTTCATTAAACTAACACAAATACTTAAAACAAGTAATATAGCTAAACTCAAACCAAAAACTAATCCTAACAAATAACCTAAAGATTTTATAAACGCTCTAATTATGACTTTCACAGCAACCTCATTAAACAAAAATATATAATAACTTATAATCTAAAACAATTTAAGATTAGAGCTATACATAAAAATAAAATTATTTAATAACTGGGGTTATCTCCTTTAGAGAAGAAGGAGTAAGATCCTCAATAGTATTATAAGTAGATAAAATTACATTCTTATCATTAAAATTTACAACATCTGCAGATTGATTTTCATCAATAGTCAATTGAGAAAACTTTTTTGATAAACCAAATATAGACAAACTCCAAGATATAAATATAAAAATAAGTAGAAAGCTAACAACATTAATGCTTGCCGAAATTGTAGAAAATAAAATTAACAAAAATTGATAAAGAAAAGAGCCCCCAGATTTTCCTACTCTAGAAACAACACCATCTATTACTGCTTTTGCTCTTCTCTTAGCTTCGGGAGATAAAGGAATAAAAGCCATTTCTTTTGTTATATCAAAAAAAGTAAACTTTGAAGTACGCGATAAAATATTTTGTACAGAACCCAAAAAAACAATACAAGATAAAGGAGAATGCATTCCTAAAAAAGAAAGCATAGAACTATTTTTTTGAAAAAGGAAAATAGTTATAAAAAAAACACTTCCGGTTACAAACATAATTAAAGGAGTAAGAAAAGCACTCAATGTCCAACCAAACTTTCTTATCAAATGGCCAGAAATTAACAAGGAAGTTAACGTAGAAACAATACCAGTAAAAGATGAAACTCTTCCCATATACATATTAAAATCAATAGGACTTGGGTATAAATTACTTACCTGATCTTTCCAAACAACCTCAAACAAATGAATTGTTAAGTTATATGATAAAACAAGAGCTGCTATATACAAAAGATACCTAGAATGAGAAATATACGAAAACAACTTTGGAAGTTTTACACGTTCTCTTTCTTCTTTCTTCTGATTAACTTTTAAAGAAATCAAAGAATCTTTAACAAAAGTTTCTTCTTTAATTAATTTTTTATTCTGTTTCTGATAAGAAAAATTATAAAGAAATAAAACAAAAATACTAGAGATTGATATAAAAATAGTAAGAAGGATAATGATATTATGCCATTCATCTACTACAAAACGTAAAAATATTGGAGTACTTATCCATACAGAAAATAATCCAGCAAACAAACCTGCCAAATTAATAGCCGTATTTATTAAAGCATAATAACGACTAGCTTCTGAAACAGAAGTTATTTCATTAGCTAAACTCCAAAATAAAGTTGATAAAACAACAGAGCCCCATAATTCAGACATAACATAAAATAAACTAAAGCTCCAATAGCGAATCATTGCCACTAAACCCTTAAATCCTTGAGGCAAAATCAAACTTAAACGATCCGATAAAGCATCTAATCTCAAATACTCTTGACAAGGGTACATTACACAAGAAAAAAGAATAAAAAATATGCTAAAAAATCCAACAAGAATAAAAAAAACAGTTCGTTTATTGTGTTTATTACTTAAAAAGCCATAAAAAGCAGTCATTAATACTGCTCCAGGAACAATACCCCAAACTTTAATAAAAGGAATTACTTCTGCCCCGGCTCCAGCTGTGGATACTAATAAAGCATCCTTCATATTTTTAAGTACGGTATAATTAAATCCTATAAAAAAAGCCAAAAAGAACAGAGGCAAAAACTTACTTAAGTCATAGTGATATATAGGCCAAATTAGTGCTCGCCATTTAGAAAACAATTTGTTTTTAGATGTTGCGCTCACGCACTACCCCACTCCAAAAACTGAATTCAAAAAGAATATCATCTTCTATTAAAAAGACGAGCTTTATAGCATCAAGAAACTGTACTTTTGTCTTGTAAGACATGTTATTGCTTAAATCGAAAAAGAGAAATTAAATTATATAAGAAAAACCCTTAAAAAACAAGGAATTAATTAGCACAAAACGACTGTCTTTTATCTCTTGTCTTCGCAAAAATAAGATTTAGCCTTTCTCACATTCTTTCTATGTATATAAATTCTTTCAAGAAATGAAAAAAAGCCAAAAGGAATAAATAATAAGAAGCAATAATAGGGAATCTGTATAGAAAAAGTAATACAAACTAATATACTAAATTGAGCTAAAGTGCAAATTTTCCCCCAAAGCATAGCTTTACAATTATAACCTTTCCATCCTCTCATCATCGTTAAATAAGCACAAAAAATACACAAGAAAACATCTCGAGAGAAAATCAAAATTAATCCTGATAAAGTAAGACCTCCTTCAACAAAAAGAGCACTTCCAGAAATTAAAACAAAAAGCTTATCCATAATAGGATCTAAAATTTCACCAAATCTAGTTTCTTTAGACAACTGCCTAGCTAAAAACCCATCTAGAAAATCACTTATCATAGCTCCAAAAAGAGCAAAAAACCTAAATAAAGGATTTCCACAAAAAAAGATAAAAGCAAAGACTATCCTAGACAAAGAAAGGATGTTACAATAATTCAACATGCTTATTAGCCACTAACTTTTTGCATTAAACATTAAGTAAAAAAGATATCAAATATAAAAGATCCCATCAATATAAACAGTGGAAAACTTGTCAAAAAAATTTTGGAAAGAGAGGGATTCGAACCCTCGGTACCCTTTAGGGGTACGCGTCCTTAGCAGGGACGTGCTTTCGACCACTCAGCCATCTTTCCTTTCTTCAGCCGGAAGAAAAATTTTACAATAAAATCATATTCTTTGCTAAAAAAATAGTCTTATTTTTACAAAAAATAAATTCTTTCTTATCTTGCTCTATTAGAAATTTTATCGTAGTCTCTAAATATCAAAGATAATATTAATGCATACTACAATTAATTATGGTTAAAACTACAAAAAAATCTAAAATGTCTGATTCAGCACTCAAATTGCCTCCTCATTCAAGAGATTCTGAAATGATGGTAATAGGTTCCATGTTAACTAATATTAATGCCATCAATTCAGTTGCAGATAAATTAAATGAAGAAGATTTTTATTTTCTAGAACATAAAATTATTTTTCAGGTTTTAAAATTAGCTTATAAACAAGATCGTCCTATAGATGTACGCTTAACTGCAGAAGAATTAAAAAGACAAAATAAATTAGAAGTCATTGGAGGAATTAACTATCTAACAACCCTAGCTCAGTTCGCAGGAACATCCGCTTATATTGAGGAATATTCTGAAATAGTAAAAAGTAAAGCTATTTTAAGAAAAATGATTAAAACAGCTCAATTTATTGAAAAAAAAGCTATAGAAGAACCTTCTGATTTTCGAGAAGTTTTAAATGAAGCTCAAAACCTATTTTTTCAAATTAGCCAATCATCTCATTCAGGAGAAGGGGTTCTTCTTTCTCACATGTTAGAAGGAATATCAACAACTTCTCAAAAACCTTTTCTTACAGAAATTCAAGAAAAACAAGAGGCTTTTAGATCTTCTCCTGGCCAAAATAACCATATTAATTTATTAGCATTACCCACATATTTCATAGACGTAGATCGACTATTAAATGGTTTTATGCCTTCTAATCTAATGATCTTGGCTGCGAGGCCAGCTATGGGAAAAACAGCATTAGCTCTTAATATCGCCGAAAATATTTGTTTTAAACATGACGTTCCTGTTGGAATTTTTTCTTTAGAAATGAGTGCTGAACAGTTGTTGCATAGAATAGTCTGCTCTCAATCTGAGGTAGAATCTCAAAAAATTCAGCTGGGAAATTTAACTGGTCACGATTTCCAAAAAATTGTTTCTGCTGTTGAAGAAATGAAAAAACACAAAATGTTTATAGATGATCAGCCTGGAATAAAAATATCAGATTTAAAAGCAAGAGCAAGAAGAATGAAAGAAAGTCATGGTATTAAATTTTTAATCATTGATTATTTACAATTACTTTCTGGATCTGGTTCTTTTCGATCTCAAGAAAGTAGGCAAAATGAGATTTCCGAAATTTCTAGAGATTTAAAGACTTTAGCAAGAGAATTAAATATCCCTATCCTGTGCTTATCTCAACTTTCTAGAAAAGTTGAAGACCGAGCTAATCACCGACCTATGATGAGTGACTTAAGAGAAAGTGGGTGTTTAACTGGGGATTCAATAATTACTTCTCTAGAAGGGAAAAAATTAACCATGAAAGAGTTAACAGAAAATCCCTGTCTTTTACCTTTGCCTATTTTATCTTTTAATACAAACTCTTTTCTTTTAGAAAAAGACGTTATAACAAAAGCTTTTTACTCCGGAGAAAAACAGGTTTTTAAATTAAATACCGAAAGTGGATTTTGCATAAAAGCTTCAGAAAATCATCCTTTTTATAGAGATAATATATGGACAAAATTAAGCAATTTAAAATCCGGTGATTCTATTCTTGTCAAAGATCCTCTATCTTCAAATATTTATTATGATAAAATTATATCTATTGTTCCCTTAGGTCAATCTAAAGTATTCGATGTTACAGTTGCTAATAATCACAATTTTATTGCACAAAATATTATCGTACACAACAGCATTGAACAAGACTCTGACTTAGTCATGTTCTTATTGCGAAGAGAATATTATGATCCTCATGATAAACCAGGTTTAGCCGAATTAATTGTAGCGAAAAATAGACACGGAGCCATTGGAACAGTTATGCTAACTTTTGAAAAAGAGTTAGCCTTATTTCGCAATTATACTCCAATTCTTGTAGATACATAAAAAACAAATTTTAATTTAAAAAATAAAGCTAATAATTGAGCCTTGATTTTTTAAAATAAACCAGTTAATGTATACCCTTTTAGAATTTGGAAAATTAAATAATATGTCTTCAGTTAAAAAGAAACGCCAGTATAAAATAGCAAAACACAAAAGAAAAAAACGTCGAAGAAGAGACAGACATAAAAATAAATAACCTTTGCCTTTATCTTATTTTGTGAGTTTATTATGTGGTCTTATCCTAAAACATATGACGTAATTGTTATAGGAGCTGGTCATGCCGGTTGCGAAGCAGCTTTTATTGCAGCCAAGTTAAATGCTTCCGTTTTATTGATAACATCTAATTTAGATACTATTGCTAAGTTAAGTTGCAATCCTGCTATAGGAGGTATTGGTAAAGGGCACATTGTAAGAGAAATAGATGCTTTAGGTGGAGTCATGCCTTCAATAATAGACTCTACAGGTATTCAATTTCGTATGTTAAATCATGCCAAAGGTCCTGCTGTTCGTGCTCCAAGAGCTCAAGCAGATAAATTGTTATATCATCTTGAAATGAAAAAAACTCTTGAAGGAATTTCCAATTTACATTTATTTCAAGCATCCGTTTCGGATTTAATCATAAAAAAAGATTCTATAGTTGGAGTTCTTACTAAAGAACAAATTTGTTTTCTTGGAGAAACTGTAATTCTATCTTCTGGAACATTTATGCAAGGATGCATACATATAGGAAAAATGCACTACTCTGGAGGAAGAGCAGGAGATTCTGCAGATCTTTCACTTTCTTCTACATTAAAAAAACTTGGATTTAAACTTGATAGATTAAAAACCGGAACACCGGCTAGAATAATGGCTTCCTCTATTAATTTTTCTGAAATGATAGAGCAAGCAGGTGATAATGATATTTGCTTTAGGCATGGAATTAAAAATTTTATTCCTTCACTGCCTCAAAAATCTTGTTGGATTACTTACACTACACCTAAAACAAAAGAAATTGTAGAAAAAAACTTAGAAAAATCAGCCTTATACGGAGGTCATATCCATGGAATAGGTCCAAGATATTGTCCTTCTATAGAAGATAAAATTGTAAAGTTTTCTGACAAGGATCGTCATCAAATTTTTCTAGAACCAGAAGGTATTCATACTAAAGAATTTTATGTAAACGGTTTGTCAACATCTCTTCCTATTGATATTCAATATGAGCTTATTCAATCTGTTTCTGGTTTAGAATCTGCTATTATTAGTCGTCCAGCTTATGCAATAGAATATGATTACATTTGTAGCGGGCAAATTTATCCTTCTTTAGAAACAAAAATTATTAACAACTTGTTTCTTTGTGGACAAATTAACGGAACTACTGGTTACGAAGAAGCTGCAGCTCAAGGTTTAATAGCTGGTATAAATGCTGTATTAAAAATTCGAAAACAAAAAGAATTTATACTAAAAAGACATGAATCTTATATCGGAGTTATGATTGATGATCTTACAACAAGACATCTAGATGAACCTTATAGAATGTTTACCAGCAGAGCAGAGTACCGTTTATTATTAAGGCAAGATAACTCTCGATTACGTCTTACTCATTATGCTTATCAATTAGGTTTAAAGGACGAACAAGAACATCTCTTGGTTGTTCAACAAAAAAAAATAATTGAACAAGAAAAACAACGTTTAAATAAAATCTTCAAGCAAGAAGGCTCTCATAGTATATCTTTAGCTCAATTTTTGCGTAGACCTGAAATATCTTATCAAAATTTACTACAAAATTTTCCTGAATCCATTGTTGACTATGGAGATGAGTTAAATAACTTTATAGAAATAGAAATTAAATATGAAGGTTATTTAGAAAGACAAAAAGCAGCTATTGAAAGTCAACTCCTTGCAGAAAATTTAGTCCTTCCCAAAGATTTAAATTATTCAGCAATATCAGGACTTAGTTTAGAAGCACAAGAAAAATTTAAAAAATTTACCCCTGCAACAATAGGAATAGCCTCTCGACTTCCTGGAATTGCTGTCGCTGATATTCAAGTTTTAATAATAGCACTTAAAAAACATGCTTATAAGCAATTGTAAATTTATTTTATTAAAAAATATTCCTATTTTTACTCAATTACAATTAGAAGAAGCTTTGTTAAGAAATGATACTCAAAACTGGTGTTTAATAAATACAGATGTATCTCCCTCTATTGTCTTAGGAATATCTGGAGATCCCAAAGAATTGCTTTTTATAGATCATGTAAAACAAGATAATATTCCTATTATTAAAAGATTTTCTGGAGGTGGAACTGTTTTTGTTGAACAATCAACTATATTTATTACTTGGATTATAAACAATGTTCCTAGTTTATCTATCTCTCCATTTGCAGAAAACATTCTAACTTGGGCTAAATCTTTATATCAAAATGTTTTTCCAAAAAATTTTTTGCTTAAAGATAATGATTATTGTATCTTAAACAAAAAAATCGGTGGAAATGCTTTATATATACAAAAAAACAGATGGTTACTACATAGTTCTTTTTTATGGGATTTCAATAGCTTCCTAATGAATCGTTATTTGAAGTTGCCAAAACAACAGCCTTCTTACAGACAACATCGAAATCACAATGATTTTTTAGAAAAACTTAATAATTTTTATAATAATAAACAAAACTTCATTTTTTCCTTAGAGAGTTATTTAAAAAATAAATTTAAAATGACAGAAGTCCCAGCAGAAAGAATTCTAAATATAATTAATTCTGATCATAGAAAAACTACTCAACTCCTATCATTATAAAGTAATAATTAGTTGCGATCTAAACTAGTTAATTTTTTTCCAGAGAAAAAGTAAGATATTTCTTCTTTAGCCGTTTCTTTAGAATCAGATCCATGAACAGCATTAAATCCTATGGATTCACCATATAAAGCCCTTAAAGATCCCGAACTAGCTTCTTTAGGATTAGTTGCTCCCATGATATCTCTATTTCTTGCGATAGCATTTTCTCCTTCAAGAACCATAACAACAATAGGACCTGAAGACATAAACTCTACCAATTCATCAAAAAATGGTCTTTCTTTATGAACTGCATAAAATCCTGCAGCAGTTTTCTTAGTTAAATGCATCATTTTAATAGCAAGAATAGTTAATCCTTCTTCTTCAAAACGAGCAATAATATGTCCAATATGATGTTTAGCTACAGCATCAGGTTTAATAATTGATAAAGTTTTTTCTTTAGTCATAATCTCCTCAAAAAATTAATTAAAATAAAAATAAATCTATAAACATAAATTAAATAAAATAATAAATCATGGAAAGGATAATCTAATATTTACGCAAAGCTTCTTTTAAAATCATTGATAAATCTGCATCTTGGGGCAATCTTTTAAAAGCTTCTTGTAATAATTTCTCAGCAATAGTCCTTGAATAACCTAATTGAATTAAAGCAGCCATAGCATCATCAAAATAAGAAAAATTTATACATCTAGCTTTTAAAGAAAAATCGGTGCTAATTGGAGGTAATTTCCCTTCTAAATCTAAAATTAATTTTTCTGCTGTTTTCTTACCTATTCCTGACACAGAAGAAAAAATAACTGCATTTTTTTGCTGTACTGCTTTTAAAATATCTACACAAGAAAACAAAGACAATATCGACATTCCTATTTTAGGTCCTATTCCCGACATAGAAATTAAAACATTAAAGTAATTTCGCAAATCCTTATCTCTAAATCCATATAAAACCTGCTCCATTTCTTTCACAACCAAAGTTACAAAAACTTGAATTTTTGAGTTGACAACTACTTTTAATTCAGTAAACCAGCTTTCTGTTATAAAAATCTTGTAACCTATCCCTTGATTATCTAAAACAATAAAATTTGGTTCTAAAGAAACTAAAATACCTTGCAAATAATCAAACATCTATAATCTATAATTTTTATTTAAAGAACGAAAGTTTTGAAGAGAACAATGACAAATAGCTAAAGCTAAAGCATCAGTAACATCTTGATATTTATAATCTTTTAACTCAACAGAACTTAAAAGTCTTGCTACCATATTCTGAACTTGTTCCTTACTTGCTTGGCCATTTCCAGTAACAGCAACCTTAGCGTTAGCAGGAGGATACTCAAATACTGGAATATCTAACAAAGTTGCAGCCAAAATGATAACCCCTCTCGCCATACTAAGTTTAATTGTACTCTGTGGATTTTTTCCTAAAAATTGAGTTTCTACTATCATGGCAGAAGGAGTGTGATCCTTTAATAACAACGTTGTTTTTTGAAATAGAATCTTATACTTTTCTGTTAACGAAATGGAATTACCCAATTTGAAAACACCATAATGAAGCAAAGTAAAAAAATTATACTTAGTTGCTTTTATTAGACCATAACCAGTAATTTGTGTACCAGGATCTATTCCTAAAATTAAAGATTCTTCCATAACTACTGTTCTAGGAATGTCTCATTACAAAACAAAGTAGTTTCATCTACAGCTTCTTGTAGCTTCTTTTTCAAATGTTCCAAAGTTCTATCCATTTCTTTTCCATCAGACTCTTGAAAACCTTCAACCAAAAGAGAACGTAATTCAAAAATCTCTTTCTTCTGATGACTAATAACATCTTGTAATATAGCTATTTCTTCTATCTTTTGAACTAACTGTCGTCTTATAGTCTCAATTTCATCTGATTC
Source organism: uncultured Chlamydiaceae bacterium (assembly GCA_963558895.1). GTDB lineage: Bacteria > Chlamydiota > Chlamydiia > Chlamydiales > Chlamydiaceae > CAUWIK01. The sequence continues at coordinate 69,679 of CAUWIK010000004.1, read as the reverse complement.
TTCAATTTCTGCAGAAGCTTTAATACCTTCTAATTGAACCATTGCAGCTTGAAGTTCATTTTTTAACTCACTTACTTCTTTTTTAGATGTTTCTTCTTTTTCAAAACTACAGATGCCGTCTTTTAAATTTTTATAATAAATATTCTCTTGTCTAAGTTGTTCTATTTCTTCTTCATATTGCTTAGAAGTCTCTGAAAATTGCTTTTTTTGCTCATAAAGATCATTTTTCAATTCTAATATTTCTTTAGCAGCCTGGTTTAACAACATATCTTTCTCTTCAACTAATTCCATATACGCAGATAAAGAATCTTCTAATTTGATCTTATCCTCTTGAACCATAACATCTGCCTCTAATTTTTTAGGTTGATCTAAAGATTTTATATTAACAATTTCCAATTGTTCTTCCAAAGATTTTAATTTATTTTCAATAATATTCAAGTTACTTCGACTTAATTCCAACTGTTCTGACTGAAATTCAATTTTCTGATTTAAAACACTAATAGTGCTTTCATATTCTGAATTTAGATTAAACTGCTCTACTAATTGCTGTTTTAAATAACATTGATTTTTTTCTAAATTCAATATTTCCAATTGAAGATTTTCTTTTTCTAACACATAAGTAGATTTTTGTTGTTCTAAATCATGTTCCAAACACTCAATAATTAATTCATAATTTTCATGAATAGATTCATTAATAGATTCATTTTCTTCTGTTAATTGATCATGTTGATCAAAAGTCTCAGAAACACACTCACTTATTGGCATCTGAACCATGCTTTTTTCATTCTCTAATAACTTAGAAGTAATAAAAGCCAAATATAAAAATGATAATAAACAATCTAAATAATCTTCATTATTAAATAAATTTTCTGTTTTTTGATATAAAAAATTTTTAGAACACTTATATCTAATAACTTTTAAAAATCTATTAAAATTAAGTTTCATGTCTTTTATTTCTCCAAAAGATTATTCTTTTTTTCTCCTATTTTTCATAATTATTAGCAACTAAATATAAAAAATATGAACTCAATGTTCATTGCTTAATAATCCTAAAAATAACCTTTAAAACGAAAAATAAAACAGATATGCTCGGAACAAGACTCGAACTTGCACGCCCATAAGAGCAAGGGATTTTAAGTCCCTTGTGTCTACCATTCCACCATCCGAGCAACGGATGAAAAAGAAAAGACTACGATCTTCTCACATAAGAGTCAAGAAAATTTATAGTCTTTTCCTTGTTTAATTATTCTTCAACAACAAAAGATATATCTTCCATTGCCGTATCATTTGATTGATTTTCTAATTGATTTTCTAAAGAAGCTTCCGAAAATTTACTCATTACTTCAGAAATTAACATTGGAGGAGGAGGAAGAAGAGAAAATCTCTTTACTTTATTATCTAAATCTCCATTACTAACTTGTATATGAGAAGGATCTTCCGAACAACTAACTTGATCTTCTGAAAAAGAAGTTTCTTTAGAAAAATTAGAAGACAAAGAATTCCTATTGGACTTTCTCTTTTTATTTTTCTTCCAATTCTCTTTTTCTTCTTTTTTATCTTCTTTAAGAACCTTTAAATCCACATCTTGTAAAGAAACTTCTACTGAAGTTTTTTCTTCTATAGAATCAATAGTAGAATTTTTTATTTCTTTTATTGATTTTAAATTAGTACCTCTACCACCAGCTATTTTTATTCCTTTTTCAACTCCGGGTAATTTAAGTGTTGTTCTAGCATCTTTCACTTCAATAACATCATAATCAGAAATAGGAACAAAAAAAGACTGAGATCTTTCAGAATTCCTAAAAAAACAACCGCCACTCAAAGATACTACTTCTACAGAATCAACAATAAATGGCTCTTGTGAAGCAATTTTGGTGTTTCTTAAAACAAGCTTATGCCCATCTCTTGCAGTAATAATTGTTTCTATTACAGGATCTCTAGTAAAATACACTAATAACCTACTTTATTTTGACTATTTATACTTAACTTGATTGTTTTGCTACATACTCAACTAAATCCACAACTCTTGCAGAATAACCTGTTTCATTATCATACCAACTAATTAATTTAAAAAAATAATCATTTAAAGCTATTCCAGCCTTAGCATCGAAAATGGAAGAAAAGGTAGATCCATTACAATCCGAAGACACTAATAGCTCTTCAGTATATTTTAAAATTCCTTTAAAATCAGTTTCAGAAGCTTTTTCGATTACTTGGCATAAATTGTCATAAGAAACAGATTTTGTCAAACGTACAGTCAAATCTACAACAGAAACATTAGCTACTGGAACTCTAAAGGCCATTCCAGTTAATTTATTCTTTAATTCAGGTAAACATAAAGTTACAGCTTTTGCGGCTCCTGTGGAAGCAGGAATAATGTTTTGTAAAACACCTCTACCACTTCTCCAATCTTTACGTGAAGGAGAATCCACAACTGCTTGAGTAGCTGTTGCTGCATGTACAGTAGTCATTAATCCTTCTTCTATGCCAAAAAAATCAGAAATTATCTTAGCTAGAGGAGCTAAACAGTTAGTTGTACAAGAAGCATTAGAGATAATAAAATGCGTTTTAGGATCAAATTGCTTATGATTTACTCCCATAACAAAAGTAGGAATATTACTATCCTTTGCAGGAGCTGTTAAAACAACTCGACGAGCACCAGCTTGTAAATGCTTTTCTAAATCAACGGAGGAAGTAAAACGACCTGTTGATTCTATGACACAATCTATTTTTAAATCCTTCCATGGTAATCTTTCTATTGAAGATTCAGATAATAGCTGAATATGCTTATCTTCAACTAATAAATAACCATTATCAAAACTACATGAACCATTAAAAGTTCCATGAGTAGAATCATGCTTAAACAAATAAGCTAAACTATCCCCTGGAACTAAATCATTAATAGCGACAACTTCTAAAAAAGAATTTACACGTAATAAATGACGTAAAACTAAACGTCCTATTCGACCAAAACCATTAATAGCAACTCTCACAACATTAACTCCTATAAAGAAACTAAAAACTAGCAACTATATTTATTCGGATAAAAACTCTATAATACATTTTTGAGCATTATCGCCAACTCTATTTTCAGTCTTTAATATACGAGTATACCCACCTTGACGCATTGCAAATCTAGAAGCTAATTCATGTAATTTAGATAAAATTAAACGATCATCATTATATGAAGAAATATTTCCAGATTTCACTTCTCTTCTTTCTTTACTAGTCAAAGAATTATACCTAACCATAAGACGCGCTATAACTCGCCTATCACTGGCTAAAGTTTTTTTCTTAGCTAAAGTAACCATTTTATCAGCATGGCGACGTAATTCCTTTGCTTTAGGAAGAGTTGTTTGAATTTTTTCATAAGTAATTAAAGATTTTAACATGTTCGCTATCATGCATCGATTATGCGAAGAAGTTCTACTTAATCTAAATTTTTTTCTAGCATGTTGCATTTTTGCTTCTACCCTTTTGTATTTTTATTACGCAATCTTTCAGCATACCATTTTACTTTATCTTTTACATTTTCTAATGTAATACCAAATTGGCTCAAATCCATTCCTAATTCTAATTTCATTTCTTTTAATTTATTTTTAATTTCACAAAGGGATTTTTTTCCAAAATTACGAAATTGTAAAAGTTTAGGTTCTGGCATAATTACCAGTTCTCCAATAGTTTCTATATTTGCACTAGAAAGACAGTTTGTTGAACGGACAGAAAGTTCTATTTCGTTAATACCTAAAATTAACTTAGATAAAATTTCATCTTTATTTTCTTTTTCTAAAGAAACTGTTTCTTCAAAAACAATTTTTCTTTCATCCATTTTTTCAAAAACACTAAGATGCTTAACTAAGATTTTAGTAGAAAAAGCTAAAGCTTCTTGAGGCAATAACCTACCATCAGTCTCTATATCTAGAACTAACCTATCTAAATCCGTATCTTGTCCTACTCGAGTATCTTCTACAAAGTAATTAGCTAAAATAACAGGGGAAAAAGCTGCGTCCAAAATAATTTCATTTACTTTTTTAGATGGCAGTTTTTGTCTCTCAGAAGGAACGTAACCCCTTCCAAAAGCTACTTTTAAATCAACCCGAATATCTAATGGTTTAGTTATAGTAAAAATAACATGATCTGGATTTACTAACTCAAAATCTTTAGTTTGAATTAAATCAGCTAAAGTAATTACTTTCTGGCCATTCTCATTATCCAAATCTGCTAAATCTATTGATAAATAAGTAGTAATTGAACGAATGGCTCTTCCTTGCTCATTGTCTTGCATTGGAAGTTTTTTTAGAAGAGCTCCTTTTAAATTCAAAATAATATTAGTAACATCTTCTATTATCCCAGGAACTGCCATATATTCATGAGAAACACCTTCCATTGAAAAAGAAATAATTGCTGGAGCTTCCAAAGCAACTAATAAAGTTCTTCTTAAAGCATTACCTAAAGTATGCCCCATTCCTCTTTCTAAAGGCTCTGCTACAAAACGAGCTTTTTTTGTAATAGGATAACCTTCTACAAAATTAACTTCTATAGACTGCGGCAATTCAAATTTATCATATAACAATGCAGGAAGTTCTTGTTGCTCATCTTCATGTTCCATCATATTTTCTCCTATACTCTTCGTCTCTTTCTTGCTCTGCAACCATTATGAGGAACAGGAGTTTCATCCCGAATAATAGAAACAACCAAGCCTGTACTTATTAAAGCTCGAACTACAGATTCCCTACCAGCACCAGTTCCTTTTAAATTAACTTCGACTTCTTTTAATCCACTATTCATAGCAATTTTTGCTGCATCTTGTGCTGCTACCGTAGCCGCAAAAGCTGAGGATTTCCTAGAACCAGAGTATCCTACTTTACCTGCTGAAGCCCATGCTATGACATTTCCTACAGGATCAGTAATAGAAACAATAGTATTATTGAAAGTTGCTTTCACATGAACAACTCCCGATGGAATGTTTCTATTTATTTTCTTTTTTGCACTTTTAGCTCCTTTTTTGAGCTGCATTTGTTTCTTAGCCAAAGAAAAGCTCCTTAATTAAAATTATTTCTTCTTACCAGCAACAGTTTTTCTTTTTCCTTTACGAGTTCTAGCATTAGTCTTTGTTCTTTGACCACGAACAGGCAAAGATAATCGATGGCGTAGTCCCCTAAAGGAATGAATGCTAACTAATCTCTTAATATCCCCTTGAACTTTTCTCCTTAAATCTCCTTCAACAACATAAGAAGATTGTAAAAGAGAATTTAATCGACCAATATCTTCCTCAGTCAATTCACTAGCTCTAATATCAGGATCTAAGTTTAACTGATGCAAAATTTCCAAGGATAAAGATCTCCCAATACCATAAATATAAGTTAAACTAATAAATAGCTTTTTTTTTGCAGGAATATCTATTCCAATAATACGAGGCATAACTTTCTCTCTATATTTAAAACAAAAGATGTTAATCTAAAAATGGTTATTCTTCAATATCTTCTATCGTCTACGACTTTTTCCTTTTTTCATAAAACTATCGTAACGTCTCATAAGTAAAAATGAATCAATTTGTTTCATAGTATCAAGAATAACTCCGACAATAATTAACATAGCAGTCCCTCCTAAGAAGTAACTAACATTGTTATCTACATTTAAAAACCGCCCTAAAATAGAAGGTAAAACAGCAATAAAAGCCAAAAAAACAGCACCTATCAAAGTTACTCGATTCATAACATATTCTAAATAGCTTTGAGTTAATTTTCCCTGTCTAATTCCAGGAATAAAAGCATTATTTTTTTTCATTTCTGAGGCAATTTGCTCAGGATGAAATTGAGTTGCTGTCCAAAAATAAGTAAAAAATATAATTAACAATACATAACAACATGAATATATCCAACTACCAGGTGACAAGAAAACAGCTAAAGAACTTAATCTTTTTGAACCTTTTATTAATTGAGCTATAGTAGCCGGAAACATAAGCAAAGATGATGCAAAAATAACAGGTATTACACCAGCATAATTTACTTTTAATGGCAAATATGAACTCCCTCCATGCATCTCCTGTCTTCCAACTATTCTTCTAGCATGTTGAACAGGTATTTTTCTAACTCCTTCTGTAATTAAAATTGTAGCTATTAAAACTATTACAAAAACAAAAAATAAAATTAAAAGAGATATCCAAGAAAGTTCTCCTACCGTTTGAGAACCTAGATTTAACTTATTTATTATAGATCCCAAAACGGAAGGGAAAGAAGCCAAAATTCCCAATGCTATAATTAAACTAACTCCATTACCAATGCCTTTATCTGAAATTTGTTCTCCTATCCACATCAAAATTAAAGTTCCTGTAGTCATAACAACACAAGTCATAACATAAAATAATATTGGACTTCCAAATAAATGAAAGGACAAAATTTGAGGGACAATAATTCCTGGAAAAGAGTAATTAATTTGAAGAGCAAATTTTGCAAATAAAAAAGATTGAAATATAGCCAAAAATACAGTAAAGACACGCGTATATTTTCCTATTTTACGACGACCCATTTCAGGATTATCTCTTATATCTCTTTGTAATGAAGGCAAAAAAACCATCATTAACTGAATAATAATTGAAGCTGAAATATAAGGAACAACCCCTAGAGCAATAACTGTCATTTGAGCAAAAGCTCCGCCAGAAAAAATATCTATCATCTGAAACAAATTTTGACTGCTACCAACATTTTGCCGAAAATACTGCAAAGCTAACTCACCATTAATTCCTGGAACTGGAATAAAAACACCTAAACGACAAGCTGCTAATAATACAAAAGTTAACAAAAGACGATTACGTAATTCAGGAATGTCTACAATACGACGAATAGAGGTTAGCATTTTATTTCCCCATTAACTTGCTTGAACTTGAGAAAGAACTCCTTGAGAGAGCAACACCGAAGAATCTAACCACTGAAATTTTTTATCCAAATTACCTTTCAAAATAATTTTTACAAATTTAGTATTACTTTTGACTATTTTTTTCAATTTTAAAACTTCTAGTGTAATAGCATCTCCTTCTGAAAACACTCTACATAATCTGGAGGTAGTAATTGTTTCTATTTTAGTAGAAAATCGTTTATTAGAAAAACCACGAGTAGGAACTCTTCTATATAATGGTACGCCTCCTCCTTCATAGCCATAACGCTGCTTTGTTCCAGAACGAGAACCATCTCCTTTATGTCCACGACAAGAAGTTTTTCCATGACCAGAAGAAGTTCCTCTTCCAACTATTTTTTTTCTTTTTCTCTTAATTAAAAGAACACTTTTTAAATCATGTAACTTCATCTTAAGAACCTCTTTCTTGTAAAATCTTTTCTTTTTTTGTTAATAAAGATAAGGCTTTAAAAGTTGCTTTTACCTGGTTTATAGGATTATTAGATCCAATACTTTTAGTTACAATATCCTTAATTCCTGCTAACTCTAAAATAGATCTAACTCTAGATCCTGCTACAACTCCAGTTCCAGGTTGCGCAGGTTTTAATAATAAGCGAGCTCCATCAAAATGTACAAAAACTTCATGAGGAATAGAACCATCTTCAATAGCTGGTATTTTTATAAGATTCTTACGAGCAACCTCTCCTCCCTTACGAATAGCATCCGTTAATTCATTAGCTTTAGCAAAACCATAACCCACTTTGCCTCGGCCATCACCAACTAAAATTAAGGCAGAAAAACTAAATTTTCTTCCTCCTTTAACAACTTTTGCACAACGATTTACAAATAAAACCTTTTCTTCTAAATGTTCTTCTTTTTGATCATTTCGAGATGTCATTTTTTACCTCTTTAAAATAGTAAGCCGCCCTCTCGAGCTCCATCAGCAACCATCGCAATCACTCCATGATATTTAAATGGCCCTCGATCAAACACTACTTGATCTACTTCTAAAGCTTTGCCCAGCTCAGCAATTTTCATACCCAAAAACTTAGCGGACTCTTTATTTTTCTTACTATAAGCTGTTTTATTCACAGTTTTGGATATAGTAGAAATAGAAGCAAGAACCCTACCACTTTCATCATCTATTAATTGGACGTAAATATTTTTATTAGTTTTTACTACACAAAGACGAGGTTTTTCTAAACTTCCTCTCACTTTTTTTCTAACTCTAAGTGATCGACGACATTTCCTTACCCTCTCTTTGATTAGAGAACTTTCCATACCTTACCCTAATTACTTTTTACTAGTTTTACCAGTCTTACCATCTTTTCTACGTACATATTCATCAACATAGCGAATTCCTTTACCTTTATATGGCTCTGGAGGACGCTTAGCTCTAATAGTTGCTGCAAATTCTCCTACTAACTGTTTATCTATACCTTTAACAGTAATAAAAGTGTTTTTTTCTATTAAAACATCCAATGTTTCAGGAATAGTAATTTTTGTAGGATGAGATACACCTATGGATAAATCTAATATTCTTCCTTGTACAGCAGCTCTATAACCTACTCCTATCATTTCTAATTTCTTTTCAAATCCCGAAGAAACCCCTTGTACCATGTTATATATTAAAGCCCAATATAACCCTTGCAATCTTCCAGGTCTATCTACTACAAAAGCAGCAGCATCTACAATTATTTGGTTATCTTTAATAGAAACAACAACTTCTTTTACAAGATTTTTAGACAAGGATCCTTTCCGTCCTTTTACAAAAATTTGACTATCATTTATTTTTACTTCAACTCCAGAAGGAATAACAATCGGTTCTCTAGCTTTACGAGACATAATTCTAACACGTCCTTAAATCCTTGAAATTACTACCAAACTAAGCAGAGAAGTTCTCCACCAATCTTTTTTTCTTTTGCTGTTTTCCCATCCATAACACCATAAGAAGTAGACAATACAGGAACTCCCATACTACCAAAAACAGCAGGAATATTTTTTGCTGAAACAAAAACTCTTAAAGAAGGTTTTGAAACTCTCTTTAAATGTCTAATTACAGGCTCTCTATGCGCCTTATATTTTAAAAAAACTCGCATAGTTTTCTTTTTATTTTCTTCTTTAACTAAAAAATGTGCTAAAAACCCATGTTCTTTTAAAATTTTAATAATAGCTTCTTTCATTTTACTATGTGGAATATCTACAAATAGATGTTGCGCTTTTAAACTATTTCTAATTCTAGTCAATAAATCAGCTATAGGATCATTTACAAAACTCATGAACAACTCCTCTTAATGCGTTTTTTTAAAACGCAATCCTAATAAACTTAATAATTCTAAACATTCAGCATCAGTTGAACAAGAAGTTACCCAAGTAATATTCATTCCTTGAGTTCTTTTAACTAAATCTAAATTAATTTCAGGAAAAATCTGCTGATCATCTAATCCTACAGAATAATTTCCTCGCCCATCTCCTTTTAAAGAAAACCCTCTAAAATCTCTAATACGAGGAGCCACTATATTACAAAATCGATCCATAAAATCATACATTCTTACTCCTCTTAAGGTCACTTTAGCCCCAATAGATTGACCTTCTCGTAACTTAAATCCAGCCACTGACTTTCTTGCTTTAGTCACTAAAGGTTTTTGTCCAGATAACATTGCCAATTCTTTTAAGTGATCTTGCAAAGCATTTTTATCTTTAGAAGCATCAGCTAATCCCATACTGATAACAATTTTTTTTAACATAGGAATCTGCATTACATTCTTATAAGAGAATTTTTGTAGTAATTTCTGTCTAATTTCACGAAAATATTGATCTTTTAGTCTACTCATCTTAACTTCTTCTCTCTTTTACTAAACGATAAAAAACTACACTTCCATCCGGTTGCTTATTCCAAAGCTCCTTTTGACCATTATTAAATCGAACCTGTAATTTAGCTTTATTGTCATTAATCATTAAACAAACATTAGAAATATGAATTGGACATTCAATATCAATAACTTTTCCTTTAGGAAATTCCTTACTTTTTTTCATATGTTTTGTCCGAACATTCACACCTTCTACAATAACTCGATCATTGCCTCGAAATGCAAGCACTACACCAGCTTTCCCTTTATCATTTCCCGAAATTACCCTTACTACATCTCCTTTACGAATAGCCTTACCCATAAGCTCTACCTTTTCTTAAATTACCTCAGGAGCCAACGAACTAATTTTAATAAAGCCCCTATCTCTAATTTCTCTTGCTACAGGACCAAAAATACGAGACCCTTTAGGATTACCTTTATCATCAATAATTACACAACTATTGCTATCAAATCGCAACGTTGATCCATCTTTCCTACAAATGCTTTTACGAGTTCTAACTATAACAGCTTTAACAACTTCTCCCTTTTTTAAAGGACTATCAGGTAATGCATCTCTAACAGAACATACTATAATATCTCCTATTCCAGCATAGCGCCTTTTAGATCCTCCTAGAACTTTAAAGCATTTTACTATTTTAGCACCTGAATTATCAGCCACCTTAAGCTGAGACTCTTGCTGAATCATTTTACAAACCGTCCTAATAGCTAATTACAAACAATTAATTACTCGCCATCTCTTTAATTTAGAAAGAGGCCGAGTTTCTATAATACTAACTTTTGTTCCTTCTTCAAGATCTTCAAAAGGATTATGAGCATAGTATTTCTTAAAACTTTTAACAACTTTAGAATAAATTGGATGACGAAAAACTCTTTCTACTTTTACTACAACAGTTTTTTCCATTCGATTGGAAATAACCGTGCCAATCCTTACTTTTCTTTGACCTCTATGATATTGTTCTTTCATTATAATAAGCCTTCTTTTTTAACTGTTAAAACACGAGCTATTTCTTTACGAATTTTAGTAAATAAATGCACTTTAACAGGAGTACTTCCAACTTTAATAGCTACTCTAAGCAAATATAATTCTCTTTTTAAGGAGACAAGTCTTTCATCTAAAGAAGAAGAATCTAGTTGTCTTAATTCTTTTAACAATTTTTTTTGACTACTCATATATATTCTTTAAACCCTTTCTACACGTTTTACAAAACGAGTTTTTAATCCTAATTTTGCAGCCGCTCTTCTAAGAGCATTCTGCGCTTCATCTTTAGAAACATTAGCAACTTCAAATAAAACTCTTCCAGGTTTAACTACAGCAACCCAATGATCGGGAGACCCCTTTCCTTTACCCATACGAGTTTCAGCTGGTTTTTTAGACACACTTTTATCTGGAAAAATTCGAATCCAAACTTTTCCTTTTCTTTTTAAGTATCTATTAATTGCGACACGACTTGCTTCTATTTGTTGACTCGTAATCCATCCTCGTTCTAAAACTTGCATTCCATAGTCACCAAAATCTATAAAATTAGCACCTTTACTAAAACCTGCAAATTGTCCTTTTTGTTGTTTACGAAATTTGGTGCGTTTAGGCATTAACATAATATCTTAATTCTCCTATTCTCTAAACTCAAGATGCTTAAATCTTTTCTCCAAGATTAATCCATACTTTGACACCAATAATACCATAAGTAGTTTCTGCTCTAGCAGTAGCATAATCAATATCAGCTCTTAAAGTATGCAAAGGAATTCTGCCTTCTTTATACCATTCAGACCGTGCAATTTCAGCTCCAGCTAATCTTCCAGAAATTTGAACCTTTACTCCCACAGCACCTGCATCCATAACTGATTGCATAGCTTTTTTCATAACTCGACGAAAAGCAACTCTTCTTTCTATTTGTTTTGCAATATTATCTGCAACTAACTTTGCATCTAATTCAGGCCTTTTAATCTCTTCTATTTCTAGCCAAACTTCTTTATTTGTTAATTTGCGTAATTCCTCTTTAAGCAAATCAACCTCTATTCCTTTTTTACCAATAACCAATCCTGGACGAGATGTATGAATAGTGACTTCTATTTTTCCACTCATTCTTCTAATAGTAAATTTTGAAGCTCCTTGACAAGATGGTTTTTTTCTTAAAAATTCTCGAATTTTAAAATCTTCTACTAAAAAAACACCAAACTCTTGTTTATTTCCATACCAAAGAGACCTCCAGTTTTTACTAACACTAGTACGAAATCCAATTGGACAACCTTTTTGACCCATTATTTTTTCTCTCCATTTTCAGCAACAATAACAGTGAAATGACTTGTCCTTTTTAAAATAGGAGCTCGTCCTCCTCTACTTTTAGATTTAGCTCTTTTATACTTTGGACCTTCATCTACTCGAACTTCAATAACAGATAATTGTTCTCTTCGCACGTTACTATTTATCTCAGCATTAGCTACTGCGCTATTCAGCACTTTCTGCAGTAATTTGCCAGCTTTCATCTGAGAAAACATCAATTGCTCAAAAGCTTGTTGAACAGACAACCCTCTAATAAGTCCTGCAACTAAGCGTGCTTTTCTAGGAGGAACTCTAAGATATCGAGCATAAGCTTTAAACATAATTAACTATTCTCCTTTTAGCTCTTCTTTACAGGATGACTCTTAAACATACGAGTAGGAGCAAATTCTCCTAACTTATGACCAACCATTGTTTCCGAAACAAACACTGAAAGAAATTTTCTTCCATTATGAACTTCAAAAGTATGACCTATCATTTCTGGTGTAATCAAAGAACGTCTAGACCATGTTTTAATAGGAGCCTTTTTCCCTTTTTCGTTCATTTGATTAATTTTTTTTAAAAGATGATGATCAACAAAAGGACCTTTTCTAAGAGATCTTCGCATAATTATTTTTTCCTACGATCTTTAATTATCCATTTATTAGTTTTTCTCTTACAACGAGTTTTTAACCCCTTTGTAGCCTTTCCCCAAGGAGTCTGAGGAATATAACCATTATTTTTTCCTTCTCCTCCACCATGAGGATGATCTACTGGGTTCATAGCAGTTCCTCGAACTGTGGGTCTAATCCCTTGCCACCGTTTTCTCCCTGCTTTACCCTCAACTCTCAAGTTATGATCTTGATTAGATACTTGACCTATTGTAGCTTTACAAGCTTCATGAAATAACCTCATTTCTCCAGAAGGCATTTTTAAAGTAACATATCCTCCACTTTTGGCTACAATTTGAGCAGAAAGTCCTGCAGAACGAACTAATTTACCTCCACTTCGAGGACGCATCTCAATATTATGAATAGTAGTCCCTAAAGGCATACTCTTCAAAGACATGCTACAACCTAATTTAAATGGACTTCCTTCTCCAGAAAGAACTTCATCTCCTCTTTGTAAGCCTTTAGGAGCAATAATATACCTCTTCTCTCCATCAGCATAATTCAATAAAGCTATAAAAGCAGATCTATTTGGATCATATTCAATTGAAGCAACCCTTGCTGGTATACCATCTTTATCTCTTTTAAAATCTAATATCCTATAAAGCTTCTTAGCTCCTCCACCCCTATGACGACACGTAATATGTCCAAAGTTATCTCTACCATTTGTTCTTCGTTTTGGTGCGCAAAGAGATTTCTCAGGTTTTATTCTTTTTCTAGAGTTTGAACCTTTTACTTCCCCTTTTCTGGTTATTTCCTCATTAGAAGAAAGAATTAAGTGTCTAGTTCCAGGAGTTTTTGGTTTAAATTTCTTCAACATAACAATTTTATCCTTATATTAAGCTATGGCCTTATTAGAAGACATTGTAACAATAGCTTTTTTAATACTTTTTGTGCTCCCAGGACGCCCTTTCCCCATTTTCTTTGGTTTAGGCTTCAATATAATAGTATTTACCTTAATAACTTTTACTTCTTCATCTCTATATATAGCTTCTATAGCTTGAGCTATTTTTGTTTTATTAGCTTTTGGATGAACTTCAAAAATGTATTTAAGATAAGAAAAATCAGAATCGCTTTTTTTAGTTCCCTTCTTAGATAATAGCCTTTCTAAAACTTTTGCTTTCTCAGTAATATATCGACTTTTAACTACATCATAAGGTGTTTTCATTTTATTTTCCCTCTAATAACAAATTAGTTACTTCCTCTAAAGCACCTTCAGAAAAAATAACAAAATGAGAAACCATAAGATCATATGCATTAAGATTTAGACCTAAAACAAAATCTCGATAAGCAGCAAGATTTCTCGCTCCTTTTTTAAAATTCTTGTTAATTTCTTTTTGTTCTATTGAATCTACAAAAAGTAATCCTCTTAGAGGAACATTACAATTTTTTAGAAGTTCAATAACTTTTTTTGTTTTCGGTTGATCAAAAGAAGAAAAACAAGAATTTTCTAAAAGAAGAAACTTTTCCTCTTTTATTTTTTGTCCTAAAAGAAAACGAATTACAGATCTTTTTTCTTTCTTATTTATGCGAGTAAATTGATCAAATTTTGGCTTAGGACCAAATACAATTCCTCCTCCTCTAAACTGAGGAGCAGCTAAACTTCCTTGACGAGCATTTCCTGTCCCTTTTTGTCTAAAAGGCTTTTTAGTTGAATGACTAACTTCTGAACGACCCTTTGTATTAGCAGACCACTGACGCCTATTTGCTCTTAAAGCAACAATATAATCTTTTATGGATTGGGCACTTACTCCTTCCATAGAAAAAAAATCATCACTCAAAGAAAACTCACCTACTTTGTCTCCACGAAAATTACGCTTTGCAATTAACATCACTTCTAAATCTCCTTAACCTTTATTAGTAATACAAGAAATAGTTAACCAAGCATTTTTTGCCCCAGGAACACCCCCCTGAACAAACAACACATTATTTTCTGTATCAACTCGAATTAATCGAAGATTTTTTGTTGTAACACTACCGCCTCCCAATCTACCTGGTTTTTTAACACCAGGCAAACATCGCCCTGGAGTCGATCTCATTCCTGTGGAACCACCATGTCTATGAAATCCAGATCCATGACTAGCCGGACCTCCTCTAAATCCATATTTCTTCATAACTCCCTGAAATCCTTTTCCTTTACAATTACCTTGAACTTGAATTAAGGAAGCTTTTTCAAAAAGTTCTATGCCTATCGATTGTCCTTCATGAAAATTACTTAATTCATTTTCACAAACGCGAACTTCATAAAAACCACGCATTAATGAAATTTTGGATTTTTTTACATGTCCTAATAACGATTTAGAATATCGTTTTTCCAAAGTACGTTCATCCTTAACAACTATCTTACCAAAACCTAATTGAATTGCACTATATCCATCAACTTCTGGACGCTTAATTTGCGTCACAAAATTAGGTTGAAGAGAAAGAATAGTACAAGGAACTATATTACCTTGCTCATCAAAAACATGAGTCATACCTAGTTTTTGAGCTTTTAAACTAAAGTGCTTTTGCATAAACATCCTAAACAAACTAATTAAAGGAAATTTTTTATCCAATATATAGTTTGCACAAATCATTAAATATTACTAAAACAGAGCTTCCTAGAAAGAAAAGAGTTTTTCTTTCCAAAGGAAAATAAAGAAAAGAGATTAACAAAGATTTAAGATTTTGACAATAAGAAAAGATATTTAAATAATTCAAAAGAAAATTAAACAAAAAAAGAGGGTTTTCCCCTCTTCTTTTTTTAATAATTAAATTCTTATAGTTCTTAACTTGATCTCCAAACTTTATACATACCCAATAATCCAATAAGCATACCAAGCCCGGCTCTAACTTCTCCAGGTACAGCTTGGACACAAGCAGGAACTAATTTTAATATATCGCAAGCCAAATCCAATAATTTTTCTACTAAACTAATGCTAGAAGCAACAACAGCACCTCTATGTTGTTCTTTTAATATTGCACTGTCGTTTTCTCTTCTTTCTGAAGAAAATGTTAATGCTTGTCTAGCTTGCATATAAGCTGTTTGTTCAAACATTAAACTACACACACTTGATCCAATACCAGCTATATGGCTAGCACACATTAAAGCATCAGCTGATAGACCTACTGATTGCATTTGAGCTGAGGAACAAAAACGCCCATAGTGATTTGCCAACATAAGAGGCCTTAAAGCACCAAAAGTAACAGTATAAGTTCCCGCTCCCAAAAAGCTACAAATATTTTCAACAACCTTTGTTACTTGTTGTTTTCTACCTAAAGCTATTTCATTATAAGCTTGTTTTGGAGAAAACTCAAAACTAGTAACAAGAGATGCAGGTATCAATGAAGTAGCTTCTTGCTCTTCACGAATATCTTTAATTAACTTATGACACGTTTTTACAGATGCAACCATACCTGGAATAGAACCTTGAAAAACATTGAACAAACCTAGTACACTTCTTGCATCTTTAAATCCAGTATAAGCTGCCGATAAACCAGGAAGAGAAGATGATTCTGGATCAAATCTATTAGTTAATTTTTTAGAAAGATCTAAGGTAGATATCGTAAATTTTAAGGTTTTATCTACTCCACTAGTTAATCTGGTATATCTAGCTAAATGATTCTTTTTATTGCAAAAAAACTGCTTAACAAAATTCATACTTTTAGGTTTTATTTCAGGTTGAACAAGCCTAAATAAAACTGCACTACGAGGAGCTAAAGAAAATATACTGCTACTCATAATTAAAAAGCCCTCTTTTAATTACTAAAGCATATTTTAAAAAAAAAGAAATAATAATTCATTACCTTATTAATTAATAATTTACTAAAATATAAATAAATTATTTTAAAAAAGCTTTCTATAAAAAAGAATATCCTTTATCAAATAAAGATTTGATGGTTCTTCCAGCTACTGTAACATTTTTTCCTTCTAACTGAACCATACGTAATTCAATATTTCCTTTTAAACATCCTACAATAGCAATATCATTATCTATAAAAACTTCACCCAAAGACAAAATTCTATTAGAAAAGTCTAATCTAGCCGATTTCACTAGCATCCTCTTTTGAGTATGCTCTGCATGATTAAAAACAAAACACCAAGCTCCTGGAACAGGAGTTACTCCTCTAATCTGATTATAAATATATTCTGCAGAAAAATTCCAATTAATCAATCCATCTTCTTTAGTAATTTTTGAAGCCAATGAACCCTCTTCAGGTTGACAAATAGGCTTAATAGTCTTTTGTTCAATGCTATCCAAAATTTCAACAAGTAAAGGAGCTCCTACTTTTGCCATTTCATCTAAAAGTTCCCCAGAAGTCATATCAGGCAAAATACTAATTTCTCTAACACCTAAAATATCTCCGGTATCCATGCCTTCATTCATTTGAATGATAGTTACTCCACTTAGCTTATCTCCATTCATAATTGCTCTTTGAGCAGGAGCAGCACCCCTCCATTTTGGTAACAGACTTCCATGTAAATTTATACAGCCAAATTTTGGCATATCTAAAATATGTTTTTTTAAAATAGCTCCGTAAGCAACTACTATAAAAATATCTGCCTGAAAAGCACGTAAATCATCAGCAAAAGATAAATCACTAGCTTTAACAGGTTGCAATAAAGGTATTTTATGTTTCAAAGCAACAAGTTTAACCGGCGATGGCTGAGGAACTTTAGATCTTTTTTGAGGTTTATCAACACGAGAAACAACCCCTACGATGTTTATTCCAAACATAATTAAAGATTCTAATACTTGCGCAGCAATGTTAGGTGTACCAAAAAAAACAACACGTAAACTCATAATTAATTAAGATCGAATAATATCAAACTGTTATCAAATCCTTTTGAAAATCTTTAGAACGTAAAGAAATACCCCTTTTCGAATTTTGACAAAAATTTACTAAATACATCACTTCCGAAACATGAGAGAATTGTTCTGTTAAAATTTGTAAAGAATCTTTTAAAGATCTTCCTTCTCTATATAAAACTTTAAAAGCTTTTGCTAAATCTTGTCTTGTTTGAAAAGAAAATCCTCTTCGTTGAAGACCTCTTCTATTAATACCACTTATTTCATAAGGACACCCATTACCAATAGTGTAAGGAGGAATATCAAAATGAACTCCGCTCATACCACCTACCATTGCATGACATCCAATTCTCACAAACTGATGGACTCCAACACCCCCACCAATCACAGCATAATCTTCTACAATAACATGTCCTGCCAACATAGCATTATTACTCATAATTACATTGTCTCCTAAGACACAGTTATGAGCAATATGAACACAAGACATAATTAAACAATTATCTCCAACTCTTACAGTAGTTCCTTCTCCAGTAGAAGAAGTAATTGTGGTAAATTCTCTTATTTCACAATTTTTCCCTATTGAGACATAGGTTTTTTCTCCTCTAAATTTTAAATCTTGAGATTTATTTCCAATCATTACAGAAGGCCAAATTATTGTTCCTTCTCCAATTGTCGTATAACCATCAATGTAAGCATAAGATTTAACAGTAACATTATCATGCAAAATAACATTTCCTTTAATCACTGAGAAAGGTTCTATAACTACATTATTTCCTATCTGCACGCTGGGTTCTACTATAGCTGTAGAATGAATGGTTGTCATATATCTCCAAGTGTTTATATTTGTTCCCTATCTACAAGAGCAAAACTATATTCCGCTTCTGTTACAATTTTTGTACCAATTTTAGCAAAACCTTTTGCTCTACCTCCTCTTACATTAACTACTGAAATCTCCGAATATAAACGAAGTACATCTCCCGGTTTAGCTGGATGACGAAACTTTGCTTTCTGAACGCTCAAAAACAAAGCAAGTTTATTTTTCCAACAATTTTCCTTACAAATCATACTAAACAATATTCCTGCTGTTTGAGCAAGAGCCTCTAATATTAATACTCCTGGCATTATGGGCAAATTAGGAAAATGACCCGTAAAAAACTGTTCGTTTACTGTAACGTTTTTTTGAGCTACTATTGTTTGTTTTTTCATATCAAAAGACAAAACTTTATCCACTAATAGAAATGGATACCTATGAGGTAAAAATTCTAAAATTCCTTGCAAAGAAATAGCTGGATTTTCATCAATTTGATCTAAACTAACTTCTACCACAAAAAACCTCTATTAAGAAAATATCGTTGTTAATATTTTTTTTCCCAAACACACATTTGAGTAATGACCTGATCCAATAGCAACTATATGTGCTAATATTGGCTTTTGAATTAAAGCCAAATCTCCTATTAAATCCAAAATTTTATGTCTAACAGGCTCATTAAAAAAACGTAATCCATCTTGACTTATCACACAATTTCCTTTAAAAACAAGTGCATTTTCTAAACATCCGCCTTTAATTAAACCTTGATCCAATAAAAAACAAAGCTCTTCATAAATCGCAAAAGTCCGACAATTAGCCACTTCATTTTTAAAAGAATCCTGATTAACTATAATGGAATGATACTGGGTTCCAATAGTTTTTTGATGAGGATAATGCAAAGTATAACTAATGCGAAATTCATCCGATGGGAAAGCTGCCAAAAAACTCTTATTATGTTCAAAAAAAACAGGCTGATTCACCTTATATGGTTCAATAAAAGCTTTCTGTTCAATGATTCCTGCTCTTTCTATAAGTTCAACAAAAGACAAAGCACTACCATCTCCAATAGGAAGTTCTTCTGAATCAATTTCTATAAAAACATTATCTAATTCATATGCACTCAAAGCAGCCATTAAATGTTCTATTGTAGATATCTTTTCACTATCTACACCTATAGTTGTACTACGACATGTATCTAAAACATAATTTAAATTTGCAGGAATATTTATTACTTTATTAGTTTCTTTATTTATTTTTTGAAACACCTTTCCAGTATTAATTGGAGCTGGTTTTAAGGTAATAGTTGAAGTCTTTCCATAATGAATACCAATACCAGAACAAGTTACAACATCCTTTAAAGTTTTTTGGCAACGGCTTTTCATCCAATACCCTCGAAATAAGCTAATTTAATAAATTAAATTGTTTTTTTCAAGAATAGTTTTGGTTTAAAAAAAATTAATCCAAAAATCATAAAAAAAGCTAAACCACTAAAACAATTTAATAAAGAATCTCCTACTAAAGAATAGAAGGTAGAATAACTATATAAAGGTAACTTAAGAAAAATAATTCCTTCAACAGCTTCATTTTTTTTAGAATCATAAGGTAGAAAACCTATAGTATTCCCTAAAGCATCCCAAGCTCCTGTTACTCCTGTATTACATACTCTTATATAAGGCAATCCTAATTCAATTCCTCTCAAACGACCATGTATAAAATGTTCATAAGGCAACCTAGACCTAGGATACCATACATCATTTGTTAAATTAACTAAAAATTTGGCTTTTTGCTGTTTATACTTTTGTAAAATGTAACTAAAAGTTTCTTCATAACAAATAGATACTCCAAATTTAGGTGTAAATTCTCCAGACAGAGGAAGCTGTTTTTTCCCATGAGAAATAGTATAAATTCCAAAATACTTTGAACATATTTTATAACCTAAACTTCCCCCCGGGAAATACTCCCCTACGGGAACTAATAAACGTTTATCATAAAAAGAAGTCTTTCCCTTACAAGTTATCAAAAAAGCAGAATTATAACTTTTTTTCTCATCTTTTTTGGAAAAAACTTTTCTTTCCAAACCTACTAAAATATCTGAATTATAATGATGAGATAGCGCAGACAGAATTTCTAAATGCGATAAATTATCTTTATTTAAAAATGGGGTGATATGCAAATACTTATCAAAAATACTATTTAATTTTTCTGTGGGAAAAAATTTAGTTGTTGCTCCATAAGGAAATATTGTCTCTGGTAATACAATTAAATTTACTGGTTGATTGATTAAAGAAAATAAATAAATAATCTTTTCCCATCTACTCTTTACTTTTTCAAGAACAAATCCTTGATTTAAAGGAACAAAATTAGGCTGAATAAGAGCTACAGAAATAACATTTTCAGATTCTTTTTGAAGATGTTTTTGATGATAACTATAAATTCCCGCTCCTAACAAAAAAGGAAATATAAACAAAGAACACCAAATTATAAAGTTCTTCCAAAGAACTTCTTTTAAACAATTAAACCAAAATAAAGCTATTACTATTGTAAATAAACTTAACCCACTAACACCTAAAAATCCAGTTAGTAAAACAGAATATTTATGATAAGAAAGAGCTATACCAATTAAATCCCAAGAACATCCACAAAAAAAATATTTATACCGAATATTTTCTAAAAAAACCCAAAAAAATGGCATTAAAATAAAAGTAATTTTCCTAGAAAATCTTTCTAAACACTTAAAAAATATTACTACAAATAAAATAAATTGGATTCCTATAAGAACTGAAAGAAAAATCCACAAATAACGAATTGCTCCACCTATATAAGTATCAGAAATAAGCCATGATAAATTATGCATAGTAAGTGTTATAGACCAAACACCAGAAAAACATATTTTTTGAAACGTATCTTTAAAATATGAAAGAGCATAAAAGAATGTGCCATAAGTAAAAGCTACTTTCATCAAAGAAAAAGTAGACATCGGCTCAGCAGAATAAAATGCTATTAACCAAGATAATATTAATAACATTAACGAAGTAAAAATACTTCTCATAATAATTAAAATGATTTATGAATTTTTAGACATTAAAATTCTCTGTTCTCTTCTCTTATTAGCTTTTAATCCTCTTTCTTTTTCTTCATCTGTTTGTAAAATAATTTCTGGGATTTGAACAGGTTGATTATTTTTTAAAGAAACAAAAGTAAAATAAGCAGATGTTATATGTCTCCTTTTTTGTTGTTGAACATTTTCTGCCCAAACTTTTGCTCCTACTTCTAAAGAAGAATGCCAAGTTTGATTAACAGCCACTTTAAACAACAAAAACTCACCCATGTAAGCAGGTTGATAAAAACTTAAAGCATCTATAAATGCTGTTACACACACATTTTCACAATGCCTTTCTGCTACAACTAATGACAATCTATCTAAAAGGCTTAAAACTAAACCTCCAAAAACTGTATTATTGGAATTTAAATCATTAGGGAAAATTTTATATACATAATCACTAATAGCACTTTCTACAACTGTTTTTTTCTTTCTCACGTTTATCCTTTTTAATAATAACTTAAAAATTTCTAGTTATAGAAAGGCTTTTATGAATTTTCAATCAATTTTATCATAAATCAAAAAAAGGATTACCTGATTGAGTAAAACTTGTTCCTTTTTGCCTATTTTTTAACTCTTGTCGAATAGAAAATAAAAGATCTTCATCAAAATCCATCTTCTTAGCCCACTGAAGATAAGATAATGGTATTTCTGAAAAAGCCCTCCCCTTATGTTTACCTAAAGGCATTTGCTTTATTCTAATGGGTTTAGATAAAACTTCTAAAATATGATTTAAATTTTTATACCTCTTAATTAAATGTTTAAAAACACCAATATTAGCTCTAACATCATTCATTGCCCTATGACTTCCAAATAAAGGAACATTAAAATGTAATGACAAAGACTCTAAAGAATTATTCGGACTATTTCCATAATCTTTAGCTAAACGTAAAGTATCTATAATAGTGTAATTATTTGTTGTAAATGGTTGATCAACTCTTTTTCCTTCCTGCATTAACATATCTAAGTCACAACTCACACTATGACCAACAATAATAGGATCTTTTCCTATAAATTCAGATAGCTTGGGAAGTATGTCTTTAATTAAAGGTTTTCCTTCTAACATTTCATCAGAAATATGATGAATTTTTTTAGATTCTAAAGAAATAGCCTTACCTGGATTAACTAAAGTTTCAAACGAATTTAACTCTCTTTCAAGAGTAAATTTTACTGCAGCAATTTCTATAATACGATCATTTTCTATATCAAGACCCGTCATTTCACAGTCTAAACAAGTAAAAACAATATTTTTCATTTTTCCATCTCAAACATGTGACTTAGATCTGCATTTTTTCTAAATGAGTGTGTATCTATCACAATCTTTCTTGAAAAATCATGACAAAAAAACAATTCTATCCGTAAAATATTTTCTTTTACAATATCGCAAAGCAATTGAGGCCACTCAATACAACAAACTGAATCCAAAGAAAGCATTTCTTCTAAACCCAAATGGGATAATTGTTGAATATTTTCTACTCTATATAAATCAAAGTGATGAACAATTTTTTCACCAACTTGATACACATTTACATAATTAAATGAAGGACTAGATACAAAATGTAAAACTTCTTTCCCACAAACTCCTTGAACTATGCCTCGAATTAATTCCGTTTTTCCTACTCCTAACTCTCCCAAACAAAAAACAAAATCCCCAGGGAAAAGCAAATTTCCTATTTTTCTTCCCAATTCTATTGTTTCTTCAGAAGAAATTGTTATTCCGTAATATCGACCCATTTACTAATATAATTGTAAAAAGCTGAATCTTCTGCTAAAGCTTCAACAAAAGCTGAAATTTTTTCTTCTAAAAGAAAACCTTGTAACAAAATAAGGAAAGAATCTTCTAATTGAAAACGATTTTGATTTTGAACCTCAACGAGGGTCATAGATTTCAAATAATTTTTCTTAAATTCTTCTATAATAAATTCTCTACTATCAAAAAGTCTTCCTGAAATAACAGAAGAAAAAACAGTCTTAACTATAGGTTCTTTAACAGGTTGCATATAATTTCTAATTACTGCTTTATCATCAGAGACTAAAAACCTTTTTACAGGAACACCAGCCTGTCGTTCTGTATTCTCTTTACATTTAGATAACCAATCATAGATAGCATCTAAAGGATTAGCATAAACATTATCTGCAAATACCTTTCCTGTAAAAGGACAAATGTAAATACGTTTAGTGTCTTCATTGACTGTAGGCTTGCCTATTCCTATTTTAATTTCTGTTTCTCGCCAAATTTTTCCTTCAGATTCTAATTTCTGAACAGCATCTTCTGGAGTTTGATAAACAATTTTATTTTTAACAAAAACAACCGGATTCAATTTTAAACTTTGTTCTACGCAAAACAAATAAGCAGAAAGTAATTCCGGGTTTTTCTGAGTTTTCAAAAATTTCAATAACTTTTTTTTCAGATCTGCAGAAATATTCATCCCAATCCTTGATCTAACAATGAAATAAACAAGTGTAACTAAAAAGCATTTAGTTAGCAATAATCTTCACTATAACTACCTATCATATTTACTTTTAAATAAACCCGGTACGAAGTCTATTGTTTTTTTCTAATATCTATTTTAAACTCCTAGTTTATGCGATCATGGCGGAAATGGTAGACGCGCTAGATTCAGGTTCTAGTCAGATTATCTGTTGGAAGTTCGAGTCTTCTTGATCGCAAAAAATGTAAAAAATAATTTGGAGTAAACAATTTATGGTAAAAATTTTAAATGATGATAATTTTGCATCTAACGTAGAAAAGGGCCTTGTTTTAGTAGATTTTTTTGCAGAATGGTGTGGTCCTTGTCGTATGTTAACACCCATTATTGAAGAATTAGCTAATGAAATTTCTGGGGTCTCAATTTTTAAAGTAAATATCGATGAAAGCCCTGAAACAGCTCAAAAATACGAAGTTTCTTCTATTCCAACTTTAGTGCTTTTAAAAGATGGCAAAGAAGCAAAAAAAACTGTAGGTCTCAAAGATAAGGATTTTTTACTTGCTATGATTCAAGAACATCTATAATTAAGTTATTAGCTCTGTTTGCCTGACTACTTCGTAAAGAACAATTCCAACGCTAGTAGCTAAATTCAAAGAACGAATGTTAGGCAACATTGGTATTCTTATTAAACGATCTTCCCAAAAATCATAATATTTTTGATCTAACCCCTGAGATTCTGATCCAAAAATCAGACAGCTTGACTTAGAAAAAATACAATCAGAATAAGTCTTTCTGCCCTTTGTAGAAATAAAAAAAACATCTTCCCTAGATTGTTCTTCTTCTAAAAACTTATCCAAATCATCTAAAATACTAAGTTTAACTGTCGGCCAGTAATCCATTCCTGAACGCTTAATATACTTATCAGATAAAGAAAAACCTAAAGGACGAACAAGGATAAGATGAGCTCCAGTGGCTACACATGTTCTTGCTATATTTCCTGTATTTTGCGGAATATCAGGACGATATAAAATAACCTTCACCACAAGAGCTATTTCTCCTCTTATTCTCTAACTAACTTCTTCTTTTAAAGATTCAGAATTTTCTACTTCTCTATCAATATTCGTAGATACTTGATTTTCTTGATCTAGAATAGAAACTACCTCTACTTCAAAAATAAGTAAAGAATTTGGAGGGATAGGAATTCCATCCGCATCTCCATACCCTAACTCAGGATGAATATATAAAATTCGTTTTTCTCCTACTTTCATTCCTAACATTCCTTGAGAAACTCCAGGAATAGTTCGACATAAAGCTAAGGTTACAGGTTCTGGAAACTTATCTGAAGAACCAAACACTTCTCCATTTAACAAAGTTCCTTTAAAGTAAATACGTGGAGTGGAATCTAAAGAAACTTCTTCGCCGTCTCCATTCTGAATAATCTTATATTGCAATTTATTTTCTGAAAGAACAATTACATTTTCATTATGTTTGTTATTTTCTAAAAATTCTTCTGCTTCTACCAAATTATTAGCTGCAGCACGCCGAAAACTAATCTCATGAATTTTATTCATCTTTTCTTCATATTCTTCTTCCGTTAAAGGAGCAGGCTGTCCTGCTAATCCGGCTTCCATTCCTTGAACAATATAAGCAATATCAAATTGAACATTAACCCTTTTTAACTGTTGTACCAATAAATGACCAAATGCATATGAAATTTCTTGAAGGTCTTCAGGCTTAACTTCTTCAACTTCTGTTTCTGTTTCTAATTGTTCAGATGTATTTAAAGAATCTTCTACTACTTCTTCGGTTTCACTGTTTTCAAGAGTGTCTTCTAGAGAAGGTATAGCTGAAGTTTCTTCATTTTTTATTTCTTTCACTACCTCTTGCTGAGAACAAGAAGTTAGTGATAAGCTAAAAAAAAGAAATAAACAAACAACAGTTAGAGTTCTTTTTTTCATATGTTCCTCACATTAATACTTAAATCTTTTAATTGTTGTTCTAAAACAACATCCGGTGCTCCAGTCATAACATCTGCAGCTTTTTGCGTTTTTGGAAAAGCTATTACATCTCGAATACTAGTTGTATTTGTTAAAATCATGATCAAACGATCTAATCCTAAAGCAATACCCAAATGTGGAGGAGTTCCATACTGCAAAGCTTCAACAAAAAAACCAAATTTTTCTTTTATATCAGTATCGGACAAGCCAAGAATAGAAAAAATACGTTTTTGCAACATATTATTATAAATTCTCTCTGATCCAGAAGCAATTTCAAAACCATTTAAGACTAAATCATAACTAGAAGAACGAACTTTCAAAGGATCTAACTCTAATAAATCCAAATCTTCCT
The DNA here is from genome assembly GCA_963558895.1 of uncultured Chlamydiaceae bacterium. Lineage (GTDB taxonomy): Bacteria > Chlamydiota > Chlamydiia > Chlamydiales > Chlamydiaceae > CAUWIK01. The sequence goes on along the minus strand of CAUWIK010000004.1, from coordinate 43,514 downwards.
CACAAGGCGCTGTAAAAGGATGATGTTCCGAAACAATTTCATTTTCATTCAAACTAAACAAAGGAAATTCCGTAATCCAAACAAATTTATAATCATTGCTATCATATAATTGTCTTTCTTTAGCTACTAACCTCCGTAAATTATCTAGTGCTTGATGTACTATTTTAACTTGGGATGCAATTAAAAATACAGCATCTCCATCATTTACTTCAAAAAATTGCTGGATTTCTTTAAAAATTTCTTCCGTTGCAAACTTAGTAACATTCGAAGAGATCTCATTGTTTTGCCAACGTAACCATACTAAACCTTGAGCACCAAAATTTTTTACAAAATTTGTATACTCATCTATTTTTTTGCGTGATATATTGGCTCCTTGAGGAATTTTAAATCCTTTAACAACCCCTCCATTAGCTATTTGGCTTAGAAATACAGAAAAAGTAAATTTTTTTGCAATCTCAGAACAATCTTTTAATAATAAATCAAATCGCAAATCTGGTTTATCCGTACCATAATTTTCAACAGCAAAATCGTAAGTCATTTTTTGAAAAGGAATATTAATTTTAAGTTTCATTTTTTCAAAAATATTTTTTACTAAATTTTCAACTAAATCAAATAAAAAATCACTATTAACAAAACTTAATTCTATATCAATTTGAGAAAATTCAGGTTGTCGATCAGCTCTCAAATCTTCATCTCTAAAACAAGTTGCTATTTGAAAATATTTATCCAATCCTCCTATCATTAATAATTGCTTAAATAACTGAGGCGACTGAGGCAAAGCATAAAACTGCCCAGGATATATTCTAGATGGGACTAAATAATCTCTAGCTCCTTCTGGCGTAGATTTTCCTAAAACAGGAGTAACTACTTCTGTAAAACCTTGAGAATCCAAAAAATTTCGAATAGATAATACAAGCTGATGTCTAATTAAAAGATTATTTAATAACTCTCCTCGACGCATATCTAGATAACGATAACGTAATCGTAAATCCTCATTTACATGTATTTGTTCATCACAAATTGAAAAAGGAGGCACCTTAGCTTTTGATAAAACCCACAAATTTTCAACATTAACTTCTATTTCTCCTGTTGAAATTTTATTATTTTCCATACCAAAAGATCGTCTACAAACCACACCTTCTACAGAAATAACCCATTCAGAACGCAATTCTGACATGTTATACAATAATTCACTATTCTCTTCAGAACGACAAACAATTTGTGTAATACCAAAACGATCTCTAAGATCTATAAAAATAACTCCACCATGATCTCTATAACGATGAACCCATCCAGATAATTTTACATTCTGTCCTTCATGGAACAAAGAAAGTTCTCCACAAGAATGCGTTCTATATTTCATAAACAACTAACCTTTTTTTTAATTCTTCTTCCGAACATTTTATTATTTCATGTTCTCTCATATTTTTTATTGTTAATTGACCCGTCTTCAATTCTTCATCTCCCAAAATACAAACAAAAGGAATATTATCTTTGGAAGCTTCACTCAACATAAACTTCAATCCTTTACCCGACCAATCAACTTCTACAGGAATGTTTTCTTGAACTAAAGATTGTTTTAACATAAGACTTTTCTCTTGAGCTGTAACTCCTAATGGAAGAAACCTTAAACAAATAGGATGAGTAATTTGGGGTTCTTTATTCTGTTGGATTATACATTGAATAATTCTTTCCAAACCAGTTCCAAAACCACAAGCTGATAATTTAGGTCCTCCCAAATGAGAAACTAAACCGTCATATCTACCTCCTCCTCCCAAAGCAAGAGAAGTCTGAGAATTTTTTTTAACATTTACCTCAAAAACAAGATCTGTATAATAATCAAGTCCTCTTACTAAATGATCATTTTTAAAACAAATAACATTATTAGATTTTAATATTTTCAGAACTTTTTCAAAATATTCCAATGCTTCTTCTTTTAGAAAAGGGAAAATTGAAGGCGCTTCTTTAATAATTTCCTTATCCTCTTTTTCTTTTGAATCAAGAATTCTCAACGGATTATGACACAGCCTGTCCTGACTTAAGGAAGACAATTCAGAAAAATGTGATTGAAAAAATTGTTTTAATTTTTTTACATAATTTTCCCTAGTTTCTAAATCTCCTAAGCAATTAAGCTCAAAATAAACATGTTCTATATTTAAAGACCGATATAATTGATGAAGCATTAAAATTAGCTCTGCATCTTTATAAGGATTCTTTTCTCCTATCACCTCTGCTCCAAACTGATGATGTTGTCGGTAACGTCCATTTTGCTGTCGCTCATACCGAAACATTGGAAGTATATAAAATAACTTAGAATTTTTGCTTTTTTCATACAACTTATGTTGAACAAAAGCTCGTATAACAGGTGCTGTTCCCTCTGGTCTTAAAGTTAATGATCTTCCTTTTTTATCCAAAAAAGTATACATTTCTTTTGAAACTACATCACTGTATTCCCCTAAAGAATTAAACAATTTTGAATACTCAAAGTTAGGAGTTCTAATCTCAAAAAAACCATTTAACTGACAAATTTTTCTTATAACTTTTTCCAAATAAACCCAATATTCTACACTTTGCCAAGGATTATCTCCTTTATAAGCAAAAGGGAAAACATCAAAAACACCTTTAACTAAAGAACTTTTCATAATAATCATTTTTTTTAGAAAACGTAGAATAAAAAAATAAGAAATTAAGAGCAAAAGAAGATTAAACTAAATGCTTAATAGATTGATCTAAAAATAAAGGTTCTATTATTTGCTGATCCAAATTCTTTTTTTGTACATCTTTTTCCATATATTTCAAATATGATAAATAACAATTAATTTTTATAAACATATTATAAAAACTATACAAACCAATCGTTAATAATAAGTAAACAATGAATCTTTTTTTCAAAAAAAACATAAGTAAAAACATAATTCTCATAAGGAGCTATTTATATCACAAATATCCTTCTTGTACAATATCTTGATTAGAAAGATTGATGATTTTTATAGCCCTATATGCTACGATGACTTAAAACATTTAATTGCATAATGGTTTTATTGATGAATATATTACCTGACTTTCTAAAACCTGCTCCTCATATTAAAGAAATTACTAATCCCATCATTATCAAAAAAAAATATAACTACTGGCGTATTCGGATTTTTTATTCGATGTTTATTGGTTATATTTTTTATTATTTTACTAGAAAAAGCTTTACTTTTGCTATGCCTGCTCTAATGTCCAATTTAGGTTTTGACAAAGCTGAATTGGGCTTTCTAGGAAGCATTCTCTACATTACTTATGGAATTAGTAAATTTGTTAGCGGAATCATGTCCGACCAATCTAATCCTAGATATTTTATGTCTTTAGGACTAATCATTACAGGCTTAACAAACATCTTTTTTGGAATGTCTTCATCTTTGTGGTTATTTGCAATATTCTGGGGAATAAATGGTTGGTTTCAAGGATGGGGATGGCCTCCTTGCGCAAGACTGCTAACACACTGGTATTCACAATCTGAAAGAGGAGTTTGGTGGAGTTTTTGGAGTACTTCTCATAATATTGGAGGTTTCCTAATTCCAATTATTATGGCCTATGCAATCCAATTCTTTGGGTGGAGAGGAGCCATGTATTTGCCAGGAATTTTATGTATTGGTATGGGGATTATTTTAATAAACAGGTTAAGAGATACTCCTCAATCTTTAGGATTACCTCCAATAGAAAAGTTTAAAAACGACTATCCAACTACCGACATACAAAAAAATTCTAATCAAGAAGAAGAAGAAAAAGAATTATCTACTAAACAAATTCTTTGGGATCATGTTTTAACTAATAAATGGATTTGGTTATTAGCTATAGCTTCTTTCTTTATTTATGTTATTCGAATGGCAATTAACGATTGGAGTGCTCTTTTTCTAATAGAAACAAAACAATATACTGTTTTAAAAGCAAATTTATGTGTATCCATCTTCGAGTTAGGAGGTCTCTTTGGAATGCTAGCCGCAGGATGGTTATCAGATAAGATTTCCGGAGGGAAGAGAGGTCCTGCTAACGTACTATTTTCTTTAGGAATGTTAATTTCCATCATTATTTTTTCCCTTTATTCTAATACTAGTATCTTTGTAGATGGAACACTCCTCTTCTTTATAGGCTTTTTCTTATTCGGACCACAAATGTTAATAGGGTTAGCTGCTGCTGAATTAGCTCACAAAAAAGCTGCTGGAACAGCTAGTGGCTTTGCGGGATGGTTTGCATATTTTGGCGCTGCTGCTGCAGGTTATCCTTTAGGAAAAATTGCTCAAGATTGGGGGTGGAAAGGTTATTTTATCACATTAAGTATTTGTGGAATTATTTCTATTCTTTTATTTCTCCCAACATGGAATGCGAAACCAATTTCACTATCTAAAACAAAGTAAATTATTTATATATGACATGGATTCCTTTACATTGCCATTCCCAATATTCTATTTTAGACGCATCTATCTCAATTTTTGACCTTGTAAAACAAGCTAAAGAATATAAAATTCCTTCTTTAGCTTTAACAGACCATGGAAATATGTATGGTGCTATTGATTTTTACAAAGAATGTAAATCTCAAAATATTCACCCAATTCTTGGAGCAGAACTTTATCTCGCTCCCGGATCTAGATTTGAAAAGAAAAAAGATAAAAATTCTGTTAAAGCTTATCATATTGTCTTACTATGTAAAAATTCTCTAGGATATAGAAATCTCTGTCATTTATCTTCTTTAGGCTTTCTAGAGGGATTTTATTACTATCCAAGAATAGATAAAAAATTATTAGAACAATATAGTGAAGGTCTTATTTGCTTATCTGGATCTTTATTCAGTTCGATTGGTCATAATGCTTTAATTTCAGAAGATGCATTAATTAAAGAAACTCTATGGTTCAAAGAAATATTTAAAGATGATTTTTATTTAGAAATTCAAAAGCATCCCGTATCAGAAGAAACATTAAATTCCATTTCAGAAGAATGGGTTCGTCAAGAGTATTCTCTTTTTAGTGAAAAACAAAATATTGTTAATGAAGCTCTGTTTAAAATAGCAAAAAGATATCAAATAAAATACGTCGCTACTAATGATATCCATTATCTCAAAAAAGAAGACTGGTTATGTCATGAAATCTTATTAAATATTCAATCTGGAGAAACATTACGTATAGCTACAAATAATACATATGTCCCAAATCCAAAAAGAAAAATTTATAAAAGTAGAGAATTTTACTTTAAATCCCCAGAAGAAATGAACCAACTTTTTGCTGATTACCCAGAAGCAATTAGTACAACATTAGAAGTTGCTGAAAAATGTCTAGTCTCTTTTGATTTTTCTTTAAAACATTATCCTATTTATATCCCTCCAGGATTTGATACTAATAAGCTATCTAATGAACAAGAACGTTATAATGCTTCTTCTGAATATCTGAAACAGCTTTGTCAAGAAGGACTTAAGCAAAAATACACTCAAAAACGACTCGAGGAACTCGCTCAAAAATTTCCTAATGAAGATCCTATTACTCTAATTAACAATCGCTTAAATTGGGAACTAGATATAATCATTTCCAAAGGAATGACTGATTATCTTTTAATCGTTTGGGATATTATCAACTGGGCTAAAAGTCAAAATATTCCTATTGGACCTGGAAGGGGTTCAGGAGCCGGATCTGTTATATTGTTTTTAATTAATATTACAAATGTAGAACCACTTCGTTTTGACTTATTCTTTGAACGTTTTATTAATCCAGAAAGATTGTCTTATCCCGATATTGATATAGACATCTGTATGGAAGGAAGGGAACGCGTCATTAATTATACAATACAAAAATATGGAGCAGCTAATGTAGCTCAAATTATTACTTTTGGCACTATGAAAGCTAAAATGGCTGTTAAAGACGTTGGTCGAGTTTTAAACGTCCCTCTTTCTCAAGTAAATTTAATTACCAAGTATATTCCTGATCAAATTCTTTCCTTAAAAAAAGCCCTAGAAATTGATTCAGACCTTCAAAATATTTATAGCACAAATGATGATGCTAAAACTGTAATTGATTTAGCCTTAAAATTAGAAGGATCTATTAGAAATACAGGTGTTCATGCTGCAGGAATCATTATTTGTGGAGATCCTTTAATGGAAAGAATTCCAATATGCATGCCTAAAGAAACATCTATGAGAACTACTCAATATTCCATGAAACCAGTAGAAATGGTTGGTATGCTAAAAATGGATTTTCTCGGATTAAAAACACTTACAACTATCCATCTTGCTGTTAAATTTATTGAACAACGTACAGGTAATTTTTTAGACTGGATGAACTGTCCATTAGATGATATTAAAACATTTGAACTATTACAACAAGGAAGGACTTTGGGTGTATTTCAAATGGAATCATCAGGAATGCAAGAGTTGTCTAGGCAGTTATTACCAGATAAATTTGAAGAAATTATAGCTATTGGTGCTCTATATCGTCCAGGACCTATGGACATGATTCCAACTTTTATAAACAGAAAACATGGGCGAGAAATTATAGAATATGATCATCCTTTAATGGAAAATATTCTTAAAGAGACATATGGTATCATGGTTTATCAAGAACAAGTTATGCAAATAGCACAAACAATGGCTAACTACTCCCTTGGAGAAGGAGACGTTTTACGCAGAGCTATGGGAAAAAAAGACTCGGAACAAATGAAAAAAGAACGAGAAAAATTTTGTAATCGAGCTTTAGAAAATAAAATTAGTAGAGAGTTGTCTACTGCTATATTTGATAAAATGGAAAAATTTGCCTCTTATGGCTTTAATAAATCTCATGCTGCTGCATACGGATTAATTACTTACATAACAGCATTTTTAAAAGCAAATTATTGCAAAGAATGGTTAGCAGCTTTACTTACATGTGATCAAAATGATATTGACAAAGTAGCAAAAATTATTCATGAATCAACAACTTTAAATATTCCTATCTTACCTCCAGATATCAACGAATCAGAAGCTTGTTTTTTTCCAACAGACGCAGGCATTAGATTTGCTATGACTTGTATTAAGGGTATTGGTCATGGTATCGTTGAAAGTATTATTGAAGAACGTAAAAAAAATGGTTTTTTTAAAGATTTTTACGATTTTGTTCAAAGAATTCAATTAAAAAAAATAGGAAAAAAAATTATTGAAAGTTTAATCGATGCAGGATGTTTTAATTATACAGGAAAAACAAGAGATAAATTAAGAACTATTTTTAATTCAATTTATGATAGAGTACTTGCAGACCAACAGGAAGCTGCTTCCGGAATTCTAACTTTTTTTCCCTTAATTAAAGATAATGATATTCAAAATATTCCTATGACATCTATTCCTGAAAAAATCATTAATCGTACAAATAAAGAACTCTTCCAAAAAGAAAAGGAACTCTTAGGAGTTTATCTAACAGAGCATCCATTAGATAGTTATAAAACTATTTTAACGCGTTTATCTTGTGTATCTTTTTCTTTATTTCCAACAATGCCTCATGGATCAGTAGTAAGAGTTGCCTTTATTATAGATAACGTTATCATTAAGTTGTCTTCTCGAGATCAAAGAAAATTTGCAATACTTAGAATTAGTGACGGCGTTGATTTTTATGAGTTGCCCATTTGGCCCGAACTTTTTTCAAAATATTCCAGTTTATTAGAAGAGAATCAATTAGTTTATGCTATTTTAGTTATAGATAAAAGAGAGCAACAATTAAAATTATCTTGTAAGTGGATGGAAAACCTTACAACTATAAATGAAGAAACCTTAATTAAATGTGATGAAATATATGATAAAGTTAAAATTAAATTAGCCAATTCTCCTTTTCTTCAATTAGATGAAAAAAAACATATGGCAGGAAAAAAAATGTCCACAAAAAAACCTATTAAACAAAAGCCATTACTTGAAATTACTCTTAATACCGAAAAAATAAAATTTTCACATATCTTAAAACTTAAATCATTTTTTGAACAACAAAGAGGTCCTACTTCAATAAAGTTATCCTTTACACTTAAAGGTAATCATTTAGGAATTATCCACGTTGGAAATAATTTGACAGTTGATACAACAAACACATTTTTTGAAGAACTTACATCTCTTTTTCCCAGTATTAATTATTCCTTAACTAATGTCTAACCGTTTATTATTTATAGCATTCCAATAACTTACCCAAATAGAACCATCTGGATTAACTATTGTTAACTCATATACGGGAATAAAAATTTTTTTTTCTCTTCTAATGACAAAATCAGGGCCAAAAGCTAAATATGCTATTTCCTTAACTTGAGCAGGCGAATATTCTTGATGTTTAATTTTTATATTTTTCGGTATTTTATAAGACACTATAGGATGTTTAAATTCAGTATAAGGTCTTATTTCCAGTTTAGGATGTTTAAAATGTAATCTTACTTTACTTCCATTAGTTGTAACTAAATTTTTATAACAACAATCACTAATCCAAGCATCGACTTTCTTTTTTGATTCTCCTAATATAGAATATAAATTTTCTCTAGAAGCAACTCCTCCTAAAAAAGAAAGAGTCTTTAAAATTTTAAAATTTTCTTTATTTGCAGAAAATATCAAACAGTCTTCAAAACCTTTAGAACGTTCCCACGTAGATGTATCTAATACCATTTCTCCATCAACTAAACTCCACAAAACAAAACCTTCATTAGTATCGGATTTAAAAATACCTCCCTGAGAAAACTTTACATCTAACAACAAGTAAGGAAAAAACATAAGCTGAGGAGTCGACAATGTTCCATGAGTACAAGCAATAAGCAATTCTTTATTTGTTCTAATAATTTCTTCAGGAAAAAAATTAGCTTCAAGAGTAGAAATTTTATTAAAAGCCAATCCTTTCCTAATCAATTTTTTAGTCTTAAGAGTAGATGTAGAAGCCTTTTTTACACTACTTTTTACAAAAGAACGAACAGCAGGAACTGTTTCATAAAGATAAGCAAGAGTACTAAATAATCCTAAGGAAACAAAGATTATTAAAAAAAATTTTTTCATCTGCTCAATAATATATTTTTTTAAGATAATTTTTATATTAGCAATCCAAGATAAAAAATCAATTAATGATAAAAAAGATATTTTTACAAAATAAAGAGTCTGTTAATATGAATTCTTTAATATGTTTTTATAAGAAATTAACGTGTATAGATTTATATTTACATTTCTATCTTTTTTTTCTTTGTTTTCTTTTAATTTAGAAGCTTTCCCATATCAAACTTTCAAAAATTATTGGTCTTCTAACAAATTTCAACCCAAAAAAACAGATAGCCAGTACTTTAACTCTGGAATGCAATGGCTAAAAGAAAAAAAATATCAAAAAGCTTTGCCCTGTTTTCTTATGATTACACATCATTTTAAAAATAGTGTTCACTATCAAGATTCTTTATTAGCTATTGGTCAATGTTTTTTTCTATTAAATCAATATGATTTAGCAAATGCTTCTCTATCTGAATATTTAACGCAATCTCCTAATAAAGAAAACTTTCAACTTACTTTAAATTTAAAATACAGTATTGCAGAAAAATATGCTCAAGGATACCGCAAGCATCTTAATGGATTAGAAGGACTTCCTCGTATAGAAAACTCAACTTCTGATGCTTACAAAATTTATGATGAAGTATGCTCTATCGTAGGTGATAAAAATTTGGCTGCTAAAGCTTTATTTTCTAAAGCGTTATTGTTAAAGAAAAAGAAATCTCTAGATGAAGCCTTAAAAACTTTTCAAGATTTTACTAAACAATTTCCTCAACATCCTCTTTGTTTAAGTTCTTTTATTGAAATTTCTGAAATTTATTTAAAACAAAGTTTATCAGAAGCTCAAAATACTAATTATCTTTCTTTAGCCCTTCTTAATCAGGAATTAGCTACTACAAGATTTTCTATTTGTGAAGAACTTAATCCTATTGAAGCAAATATTAATAAAATGAAAGAACATTACGCTTCTAATCTTTTTAAAACAGGCATTTTTTACCAAAAGAAAAAGAAAAAAGAAGCTGCTAAAATTTATTTTGAAACCAGCATTCGCAATTATCCAAATACTAAAGCAGCCCAAGATAGTAAAAAGCAGCTACAATCCATTAAAACCAAAAATGAATAGGATTAATTTTCTATTATTTTATTTCTTTTCTTTCTGCTTAACAAGTTGTTCTTATCAGTTACCTTCTTCTATTAATAAAACTGCCTTAATAATCCATATTCCAGAAATAGAAAATGATAACTTGGACACTATTCGTTCCGCAATCATTCGCTCTTTAGCTCAATACAATATATTAACTTCTTTAGCTAATAATTGTTCTACACACCAGTTATGCATTTCTTTGGTAGATTATAACTCTGAAAATATAGGGTTTTCTTACTCTCCTACAGAAAAACCAACACCCAAAAAAGATATTTTTCTTGTATCTAATGAAGGTCGTCTTTCCATTAAAGCTAAAGTACTTCTAAAAAACCAACACAATCAAATTATACTAAAAACACTTTGTCAAGAAGATACTTCTTTTGATTTTGAACCTGATTTAGCAAAAACCAGTACACACAATTTTTCACTAGGACAAATGAATATGTATGACGAAGCTAAAAATATAGCAGAAACTGTACTATTTGAAAAACTAGGTTCAACTATAGGAAGAATTATATCTTATGAAATTTATTAATACTAAATGGCGGGCTTTCTCTGCAAATTTAGCTGCTCTCTATTCAATGTTAGATTTTATCAAAACTAATGCTAAAAAATGTAATTTATCTACAGAAAAAATAAAAAAAATAGAATTAGCTAGCGAAGAAGCCATAACAAATATCATCCAACATGGAAAATTAGATAAAGATAGTCTTTATATTCTAATTAAATGTATCCAAAAAGAAGATTCACTTTTTGAAGTTTTAATTAAAGACAAAGGCATATATTTTAATCCTATAACAAGTAATATAGACTTACAAAAAACAATACCTTTAGAAAATAGAGAACCTGGAGGACTAGGAATTTTCCTTATGAAAGATTGTGTTGATGAATGTTATTATAAAAGAGAGGGTTTTTACAATATCTTATCTTTAAAAATAAAAAATTTTTAATTATAAAACACTATATCATTTAAGAGCTTGTTATTGAATGCTGAAATTATTATCTTTTTTCTTAATTTCTTTACCTATACATGTTTTTGCAGTACTATCTTTTAATATCCGAGGAGAATCAGCTCTTCTTATGAATGCCCATACAGGGCAAATATTATTTGAAAAAAATGCTCACTGTCAAATTTATCCAGCTAGTACAACAAAATTGGCCACAGCCTTATTTCTAAGTCAAAAATATAACCATTTACTAAATGAAATAGTCACAATTCATAAAGATGCTTTACTTTCTATTTCTCCTCAAACAAAAAAACAATCTTTGTATCGAAGTCCTCCTTATTGGTTAGAAACCGATAGTTCTTTAATAGGAGTAAAAACTAAAGAAGAAATTCCATTTATTGACTTACTTTATGGAATGATTGTTGCTTCTGGAAATGATGCTTCTAATAGTTTAGCTTATTTTACAACAGGTTCTATTCCAGAATTCATGAAAGAATTAAATAATTTTTTATCCTCGTTAGGATGTAAACAAACTCATTTCAATAATCCTCATGGATTACACCATCCTGAACATGTTACTACTGCCTATGATCTAGCTCTAATGGCCAAAGAAGCATTGCAAGATCCTTTATTAAAAAAAATTTTTCTTACAACAAAATATAAAACTAGTTGTACAAATTTAGAAACAGAAAGAATTTTTACTCAAACTAATAAGCTTTTACAAAAAAATAGTCCTTATTATTACCCAAAAGCCATTGGAATCAAAACAGGATTTACTAAAGATGCCGGAAAAAATTTAGTTGCTGCTGCTGAGTTTGATGATCGAAAGCTTATCGCAGTTGCTACTGGATATAAAGGCAATGGAAATCAAATATATGAAGATATTATTCAAATGTTTGAGCAGGCATTTTCCGAAAAAAAATTACGACAATATTTTTTACCACAAGCATCAAGCTTAGCTATTAAAATACCTAAAGCAAAAAAAAGACTCTCTGTTACTCTCAAAGAAGGAATTTTCTTTGACTTTTATCCTTCAGAAAAAACGGACTCTTTAAAGCTGGACTTTCAATGGGAAATTCCACCTCTTCCTATAAAACAAAAAACATATATAGGTAAGGTTTTTTTAATCAATTCTAAAAAAATTATTTTAAAAGAAATTTCATTATTTGCAGATGTAGATTTAGAAAAAAAGACCATCTATAAAATATGGGATAAGATGCAGTCAATTTTTAGTAAAAAAAGAACTTTATTTTTATTGATAAGTTGTTTGCTTCTTTTCTTCATAAGAAAATCATTTAAATCTTTTACGAAACCTAAAAAATCATTTTATCATTAAAAATTAGCAATTTTTATTTACTAAACATACCGAAAAAAATCCATCTCCCTCTTGCTTTTTAGGCCATATTTTCAGAACCTCGCTGTTTACTTCTAATCCATAATTTTTTTCAAAAAAAGCAATCTGCTCTTCATTTTCTTTTAATAAAATAGAACATGTTATATAAATTAGCTTCCCCTTTGGTTTTAAAAATGTTAAAGCTTTTTTAACAATTTTTCTTTGTAAAAGAATTAACCTGTTTAATTCCTTTATACTAAAATTCCAAATTTTTTCTGGGTTCCTACGAAATGTTCCTGTTCCAGAACAAGGAGCATCAATAATAACTACATCAAAAAATTTTTCAAAATTTTTCATGTTTTTTAAAGAAAAAAAAATTTCATAATTCTTAATTTCTGCTTTTTGAAATCGTTGCCTAGCTTTTTTTAAAATATTTGTTCTTATATCAAACAAATATACTTTATTCACTAAATGAGAAAAGGCAAGACTTTTTCCTCCTGATCCAGCGCAAAAATCCAAAACTTTATCTTGTTTTGAAAAATTAATTACAGAAATTGTTTGCTGAGACGACTCATCTTGTATTTCAAAAAAACCTTTTTTAAATTCCGGTAAATGATTTAAAGGATACTTTTTCAAAAATTTAATCCCTAAAGGAGCTTTTTTGCAAAGAACACATTGATAAACATCTTTCCACAATGTCATTAAAAAATCTCTAGAAGTTTTTAATGGATTTATACGAATTGTTAAAGGAGCTTCTGTTTGATTTACTTGATAAAAATCATAAACTCCTTCCAATCCATATTCTTTATATAATACTTCATAAAGTTCTTGAGAAAAGCCTAATTTTAAAAACTCAGGATAATTAGGATCGTTTTTTCTTAAATCAAAATTTGGATCTAATAACTCTAAATATCTATTTTTCCAAGATATTTCTAATTTCTTTTCATCTAATAAAAAATCCAATAAACCTCGATTTCTAATGAGAAGAAATACCTTATCTCTTATAAATTTTCTATCCTTTGATCCTATCGCTTTATGTTTTTTTAAGTAATTATTTACAAAAACATCCAAAGGAGAAAAACTAAGCTCATATTCTTTTATTAACTCTAATACATGAAAAGTCCGAAAAGGAAGCATAACTGACCAAAAAAAGAAATTATAAAATACTTTGCTTTACAGTTATATAAAAACTAATTTTATTTTCTAAAAAAACCTTTTAAAAAACAAAAAAAGTTTTCTTTTTTTTTCTCTTTTAAAGAAGAAGTTAAAGACAGTTTTAACAATTCCTTATTATCAAAAATCCATTCTTCAAAAAGATTAAGTATACAGATTTCCCAATGAAAATATGATAAAGCTTTTAAAGAAATAATCCTATTTTTTAAAGAGACTATTTCTTCTTGCAAATTTTGTTTAATTTTTTCTTGTTTCAAAACAGATGGTTTTTCTAAAACTTTTTTTATTGGAGACAACAAAATTGCAATCATATTAAAAAAAATAGTATCTTCATTCTGAGAAATGAGCTGCATTTTATGTAAAAACCATTGCATTTTTGCTGAGTTGAGTTTATTAGATAACAGAGTTAACTCCTCTTTGCTTTTTCTTAAAAAAATTTTTAATAATAATTTTAAAATAAAAGAAAAATCACAAAAATTCTCTTTAAGAAAAGTCGTAATATCTGTACTTAATTCTTCAATTGAAGGACTATATTCAAAAATATCAACATGCTCTAGTTCTAAAAAAACAGGTTTTTTTGGAAAATTTTCATTCAAAAGATTTTTACGAAAATTTTCATATATTAAAATATCATCTCGAGATAGCAAATAAAGTTCTTCTGATATGTTATTTAATATATGAATGCTAGCAACATTATTGAAAACAATCTTCGTTTTTTTAGTATTAACTTCTAGTTCTTCCTTTTCAGAAAGATACTTTACGCAAGAATTTAAAGGATATTCAAAATCTTTTAATTTCAAAAATTTATTACTTAAAATAAGTGTCTTATTTTCTAAAAACAAATCCTTAGATTTTAAGACTTTGTTCGTTGATTGCTGAATAATTTGATTTAAGACTTCTTCAAAAAATTGATATATCTCCAAAGAATTTTTACTAATAAAATCACAATTTTTTAAATAATTCCTAAAAAACCAAAACCGTTTTTTCTTCTCTTTATTTATGCGATCACGTACAGCTCTTAATATAATATTTATATCTTCTAAACGAAGATGAATAATTCCCGCTAATTCACGAATCTTTTCTTTAAGAATTATTTTATTATCCGTTTGATCACAAGATAGAGAATCTTTTACAGAAATAGCTTCAAAAAACTTACCTTTTTTATTATATACTATTTTTTTTGATCTATCTCTGATAATATGTTCTATTTCTCTAATACAATATCTGTTTGAAAAATCTAGTTTTTTTGTCATATTATTCTATAAAAAATTAAGTTTTTCATAAAAAAAACCATACTTTTTTACAATATAATTAGAGAAATTATCTTATTTAATAAATAATTAAATCTTACGCCTCAAAATGAAAGAACTAATTATTTAAATATTTAATTCTTAGTCTTGAAGTGCATCATTAACTAAAATTTGCATTAAAGAAGACCATAGTTGAGAATCTTGTTCTTTTAATTGTGATAATAACAATAAAGATCTACTTACACATTCAACCATTGAAAGCGATATGTCACAAAAAACTCTTTGTTGTGCTATAAATCTGGCTTTAATTGATGTTAATCTAGAAGAATTTTTAGCTATTGAAGCAATTAATCTTATCATTTGTGACGGTAATAGAACATCTTCTGCCTCTTTAGCTATTTGAACAAAACTATCTTCTGCACCATGATCTTCTAATAATTCAGAAAATAAGTCTTCTTCACTCGAACTTTCAAATAAAGCACAGAGTATAGCTCTCATAGTTTCTAAATCTTGAGGAATTTCTTTCCATTTAAAAAACATATCTTGCCCTATTTGAGAAACTGGAAAAAATGACATAATCTTTAAATTTAATGATTTAGAAAAATCATTCAAAATTTGGGTTAATATAGTTAATGAGCACCATTGATAAGCAGATAAGTCTTTTTGTTCTAATTCTATCCACATTTCTTTTAAAACTTTACTAGGAAAAAGAGCTCGATCCTTAATCCAACAAGGAACTTCTAATAAATTATTTTGTTGAAGTAATTCTTGATTTCTACAGACTAATAAGTTGTTTTTGTCTAAAACAAAGCTTTTTTTCAATTTCACTTTTCTTAAATTTTGCAACTTTACAACCTTTTTCAAAGGCAATTTTTTCTGAACTCTTCTTATGGGTTCTTTTAATTGAGATTCTTTTAGATAACCTTTAAAATTAACTGAAGCAAGATTTGCTTTTTCTTTTTTTTCTATATGAAAAAGTCTTTTTAATATATTCCATATTCTTAGCAAAATATTTTTTAAAATTGCTAAACATCCTTCTCTTTTTTCTTGTTTAATATGAGCATCTAAAACAACATCTTTTCCTACTAGATGCGAAGAATCATAACTTGGACGAAAAGTAAGAGCTACAGCATTAGACATAATATTTTGATAAGCCTTTTTTGCTGAATTAACTAAAACTTCTTTTTCTTTTCCAAAAAAAGAAGAAAACCCACTTTCTCTTGCAGAACTTGTAATACTCTCTCTAAAAGAAACAACTAAAAAAGAATGGTTTTCTTTCCCAAAAGATGTACGAGGACAATTACTAAAATCTTCTTCTTTATTACAAAAATAATCATTCTGACGCTTAAGATCCTTTATCTGAAAAGGAACGCTCATTTAAACTCCTAAAAATAATCATTATCAATATAACATCAAATAAGTTATATGGATTTTTTAGTCTATTGTCCAAATGTATCGTTAGCTAAAACTTGCATAGAATTAGACCAAGATTGCTTATTGAGTTTTAGTAAACTTGAGGATGCACTCAAAGAATCTTTAACCGCAGCAGCTCCCAAAGAAACATTTACTCCTCCTTGTTGTACTAACACACTAGCTACATTGGCTGTAACAAAAGACAACCCTTGTGCCAACGATGATATGAATGCTTTCATTTGAGGTCCATTTAATTGAGCTTCTGCTTTAGCTGCTAAATTTATAAAAGGATCAGAAGCTTCATTCTCTTCTAAAACCTCATGAAAGCTTCGAGTAGGATCAACTACCATATCTAAAATAGAACAAGCTACCGCTCTAACTGCTTCTTGATCAAGAGGAAGCCTTTCCCATTGTCTTTGCAATTTCACAAAAATTAAAGAGAGAGAAGAACTTTTATCTTTAGAATCCATCAAAATATTTCCAGCCTGTTCTAAACTTTTTGTTAGTATAGCTGCTCCAACCCAATTATAAGTAGATTGATTCTCACCTTCTACTTTCGTCCAAATAGCTTTTAACTGATCTTCCAATTGTAACTGATGAGGAGATTGCGAAACAGGAGAAGTAATATCCTTGCCTTGAAATGGTTCTTTTTGAGAAGCAAAAAAAGCAGCAGGACTTTGTTTGTTAGGCTTTTTTAATCGAGAACCAAGTTGTTGAAAAATAGATCCTATTATTGATGGAGATGATGACTTTGCTGATTTACTAGATTTTCTTCTTACACTGGCTTGTTTTCCAGTTTTCTTAGATTTTTTTGAAGAAGAAGTATTAACACTTTTTCTTATCTTTGATTTTTTAACCTTATTAAAAGAACCTGAACTAGAACCTTCTTCAAATGAAGGAGCTTGTTTTCGTTGTGTAAAAAAACCTGAAACTAAACTCTTTACTTTTGCAGCTAATGATGGTGGCTTATCTCCAGCTTTCCTAAGACCTTGATCTAGAAGAACATGCTTACCAGCTAACTCAGAAGGATCATAACTAGGCACAAAATCTAAATTACCCCCCCCCTCTACTTTTTCAAAATTATTAGATACCTCTTTAACTAAATTTGATGCAGAAGAAGAATTTGTTTTAAAAGAAGATTCTCTAGATAAACTTCCCGAAGAAGCGAGAATTTTTGATAAATTTTCTTTAAATAAAGCAAAAGAATGTTCTCCTCCACCAAAAAACAAAGATTGAGAAGAACCAAAACCCGAATCATCAGAACTATTACTTACAGTCTCCCAAGAACTTCCTTCTTCTGGATCTCCCAAATGAGGATTTAAACTCATCTTTAACTCCAAAAACTATTACCTATAACTTTTATTTTAATTTAAAAAATAATTTTTTAAATTAAAATTAATTATATGAAATAATAAAAATAATACTAAATCTTTTAAAAATAAGAATTAAGGATTTCATTTTTTTTGAGAAAGCATATCTATTCCAGGCAAACTACCTTTCTCTATAAATTCCAATGAAGCTCCTCCTCCTGTAGAAATATGGGATATATTTTCTCCTATACCTGACATAGCTAAAACAGCAAGAGCATCTCCGCCTCCTACAACAGTAAAAGCTTTCAAAGAATTAATAACTTCTGCAATAGAAAAAGACCCTTCATTAAAGGGAGGTTCTTCATAAACTCCTAAAGGTCCATTCCAAAAAACACTTTGAGCTAAACGCAAAATACTTGCATATTTATTAACAGTCAAAGGCCCTATATCTAAACCCTCTAAATAATAAGGAATTCCTTCCGTTACATTCAAAACAAAATTATCCACGTTTTTTTTACATTCTTTTGCAACTCTTACATCCACAGGAAGAAATATCTCAACATCTTTTTCTCGAGCTTCTTTAAGAATATTTCTGGCTATTTCTAAACTGCCTTCTTCACAAAGAGATTTTCCTATTTCAATTCCTTGAGCTTTAAGAAAAGTATATCCCATACCGCCTCCTAAAAGAAATCCATCTACCTTTGGAAGTAAGGCTTCTATAAGACCTATTTTAGAAGAAATTTTAGATCCACCTAATATAGCATAAAAAGGTTTCTTAGGATGATTAATAAGTTTAGATAAAGCAGTAATTTCTTTTTCCATTAGAAAACCAGCAACTGCATTTCTAGAAAAAAATTGCGGTACAGTATAAACAGAAGCATGTTTCCTATGAGATACAGAAAAAGCATCATTTACATATACATCAGCAAAACCTGCTAATTCCTCAGAAAAACTTAAATATTTTTCTGGATTTTCTTCTGCTAAGTGAAATCGTAAATTTTCTAGCAATAAAACTCTTTTTGGAGACAATTCTGCTATTTTTATTCGTACTTGTTCTCCAATACAATCAGGAGCTAAAGTTACATTTTGACCCAATAATTCAGATAATCTCATTGCTACAGGTTGTAAAGAATACTTCTTATCATAAATTCCTTTAGGTCTTCCCAAATGACTCATCAAAATTACTTTTGCATTATGTTCCAAAAGATAATATAATGTAGGCAATATAGCTCGAATACGAGAATCATCTAAAATCATACCTTCTTTCATAGGAACATTTAAATCAACTCGCATCAAAATAGTTTTTCCAAAAAGATTAATTTCTCTAATTGAAACTTGCTTCATAGAAGACTCCAAATGTGTTCATTAATTATCAATTAATAACCGAAAATAGCTCTTAAAATAAAGAAAAAGAATATTGATAAAATTGCACCTGCAGGAACAGTTACTATCCATGAAATAAATATATCTTTTACTATATTTAAATTAATAGCTCGCGTTCCCCTAGCAAAACCTACGCCAATAACAGCTCCAATAATAACATGAGTAGTAGAAATAGGTAATCCTAATTTAGAAGCTAAGACAATAGTCAATGCAGCACCAAATCCCGCCGAAAAACCTCTCGAAGGATTTAATTCTGTAATTTTACATCCAACTGTTTCAATCACTCTCCATCCCCAGGTTGCTAATCCAATAACAATACCAAGTCCACCTCCTGCTAAAAGTAAAGCAAAAAAAACTTTATTATCAAAACTTTTATTTACAGAAGTAAATACAGCAGAAACAGGTGCAATAGCATTAGCTACATCATTAGAACCATGAGCAAAAGCCATAAAACAAGCTATAATAATTTGAAAATAAGCAAAAATCTTTTCAATGAAAAGATGTTCTTGATTGTAATTTTCTTTTTCTTGTATTCGTTTTTCTAAATTTGAAAAACTCTTATTTAAATTCTTTGTTCTTTTTATAAAAAATAAAGCTATGTAATAAGCGAGACAACCTAAAATGCATAATAATAAACACATAGATAGTAAAGAGAGTCGATATGTCATAAAACCACCAATCAAAATAACTCCTGTTAGGGTCACAAAAATACAAGATGACAAAATTGGAGTTAATTTAACCATAGCTAGAATTGGATCTTTATTATGAAAAACTTTTTTTCTAATAATACTAAAAATCATAAAAGCAATTATTCCTCCTAAAATAGGAGAAATAATCCAACTTAAAACTATTGACAAAACGTAATGCCAATAAATAATAGCTCCTTTTCCAACAACTAATCCAAACCCAATTACAGCTCCAATGATAGAATGAGTTGTCGATACAGGCCATCCAAAAAAAGAAGCAACTTGTAGCCATACACTTGTAGACAATAGGGCAGAAATCATACCATAAATATACAAAGACATATTGTTCGAAAAACTATCTAATTGAACAATACGATTTTCTATAGTATTAACTACATTTCCTCCTAAAAGAAAAGCTCCAGAAAATTCAAAAATAGCAGCTATTAATACAGCTTGCTTCAATGTAAGAGCACCAGACCCTACACTTGTTCCTACTGCATTAGCTACGTCATTAGCCCCAATATTCCATGCAGCATAAAAACCACAAACTGCAACAAGTATTAATAATGAAATCATAAAGATATTTTATTCTAATAACATACTAATACGATTTGCCAATTTTTCAGAATCATTAGAAATGCTTGATATACTTCTAACGACTTTTAACCATAAAGAAAAGTCTTTTTCTACCATTAACAAAGAATTATCATCACTAAATAATTTTTTTAATAATATACTTTGCAAAACATCTGCTTCATGTTCTAATGTTGCAACACAGTGAATTTGTTTTCGCACAGAATCTGCAAGAGACCCTCCAAAAGAACTTTCTAATAATGAATGTAAATCTTTAATAATAGTAGCAACTTGATCAAAAGCTTCTAAATTTTTATTTAAAAAGTTAAAAAAAATTTCTTCAAAAAGATCATTAAAACTCAGTTTTCGAAGAGAAAGAAGGACAGCTGTATCTTCGGCTTTATCTGCAATACTATCTTGCAAAGACAATATTTCTAACAAGCCTGCTCGAGATATAGGCAAAAATAAACTTGACGGAAGATGATTCCTAATATCATTTTTTTCGCAATCCGCTTTATGTTCTAGAGAAGAAATTCCTTCTCCAATAGAGCTTACTAATGTAAAATCCTCTTTTTTAAGTGCATTAAATAAATTTGGTAATTGAAAAACGCAACTAGCAACTGTTTCCATATGGGCTTGCAAAGGAGCAAAAGGAGATGAACTAAATAAACGAGCTAGAGTTTGCATAAGAAAAGCTTTTTATTACATAATAGTTTGTTTTATAAATCTTGTAAACTTATTTATGGTTAATGATATTATTTTAGAAGTTAAAGATCTGTCAATTTCCTTTAAAAAAAATTCCAAAGAATTTGTTATTGTTGATCCTCTCTCTTTCACCCTAGAAAAAGGCAAAACTTTAGCAATTGTTGGAGAATCTGCTTCAGGAAAAACAATTTTAGCTCATTCATTTCTACGATTACTTCCATCTCCACCCTTTCTTTCTCCAACGGGAGCTATTTTATTTAAAGGAGAAAATATTCTTCAATTTTCAAAAAAACAACTTCAAAAAATTAGAGGAAACCGGATTGCCATGATTTTCCAAAATCCTCTAACAACATTTAATCCTGTTTACACAATCGGATATCAATTAGAGGAAGTTCTTCAAACACATACACCCACAACAGCTTCTTTAGCTAAAGAAAAAATTTTATCAGCTTTAGAAGAAGTAAAACTCAGAAATCCTTCTCTATGTTTAAAACAATATCCTCACCAACTTTCTGGTGGGATGCTTCAAAGAGTCTCTTTAGCAATGGCTCTACTTTGTTCTCCAGATATTCTAATAGCCGATGAGCCTACAACTGCTCTTGATGTTTGCGTCCAATATCAAATTTTGTCCTTACTCAAAGATATTCAACAAAAAACTAACATGGCTATTATTTTAATTTCACATGATATGGGAGTTGTTTCTGAAATAGCTAATGAAATTATTGTTTTATATGCAGGACAAATCTTAGAAAAAGCTCCTACGTGTACCCTATTTACAAATATGTTACATCCTTATACTAAATCTTTATTTGCGGCACAGCCTCACTTATGCAATGTAAAAAACAAAAAACTATTTTCTGTGCCTGGAAATATTCCTCATTACTCTAATTTTCCAAATGGATGTCGTTTTGAGCCTCGCTGCCCAAAGGCTTTCAATAAATGTAAACAAGAAATCCCTTGCTTAAAAGAAATTGAAATAGATCATAAAGTAAGATGTTGGTTATATGAAGAATAATTCTGATTTATTAATAGTAAAAAACCTAAAAAAATATTATGAGAAAAGAAAACATTGGTGGTCTAATCAAAAACAAATTATAAGAGCTATTGATGATGTTTCTTTTTCTTTGAGAAAAAAAGAAATTTTAGGATTAGTTGGAGAATCTGGATCCGGAAAAAGTTCTATTGCTTTAACTACTGCAAGACTTATAGAGCCAACTGCGGGATCTATTATTTTTAATAACATAGATCTCTTAAATATTAGTAAACAAACTTTAAGAAAATTAAGAACAGATATTCAAATCGTATTTCAAGATCCTTTTTCTTCTTTAAATCCTAGAAAAACTATCTTAGAAAATATTGGAGAACCTTTATTATATCATAAAATCGTTAAAGATAAGAAAGAACAAATAGAAAGAGTTGCTTACGTACTATCTCAAATAGGCATCCCTTCTTCTGCCTTATTGCAATACCCTCATCAGTTTTCTGGAGGACAACAACAAAGAATCTCTATAGGTAGAGCTATAGCAGGTAAGCCAAAATTAATAATTTGCGATGAAGTAGTTTCTGCTTTAGACCTATCTGTTCAAGCTCAAGTTTTAAACCTTCTTTCAGAACTACATAATTCATTAAACTTAAGTTATTTATTTATTTCTCATGACTTAGCTGTAGTTCGATTTCTTTGCTCAAGAGTACTAATTATGTATAAAGGAAAGATTGTTGAATCAGGAATAACAGAAGAAGTATTTTCTCATCCTAAACATCCTTATACAGAACTTTTAATCAGTTCTCAACCCACTTTTGTGACAAAAGGATATCAACCAGAAAGTCAATCTAGATGCTATTTAAAACAAAATATAGTTTACACAGAAAGACCTAAACCTTTAACTTCTGGATGCCCTTTTTACAGACGTTGTCCTTTTGCTCAAGACATTTGTATAAAAGGTCCAATTCCACTAAAAAAGGAAAAAAATCATGAATACTCTTGCATCCTTTAAACTATCTTTTCACTAAAAATTTCTTTAATTTTTTCCAATTCTTCTTGACTTGAAAACGTAATGGAAAAATGTCCTTTTTCTCCTTGCATTCTAATAGATACAGGCAAACTAAGATATTCACTTAAACTGTTTATAAAAAAATCTTGAGAAGATGTATCTAAAAATAAATTATTTTTGACTCTATTTTCTGAAAGATTTTCTCTCTTTCTTACTAAACAATTAGCTTCTTTTTCACTTTCTTTTACACTCAACTTCTTTTTAATAATTGTCGATAATAGTTGCTCTTGTAAAAAAGTCTCAGATAAAGACAAAATAACTTTTGCATGACCCATGGTAATTAAAGAAGAAGATAAAGCTAAACGAACCGACTCGGGAAGATTCAATAATCTTAAATAATTAGCCACAGTTGATCTTTTTTTCCCTACTCTTATAGCTACTTTATCTTGAGTTAAAGAAAAAGCTTCTATTAAATTCTTAAGAGCTTCCGCTATTTCTATAGGATTTAAATCTACTCTTTGTAAATTCTCTACTAAAGTAGCTTCAGCCGCTACAGCATCATTTGAATCAACTACCAAAACAGGGATGTTTTCTTTTCCCAGTAGTTTTAATGCTCTCCAACGTCGTTCTCCAGAAATTAATTCATAATACAATACTTTTCCGTTACTTTGTATTTTCCTCACAACAGGTGGATGTAATAAACCTATTGAAGCTATTGATTGAGACAACTTTTTCAAATCTCCTTCAGAAAACAATTTCCTTGGTTGAAAAGGACTTACTCGAATTGCATTTATAGCAACATCCAAAATCTCTTGATTCACGTTTCCTCCAGATATAGCATTTACCTTGCTCATTTATAGTAATGATTTTTAAGCTTGTTGAAACAAAAATTTTTATTCAAAAGAATACTTTATTTAAATTTATAATTTAAATAAAAAGACTCTTATTATTTACAGAAAAAAAAACTAAATTTAACATATAAGAATGAGAAAATCCAAAATCAGAATGTCAATGAAAAAATTCTTTACTTCATGTATTCCTTTAAAAAAACTTTCTTTTTTAGGATGTGCTTTTTTTTCTATTTTTTTCGTTATTACCTGTTATGGAATTCGTGTTTTTAAAAAAAGACAATTAGATCAAAAAAATTATCTTCTTTTAAAAGAAGCTTCTTCTCAGCTGTTCACCTTATCAAAAATACCCTCTTTAACTACAGCTAACATGATAGAAAATGCTTTAAAAAAATATCCAAATCTATCTAAAGAATATCAAAACTTCTTAGCAAACATTTATTTAATTCAAGGAAATAAAGAAAAAGCTCTTAATTTGCTTTATAATGAACCCATTAAAATAATGGCTCCTTTCGAAAAAGAAATAATGACTGTCAATAATGAAATAATTCGTTTATATTTAGAAGATAATTTAAAAGAAGCTTTAGAAAAAACTCTTTTCTTACAGAAACTATTAAATAAAAACAAAGAAAACTTTCCTATGTTATTTTCCTTAAATTTATTTCGATTATTCTTAATAACCAATAAGTTAAATATCGAAGACATAGCACCTTACATTCAAGAAATCCAAAATGACAAAACCTGTGAGGAAATATTTAAATTGTTTTCTGAAGGAGAATATTCTATAAAAAAGTTTTTAAATATATAAAAGTACGTTATGGAAAAAACTCTTTCTCAAGCACAAAAAAACTTTTACTATGAGAAAAAGTCTTGCAAAGACGATAATAAAGAAAAAAAAATTCTTTATAAGAAAAAAAGAATCATTATTTCGGGTTCCTTAAGAATTCGAAAATCTGAAAAATAGTTTTAAATTTTTATTGAGCTATTAAATGTGGTTAATTTTTGCTTACAGAAAAATTTCTTTTTCTCCATACAAAAAATATCTTGCTTCTCTATTTAACCATATTTTATTTCTTAAACAACATTTTGATATAGTTTTTCCCCAAGAAGTCTCGAAAAAAAAATGGTTACAGGTGTCTCTGTGCTTTGACTATGCTTCTGCTGACTTCTATCAAACTATCCTTCCTTTTCTAATTAAACATAACATCAAAGCTATTTTAGGAATTTCTTGTCGTTATATCGTGGATAAAATTACATGTGATTTAAATAAGAGACTTTTTGTCCCCGATGGATTAGCAACTTTAGACAATATATTTATTCAACAACAACCTTTTTGTTCTTGGGAAGAACTTTTAGACATAAAAAAGTCTCAACTTATAGATTTTGCTTCCCATGGCTTTTCTATTAGAAATTTAAAAAACAACCCTAATTACTTATCTAAAGAAATAAATTTATCCAAAATAACTTTAGAAACTAAATTACAACAACCTATTAAACATTTTATCTATCCTCTAGGAATTACAGATGATCTTGCTTCTAAGCTTGTTCACAAAACATATGAATACTCTTTTTTATTAGGAAATGCTATTAACAAAAACAACTGTAAACATTCTTTATACAGAATTAATATTACAAATACAGAAACTCTCAATAATTCCTTGTTTCTTAAAAATTTTATAACTTTTATAAAAAATGCCTGCTTTCATAGAGCAAAAAAACTCTTTACACAAAAAAGGTTAACACATCCTTTAAATGATATATAAAAGAATCTATATCATTTAAGTCATTATATATACCAAAAGAAATTCTCATCACTCCATCTAAATTTAAACGTTGCATAGAAGGAAATGAACACAAATTTCCTGATCTAATGGCAATACCTCTTGTATCTAGCATAGTAGAAACATCCAACGGATGAACTCCTTTAACAACAAAGCTAATTAAAGAACCTTTTTTATCAGCATCAAATCCTCCTAAAATAACTATATTAGGAATTTCTTGTAACCTAACCAACGCATGCTTCACCAATAAACGTTCATAATAACGAATATTAAACATAGAAAATGTATTAATATAATCAATAGCAGCCCCTAGTCCAATAATAGATGCAATCGATGGAGTACCAGCTTCAAATTTTAAAGGTAGATCTTCAAAAGTAAGTATATTTTCTGAGTAAGCTGCTATCATATCACCCCCTCCATATATTGGGGTTAATCTATCTAAAAGATTTAATTTTCCATATAAAATACCAACTCCTGTAGGAGCATATAATTTATGTCCAGAAAATACAAAGAAATCTATATCTAACTCTTGGACATCTATAGGAAAATGAGGGGCAGACTGAGCTCCATCAATACAAACATACGCTCCATACATATGACTTAATTCAACAATTTCTCTTAAAGGTTGTTCTCTTCCAAAAACATTAGAAACATGTGCAACACAAACAAGATCTGCCCCTTCTTTTAATAAAGCTTCAAAAGATTCTAATATAATGCATCCTTCATCATCTACCGGAATTAATTTAATTTTAATATTAGTTTTTTTAGATAATAAAGCCCAAGAAACACTATTTGCATGATGTTCTACCGATGAAATTAAAATAGTAGCGTCATTAGGAATTAAAGAACCTACCAAAGAATTCCCAACTAAATTTAAAGCTTCTGTAGCTCCTTTTACAAAAATAATTTCTTTTTCAGAATTAGCATTTATTAAAGCTTTAACCTTTTTTCTGGCTTCTCCATATAAAAATGTAGCATCTCTAGACAATTCATAAACACCTCTATGCACTGGAGCACATCTAAAAGAATAAAAATCAACTAAAGAATCTATTACCTGCTGAGGTTTTTGGGATGTCGCTGCTGAATCTAAATAATTTAAAGCAAATCCATTAATTTTTCGGGAAAAAATAGGAAAATTTTTTTTTACATTAACAAAATCAACAATATCCATAATTCACATTATTACTAAATTAAAAAGCATTTAATACTAAATCATTAAAAAAACTTTCTATTAATAATTGTTCCGCATAAATCTGAGACAAGCCTCTAGTTTTTAAATAAAAAATTAAATCTTCTTCCAATTGTTTTATAGAAGCACCATGAGAAGCTTTTACATCATCTGCAAGAATTTTTAATTGAGGAGAAGCTTTTATAAAAGACTTTTCAGCTAACATAAGCCCTGAAAACTTTTGATAAGCGTCCGCTTTTTGAGCTTCTGGAGAAATAAAAATGCCCCCTTCAAAACTATTTTTTGCCTCATCATCGACAATAGCTTTTATAGTTTGTATAGAAGACGTATTAGAACCCAAATGATCTATTTGTACTTTCACTATGCCTTCAGCTTTTTCTTTTAAAGAAATTCCACTTTGAATACATGCTGATGAAAACATTCCTTCTAAAAGAAGGTGTAAATCATAATAGATTATAGAATTATCCCTCGCTTCATCAAGAAAATAACTTGAAAAAGAAGCTCTTTCAGATAAAGTAGCTCGAATAGACCAAAACTTAAATAAATTGCATTTCTGTAATGAATGGTTTTTCTGAGAAATAATCAAAGAACTATTTATTCCTAAAAAAACATCTATAATTCCATTCAAAAATAACTCTTTAGATATAGAAAAATCTTGTTCAATATTCATATTTACGCTGACACCATTTCCAACTAAAATATGTAAACAAGGTGTTGCCATCGAAAGAGGATCATTAACAATATTTTTCAAAGTAAAATTTATAGGTTTTTTTAAAAATTTAGGAAAAAATAAAAAGATGCCTTCTTGAGAAGCAATTTTGTTCAATAAAAAAAACAATTTTTTTTCTTTTTCTTTCCAACGATCTTTTTGTAATTCAAAAAAACTAGCAAATGTATTTTTAGCTTCATTTAACGATAAAACTGTAGTTCCTTCAGGTAAATAAGATCTATTTGACTGAAAAATACCGTTAATAAAAGTACACTCATAATCTTTACTACTATAATTTATATTCTGACTAAATTCTGATACAACTTTAGGTGTTATTTTTTGCAAAATCTTTTCTAAAACAGAAAAATCTAAATCAAAATAAAAATCTTTTTTACTTAACAAATTATTAAAATCTTTTTCATACAACTCTAAAAAACTTGAAGAGTTATAAATATTTTTTTCTAAAAAATTCCTTAATAAAGAACGTACTACCTCAATGGACATAAATTTTCTTCTCCATTGAGCAAGCTATCGTAACCTTTACTATCTAATTCCTCTACTAAATCCATAGATCCTGTTCTAATAATCCTTCCTTGAGAAAAAATATGAACATAATCAGGTTTTATATACTCTACCAATTTCGGATAATGCGTAATTAACAAAAGAGCTGTTTTCATAGAAAAATAATATTTTTTCAAGCAATAAGAAACTTGTTTAATAGCATCAACATCTAAACCAGAATCTATTTCATCCAAAACAGCAAGTGTTGGATTTAATAACAACATCTGTAAAACTTCATTTCGTTTTTTTTCTCCACCAGAAAAATTTTCATTAAGGTATCTTAATGAAAATTCTTTAGATAAACCAAGCTCTGACATATATAATGTTAATAACTGATTAAAGTCATTTTCTAACAAAGGCTCATAACCTCTTGCTTTACGAACAATATTAGTAGCTTCCTTTAAAAACAATTGATTAGGAACTCCTGGAATCTCTGGAGGAGATTGAAAGCCTACAAATAAACCCTTATGAGCTCTTTCTTCAGGAGATAAATCCAATAAATTTTCTCCATAAAACAAAATTTCTCCCGAAACACTTTTATAAGAAGGGTCTCCTGAAAGGATTTTAACTAATGTTGATTTACCTGCTCCATTTGGTCCCATTAGAACATGTTTTTCTGAAGGTCGTATTGTTAAATTTAAATTATTAAGAATAGTTAATCCTTCATGAACAACACAAAGATCTTTGATCTCTAACATGTGTTAACCTACACTATTTTCTAATTTCAGTAATAATAATTTTTTTGCTTCTTCTGCAAATTCCAAAGGAAGCTCATTAATAACTTTTAAACAAAATCCATTAATAACTAAACTAATGGCGTCTTCAGAAGAAAAACCTCGACTCTGTAAATACAATAATTGATCTTCTCTAATTTTAGAAGTTGTAGCTTCATGTTCTAAAGAAGCCATTTTATTTTCAGATTTAATAATAGGCAAAGTAATAGCTTTACACCGATTACCAATTAACATAGAATCACACTGTGTATAATTCTGAGAATTCACAGCTTGAGGAAAGACTTGAACAAGACTACGGAAAGCATTGTGAGAATAATCCGCTGCAATTCCCTTAGAAATTATTGTTGATTTAGTATTCCTTCCAATATGTAACATTTTTGTTCCTGTATCAGCTGACATTTTTCCATTCGTTAAAGCGACAGAATAAAATTCTCCAACAGAAAAATCTCCTTTTAAAATACAACTAGGATATTTCCACGTAACAGCTGCCCCAACTTCCACTTGCGTCCAAGAAATTTTAGAATACTCGCCAGCACATAAACCTCTTTTAGTGACAAAATTATAAATTCCTCCTAATCCTGTATCTTTATCTCCAGAAAACCAGTTTTGAACAGTCGAATACTTAATATGAGAATCCTTATGAGCAATAAGTTCTACTACAGCCGAATGCAATTGATTTGAAGAATAAGCAGGAGCTGTACACCCTTCTAAATAACTTAATTTTGCTCCTTCCTCAGCAATAATCAATGTTCTTTCAAATTGACCTGATTCTTTATCATTAATTCTAAAATATGTTGACAATTCCATCGGACAAATTACATTCTTAGGAACATACACAAAAGAACCATCCGTAAAAACAGCAGAATTTAATGCAGAAAAAAAATTATCTCTATAAGAAACTACTGTTCCCAAATAACGCTGAACAAGCTCTGGATATAAACGAACAGCTTCTGAAAAAGAACAAAAAATAACTCCAGCTTCTTCCAATTTCTTTTTAAAAGTCGTTCCTATAGAGACAGAATCAAAAACCAAATCTACAGCAACATTAAGTAATCTTTTTTGTTCATCAAGAGGAATTCCCAATTTTTTAAACGTATTTAAAATTTCAGGATCCGCTTCTTCCAGAGAACCTAGTTTACCCTTTTGCTTAGGTGATGAGAAATAACTTATATTGTCATAACAAATTGGATGATAAGACATGCCAGTCCAATTAGGCTCTTTAAGAGTCTTCCAATATTTATAAGCGTTTAATCTGAACTGTGTAATAAATTCCGGTTCTTGTCGAAGAGAAGAAATTTGTCGAATAACATCTTCTGATAAACCTTTTGCTAATCGATTGTTTTCTATATTAGTAACAAAACCATATTTATAATTTGTATTCAAATCAAAATAGTTAGTTGATTGCATAAAAAAAACAAAAATTAAAAAACTTATGATATAACTTTCTATCTTTTACTAAAAGATATATCTAAAATAAAAAATAAGAAAAATTATATAAATATTCATAAAAAACTTTTGACTTGGAACTAGTTAAGACGTATATTAAACTTTTTAATATTAATAATTTTATAAAAAGTGCTAGGCAGTTTTTTTAAAAATTTTAAGCCAATTATCTCTTTACATTGGTGTCTTTTTTGTGTCCTAGGCTTATTTTCAGGATGCTGCTGTCCCCCAGAGCATCCTTATGTTTTGGAAAACTCTCAAGAATTTGTTATTGATTCCTACAACATACGTAAAGGAAAATTTGCTATTTTAGAGATGTTTGGAGAAAAAGTACCCCCTCTACCCAAAACATATTTAGAAGAATATGAAGATACAATTGACGAAGATGATATTCTAAAAATAGCCATCTTTCATCCTTCTAGAAAAGACTTAGAAACAGCAATTAACCAAATAAATCATTCAATTGGATTTCGTGTTATCAATGGTTATATACAACTCCCAGATCTTTCTGCTTTAAAGGTAAAAGGATTAACTTTAAATCAAGCTCGCGATCTTATTTCCGAAACATATAATCAACATATAGACAATATTACTGTTTTTGTCGAATACGCTAAAAGATGTCATAGCAAAGTGGAACTTACTGGTTGTGTTCATGTTCCAGAAATTCCTATTAATGGGCGAATTCGACTTTATGAAGTCCTTAGTTTAGCAGGATTAGATGCTCATTCAAATCTCTTTAAAAGTTATATTATTCGAAACAAACAAATGTTAGCTGTTGATTTTTATAAGTTAATTGTTGAAGGAGATATGAGTCAAAATATTGTTATGCAACCTAATGACAAAATTTTTATAGCTAGCTTAGATGCATCTAGCATTACAGTTATGGGAGAAGTAGGATTAGCATCAACTATACCTATTCCCAATGGATTTATTTCCCTAAGAGAAGCTTTGGCTTATGCTGGTGGTATTCCTTATACCGGAGATAAAAGAAACATTTATGTTATTAGAGGAAATATTTTACACCCAAAGGTATATAAGCTTTCTTGGAATCATATTACTTATTTACCTAATGATAGTTTGCTACTTATTCCTGGTGATACTGTTTATATTACTGAAAAACCTATTACCAAATGGAATAGATTCATTGATCAATTATTGCCAAGTAGTTTACTTATAGATCTTGGAATTAAAACAAGTGGAGTTTTTTATAAGTAGCAATGTCAAATACAAATAATTTAAGCATATCTATTGGAGATTGGCTTCGAAGCATTAAAACGTATTACAAACAAATAATTTTACTTTGTTCTTTAATTTCAATAATAAGCTTCATTTTTTTTACAAAAAACTACATCTATTTTTCAGCTTATACTACGTTTCAAGCTACCACTTCCCCTATAGAAGCAAAAAAAATGGACTTTATTTCATCCACCTTAAGTTTCCTTTCTGGACAACAGAATAACTCTAATGAAGATCCTTTTATAATCAAAAAATGCAATAAAATTCTAACTAATATAGTCCAATCAACAAACCTACAAGCTGAGATTCCTAATAATAAACCTAATTACTTTAAAAGAATTCTTAATAATATTCAGTTGGAAACAGCTTTTTATAACTGGCGTCGGCCAAAAGAATTAATCCATCTTTCAAAGAAAAATATTTATATTCCAAAAATTATATTTAATAACGAATCTAATTTTTTTAGTCAGTGCTCACATGTAGAATATTGTGGAGAAATTTTAAAAAAATTAAATATTACTGTTTTTTCAAATGGAGATTTTTTAGTTTTCGATACTTTTTCCAAATCATGTTTAGGAAAAGGTTCTATTGGAAAAACTTTTTTCTTCTCTGAAGGATCTTTTAAGATCACTATAAATGCTCTACCTAGAAAACAAAAATCTTTTTCACTAATTCTCATTCCATTACAACAAACTATAGAAATTTTAAAAGAAAACTTAAAAATAACTCGAGATCCCTCTTCTCATACCCTTTTCAATATCCAATACAAACATATTAATAGACACCAAGCAAAGCTTGTACTCGAAAAAACTCTTTTATTTTTCAAAAAATTCCTTCAAGAAGAAGAGCAGAATAAGATTTTAAAAGAAAAACACTTTTTCAACGAAAAAGAACAAGAAGTTTTTCAACTTATTCAAAAAGAATTGGATCATCAAAAATTATCTATTTCCCAAGAATTAAGCGATATAGAATTAACAGCATTTATATCCTGCCAATCATATTTAAAAAACATCAACAATCTCAGACAACAATTAAAAGAGTTAGAACGTGACTTATATTTTAGTAAAAATTCACCTTATTTAAAATTTCCTATAAAAAACTCTTTTTATTCAGAAAAAATATCTTCATATTTACTAGAAAAAGAAAACTTAGAATCTCAAGAAAACAATTATCATTTCTATCTTAATTCTCTTAAAGAAAATCCAGAAAGATCTTTATTTAGCTTGCTTGAAAAATATGAATTAAATCCCCATGTAAATCGAATAACAAACTTAGATTACGACTTATTCAAACAACGTAATTGGTCAGAAACTGAAATCACACGTCTTAAAAACGAAATACAACAAGAAAAAAATTTCTTAGAAAAAAAAATAGAAAATTTAATAGATTCTTCTAAAGTAAAAATACAAGCTATAAATCGTCAATTAAATTATTTGAATGAACAAATAATTCAAGAATTAATTAATAAAAAATCATTTTTAAAAAAAGAATTAAATGAAAATATCACAGAATTAAAAAAAATTATCTGCAATAAAATAGACCAAGAGTTTAAAGAAACTAAATTAACCCTTTTGTTTAAACAATTAGAATTTTTTGAAAAAGCGAAACACAATGCTTTGTTGTCTCATTCAATGAATTATTTAACTTCTCCTACTTTGCCAAAAATTATAATACCTAATCTTCCTAATCATCCACATTTAATAATGAAGGTTTCATTTGTTTTCTTTGGAAATTTTCTATTTATGATATTTTGCCTACTCATTAAAGAATCTTTACTTTCCCCTTCCATAAACAAAAATAATCTCTTACTTTACAAAAGAAATTATCTTGGTAATTTCTCTATAAAAAACATTTCATATCCTTATCTAAATCAACTTAAAGAACAAGAAACTACAAGTATTTCAAAATTATTAGAATTCTTACCTAACACACCTACAATAATTGAAATAGGCAGCCATACTTATTCCCCCATTTCACAATTCTTAGCTACTATTCTAAAAGCAAGAAATAAAAAGAAAATTTTAGTCATTGATATTAAAACAAAGATTTCTCCTCTAGATCTCTTTGAAGATCAAGCATGGAATATTCATT
Source organism: uncultured Chlamydiaceae bacterium (assembly GCA_963558895.1). GTDB lineage: Bacteria > Chlamydiota > Chlamydiia > Chlamydiales > Chlamydiaceae > CAUWIK01. The sequence goes on along the minus strand of CAUWIK010000004.1, from coordinate 10,025 downwards.
CAAAACACGATGTGGACTATTTAGAAATAAGCAAACTTTCTTTATATAAAAGCATTTATCAACAACTCCTATGTAAATATTATTATATTATCATTAACTACGAAATTAATCAGCCTTCCGATCAGCTTTCTTTTTCTTTAACACAATTTCATAACATTCGCATCTTTCATATAGCTAATGAAAGGCTAAACTTTATTTTGCAACTACATCCTCTAACTTTATTTATTTCTGGATTAGAACCAAAAATTCAATTAAATTTAACATCAATCATAGGCAATTGTCTTTTAGAAGGTTCTCTTAAATGGACTTCTATTAAAAAAGCTCACATATTATCAAATTTCATTAAAAAAGAGTCATTTGCAAGAATATTTTTAAGTAAAGGAGCAAAAGAAGAGCCACTTTGATTTAAAAACATTTGTTCCTTTTCTACTTTATCATATAGGCCTCTCATATAATAAAGACATCCTAACAAATAATGAGCTTTCTCATGATCCAAATTAATATTTAAAACTTTTTTAAAAGCATTCATAGCTTGTTCTTCTTGCTTTAATTCTATGTAAGATAATCCTACATAAAACTGAGCATCTGCATCTTCTGAATTCAAAGATACAGCTTCTTGAAAAGACTTCAAAGCTAGCTGACTTTTATCTAGAGATAAATAACATAATCCTAAATTATAATGACCATCTGATAACTCGGGTCTTAATCTTACAGCTTGCTCATAAGCATGAGCTGATTTCTCCCAAAGATTCTCTTGAGAATAAAACAAGCCCAACTTAACCCAAGCCTTCCAATACAAAGGATTTTTACTAACAACAACCTCTAAAACTTCTTTAGCTTCAAAGATTTTCTGCATTGCTTCCAATATAGAAGCCTTATTGTATAATGCTTTATAATTCCATGGTTCTAGTGCACAAATCTTCTCAAAACACATTAATGCATTATCAAAATCCTGTTGTCTCTCATAAACAGAACCCAAACTAAACCAACACTCTAAATCTTCTGGATGATGATTTATATAAAATAAGTACTCTTCTATTGCTTTTTCTAAAAAGCTATTTTTTTCTAAAGCAACTCCATAACAATAATGAAGATAAGTATCATTTGGATCTATTTTTAACCCTCTTTCACACCAATCTAAAGCTTCTTCTAAACAACCTATTTCTAAAGAAATTATTCCCAAATAACAATAAGCCAAAATTAAAGAAGAGTCTTGTTTTAAAGCATCTTTTAAGTTTTTTTGAGCTTCTATGTATTGACCATTTAAAAAAGATGTAATACCCATACATAGATGTTCTTTGGCAATATGAAAACGAGACATTTCTTCCATACAATTTCTCCTTATAATTATTTTTCTACTTTATAAAGAGCAAAAACTATGCCAAATTAATTAAATTGATACTTTTTTTGTATTTCTTTCCATTTTTCAATAACACGAACAGCTAGAGGAGAAGCATCTTTTCCAAATTCTCCATAACGACTATATACTACTACTACAATTTCCGGAATTTTTGGATCAAAAGAAGAAAAACCAACAGCTCCAAACCATACATGCTTCAATTTCATTAAACCTAAAGATCCATCTAAGCTTATTCTTTCTAAAGATTCTGCCGTGCTGGTTTTTCCTATTATGGAAGTATAAACTGATTCTGGAAATAAAGATTTCAAAACTCTTGCAGTTCCTTTTTCTCCCTGTATTACTTTTCTCATTCCTTGTATTAATACATCAGCTACTTGATCTGGTAAAAAAATATCTCTTTTCTTCTCTGAAAGAAAAATTTCCTGAGAATTATCATCGGTAATTTTCAATAAAACTCTAGGAACAAACAAATGTCCTCCGTTCACAAGAGTAGCTAACATGTTAGCAGTTTGAAGAGGTGTTGTAACTAAAGAATGTTGCCCTATAGCTGTTGCATAAAGTCCCGTTCGATCGTAAATAATATCTTTAGGTAACAATCCTTTATATTCTCCTGGTAATTTAATGCCTGTTTTTTCACCAAACCCTAACAAGGCAGCAGCATCTAGCAGATCTTGAGGATCATTTAAAATATCTCCTGCCAATAACGAAAAATAAGGATTACTAGAAACTTCTAAAGCTTTTATTAAATCTATTTTTTCTGGCCCTAAAAAATCACTTCTAGGCAACCTTCCCCCTTTATAGAACATGGGAATTGGAGCTCCATCACTGAAAAACCCAACATTTAGTTTTTTACTTTTCCAATCAGAATGTTTATGATCAATAATGGTTAAAGAATTAGGATTACAATTTTTCTGATGTAAATATTGCTGCGTTAAAGCTGCATACGCAGTGACTAACTTAAAAATAGATCCTATCGTTGCAGCCTGCCGAAAAGCATATGATCTTAAAAATCCATAACCATAACTCGGATAAAATAAAGCTGCTAAATGTTTTTCTTTTAGACTTCCTTGTGAAAGAATAGACTTATGGTAAGAACCCAATAAAGGTCTATTTAAATTATCAAAACTTCTAAATAAAGGAAAATAACTTAAAAGATCTTCTGATGAATACTTCTTACACAAATCTTTAAGACGTAAATATTTTTCTCTCCAAGCTATGGCTTTATGAGCTCCTCTATCCAACTCAATATACCAATTACGTAACTCTAAATAATAAGGATTAACTTCTACATCTTGCGCAATAGAAATGCCAGTCAACAAATACAACATAAATAAATGTTTATTCTTTGCCCAAAAAGATTCGAATTGTTGCAAAAATTCTTTATTCAAATAATCTGTATAAGGTAATGGAAATTTCTTCTTTTTTATTTTTTCTTCTTCTCTTTTTTTATTTAGAAAATCTTTAAATTGAGTTTGCCGCCAAAAAGAAAAATCATATTCTCTAAAAATTTCACTAATTTTCCTTTTAAAAACATCTGAAATAGCATTATATAATCCTTCCATCTCCCTATGAATTTCTATAGAATTATTAAGAACAGTATTAGGTAAAAATTCTCTATTTTTTTCTGCACAAACAACTAAACGACATAAATCTACTAACAATAATTTATCAAAATTCAAAGTAATAGATTCAAATTTAACTTCTAGGATATTTTTAATATTTTTTAGTTGATCTTTTATATTAAAATAATGTTTTGATAAAAATTTCTGTTCTTTTAACGACAAAATATCACCAAAAACAATATGCCCTTCTGTTTCAGGAAAAACAAAATCAAATATCTTTCTAGAAGAAAGATTTACTTCATTTAAGGGGTCTTTAAACAATTGAAGCAAATGCAAAACGTCTTCTTGCAAAGAAATAGCATCTTTTAAAGTACTACAACTACTAGATAGCTTTTTCTTTACCTCAGATAAATCTGGTAAAATTAAATTTAGATAATTGGTCCAAGTTAATTCTAAAAATTCTGTATAATATTTAGATGTTAAAACATGACGCCGATCTCTTTGTAATGTAGTTTTAAAATCCCATAATTCTCCTATATGTTCTTCATTTTCCAACCAGCGACAAACCTTAGAAAAAGATTTTTCTTCATCTGTTAAAGATACATTTTTCAAAAATGTGAAATCATTAGGATCAAAACGCGGAGATGAAGCCAAAGCTAATATTTCTCCATTTCTTGGATTTAATGCAATAATAGCTCCCCCTTTTATCCAAGGAAATAAAGGCGGCATTTTCGCTCTTTTCTGAATAAACCTTGCAGACTGTTGAGAAGATCTTTCATAATCTAATAATAAATCTTCTGCAAAATTTTGAAGTTCAGAAGAAATTGTTAAAAATACTTTTTTCCCCGATTCAGAAGGGAATCCTTCTTCTAACTCACGAATAAAATTACCCCGTCTATCCACTAAATAAACTTTTTTTCCTAAAGAACCTCTAAGAATAGTATCACAAGATGCTTCTATGCCAGACTTTCCAACAAAATCATTAATACCATAAGCTTTTTTTTCTAGCTTTTTAAGAGAAGCTTGAACCTCTTCTATACTTGTAAATCCTTTAGGAAAGTTAGGCTCTTCTAAGCCTTCTTCCCAATCTGAAACACATTTTCTAAGTAAATGTAATTCCTGTGTTACACGTCGATATTCTTCTTTACTAATAGGTCCTATATAACCTATTACATTAGAAGCAACTTTGCCTTTAGGATAATAACGTTTTCCAACTGTTTCTACTTGTACTCCTGGCCAATCTTTTTCTAACATTTTTAAACGTAAATATTCTTTTTCTGTAATGTTCTCCTTAATAACACAAGGAACAGAACCCAAAACAGCTGCTTTAGCATGAATTAAATCTTCAATTTGTTGAGCATCTAAATGTAATTCTGTGGCAAGAAATTGAGATAAATTTTTTATATAACATTTTCTAAAAAATATTTTTAATTTATTTCCCTGCTCATCAGTCTTCCAAACCCAAACTGGTAATTCTCTAATAGGAGCATAACAAACACTTATGTTATATTGGGGTTTATTTTCTGCTAAAACTATTCCAAATCGATCACAAATAGATGCTCTTTCTGCATGGTAAATTACAACTTTTTTTTGAGGTTTTAATGACTCTGCCACTTTTTCATCGTGTTTAATAATTGTTAAAAACCAAAGTCGTAAAAGAATAAGTAAAAAAAGTAAAAAAACTATAGTTAATAATTTATTAGTTTTTTCAGAAATAGACTGGTAAAAAGATTGTTTTTTTATCATTTTATAAATTTTGTTACATTACTAAAAACCAACTTTATCTTTATAGATAAAAACCTCTGCTTTTATTATTTAAAAAAAATAAACATTTATAGTAAACGTGATTTAAATGTTGCATAAAACTAGACTTTTTAATAAGATCTTTTTGTTTTAAGCGCCCGTAGCTCAATGGTAGAGCTGTAGCCTTCCAAGCTACCGGTGTCAGTTCGATTCTGATCGGGCGCTTTCTTTAAATTAATTAAAATAACTTAACCCAAGACCGAAATCTCATTAAAATGGGATGCCGTGTTAAGTTCATGTTAAATACAACATAAAGGAACAAGGCTTGGAACAGCAAATTAATGTCTCTATTAAAGATCTCTTAGATAGTGGAGCTCATTTTGGTCATCAAAAACGTCGTTGGAATCCCAAAATGAAAAGATTTATCCTCGAAGAAAAAGGAGGTCTTTACATCATTGACTTAGCTAAAACATTAAGTCAACTTAGAAAAAGTATACCTTTTATAAAAAAAGTGATAGAAAAGAAAAAATCTATTCTTTTTGTTGGAACTAAAAAACAAGCAAAAAATACTATTAAAGAAGTAGCTGAAGCTTGTGGAGAGTTTTATGTTTGCGAAAGATGGTTAGGAGGTATTCTTACTAACATGACTACTATTAGAAATTCTGTTAAAACTCTAGAAAAAACAGAAAGGCTACTAGAAACTAAACAAGATATACTTACAAAAAAAGAACTAGCTCTATTAGCAAAAAAACAACAAAAATTAGATAAAAACTTATCAGGAATTCGTTCTATGAAACATCTTCCTGGTCTGCTAATCGTAGTGGATCCTAGCTACGAAAGAATTGCTGTAGCAGAAGCAAATAAGCTAGGTATTCCTGTTTTAGCCTTAGTCGATACTAATTGTAATCCTGATCCAATCACACATATTATTCCTTGTAATGATGATTCTTTAAAGAGTATTAAAGTAATCATTTCTGCTATTAAGGAAGTAGTCTTATTTGCTAAAAAAGATCTTGGTATTAATTTTTCAACTTCTTCAAAAGAAGATTTAACTTCAAAATCTATAGAAAGTAGTTTTCTATCTATGAAATATGATGGTAATCAAGAAGAGGAGAAAAATAATGACTAAAGTATCTATGGAAGTTATTAAAATTTTGCGAGAGCAAACAGGTGTTGGGTTAACAAGATGCAAAGAAGCTTTAGAAGCTTCTAATGGTGACTTAGATCAAGCCATTTTATACTTGAGAAAAATGGGATTAGCCTCTGCAGGTAAAAAAGAAAGCAGAGAAACAAAAGAAGGAACCATAGGTGTTGCAAGCGATCATTATGGCATTGCTTTAATTGAAGTTAATGTAGAAACAGACTTTGTAGCTAATAATAAAAAATTTCGCGGTCTTGTTGAAGACCTTTGTAAAGAATTATTACTTAATAAAGCAACTGATGTGTCTCAATTTTTAAATGCAACTTATAGTCAAGATTCTTCTTTAACCATCGACCAATTAAAAGCTTTGTTTATTCAAAGTTTAGGCGAAAATATTCAAGTCAAACGTTTGCTATATATTAAAAAGGAGCCATCTCATAGTTACGGCATTTATTCTCACAGCGGAGGTAAAGTTGTATCTCTAGTAACTATTTCTGGTAGTAATAAAGAAGAATCTTTAGCTAGAGATTTTGCAATGCATGTTGCTGCTACTTCTCCTCTTTACGTTTCTGAAAGTATGGTTCCGGAATCTGTTATTCAACAGGAAAGAGAGATTGCTTTTAATCAAGTGAAAAATAAACCAAATGCCGTTATTGAAAAAATTGTTGCTGGTAAGTTAGCTGCTTTTTTTGTAGAAAACTGCCTTTTAGACCAACAATTTATTAAAGATCCTTCAAAAAGTATTAAAGAAATTTTAAAAGAAAAAAGTAATAATCCCGAAGAAACTTTAAATATTACTTCATTTCTACGCTGGAAAGTAGGAGAATAAATGTCTTTTAAAAGAATTTTATTTAAAATTTCTGGAGAATCCCTATCTAATCCAAACAATTCTAAAATAGATGACGTTCACTTATCTCGTTTAGTATCTGAGCTACTAATCTTAAAGGAAAAAGGCTTAGAAATTGCTATTATGTTAGGTGGGGGTAATATTATTCGAGGATCAGAAGAAGAATACGATCGACACATTAGTCGTGTTTCAGCAGATCAAATGGGTATGTTGGCAACATTAATCAACGGTATGGCTTTGTCAAGTGCTCTTAACAAAGCAAATATTTCCAATGTGTTAACTTCGACGTTATCTTGTCCTCAAGTTGCTGATCTTTACAACGCAACTAAAGCTAATACATATCTTCAACAAGGTTCTATAGTCATCTGTACAACAGGGGCTGGTACTCCTTTTTTAACAACAGATACTGCAGCTGCTTTAAGGGCATGCGAATTAAACGTTGATTTACTAGTTAAAGCTACCATGCATGTAGATGGCATTTATAGTGAAGATCCTCTAGATAATCCCAACGCTATACGTTATAATGCTATCACATATAAAGATTACTTAGCTCAAAATTTAGAAGTTATGGACTCTTCAGCTATATCTTTGTGTATGAATGCTAATATTCCTATTAGAATATTTAATTTTTCCAGATATTCACTATATCAAGCAATAACTTCTCCAGAACTTTGTTCTATTATTAATGCAACAGGATCTCTTTATGACGATTAATGACGTTGAAAAAAAAATGCTTGGAGCTATTGAATTTCTTAAGCACGAATTTTCTGGTTTAAGGACAGGAAGAGCAAATCCAGCATTAGTTGAAGGAGTACAAGTAGAGGCTTATGGTACTCATATGCGATTATCGGATTTGGCAACCATTTCTGTTCCCGAAGCAAGGCAATTACTAATCTCTCCATTCGATGCTAATAATATTGGTGTTATTGCTAAAGGTATAATTGCAGCTAATCTTAATTTACAGCCACAAATAGAAGGAACTCTTATTCGTATAAAAATTCCTGAACCTGATTTATCCTTTCGTCAAGAAATGGTTAAACAAGCACGAAAAAAAGCTGAAGAAGCAAAAATTGCTGTACGTAACATACGAAGAGAAGCTAACGAAAAAGTAAAGAAACAAAAATCTGAAGGAAATATTACTGAAGATATTTTGAAAAGCACTGAAAAGAAAGTACAAGATTTAACAGATAAATACTGTAAATTAATAGACGAGTTAACAAAAGAAAAAGAAAAAGAAATTACAGCTATCTAGTGCTTGCGAGAAAGAATAAAAAAAGGTAAAATGTTTTCTTTTTGGCCCCATCGTCTAGCCTGGCCCAGGACATCGGATTTTCATTCCGGTAACAGGGGTTCGAATCCCCTTGGGGTCAAAAAAACTTAAACAAATATGGGTCTTTAGCTCAGCGGTTAGAGCACCTCACTTTTAATGAGGGGGTCGAAGGTTCAAATCCTTCAAGACTCAATATTGTTTCTCTTTATTGTTTTTATTTTTATTTATCTATAGAATGCAATTTTAAGCTAACAAAGGTTTTTAACTTTGTCTATCTATTATTGCGAATGTGGTCAACAAGCTACAATTTGTTTTATAAAAATTGCCGATCAGAAAGTAAAAAAAACATACAAATGTGAAAGTTGTTTCAAATTAGACAATGCTTTCTTATTACTTGATACTCAAACTCAAATAAGTTTTCAAAAAGATTCTTTAATTACATGCGCTAATTGTAATACTAGTTGGCAAGAAGTTTTAAATACCAAAAAGATGGGATGTTTTCAATGCTATCAAGCCTTCAAAAATACGTTAATTTTATATTTAAAAGAAAATGATGCTCTCAATCCAAACTTTTCCTCTGCTAATTCTTCTTCTTCTTTATATTTAGGGCAAAATCCGTATAACAATCAATCTATTAATCCTATCATTCAACTAATTTCCTTAAAAGAAGCTCTTAAGGAAATGATTAAAACAGAAGAATATGAACAAGCAGCTATTTTACGAGATCAAATTCAACAATTAAAAAAACAGGAATTTTGTGATGAATGATCAACAATCAATCTATGATGCTCTAAAGCCTCTATCTATTTTATCTCAAGATTCTATTTGGCTAACTTCTACCTTATCTCTTTCAAGAAATATAAGTAATTTTAAATTTTTAGATTTACTTGATAATCAACAAAAATTAAGTATTATTGAAATCTTTACTAAAGCTTTTCAACAAATTAATAATTTAAAAGACTTCTCTATAAGAAAATCCTCATCTATCTCTCCTATTACTAGGGAATTTATTTCTGAAAAATTTTTCTTAAATTGGCCTTCAGAAAATATTCAAGATCAAGCTTTTCTTATAGACCATTCTAACTCCCTTTTTGTAGGAATAAATTTTTCTGATCATCTTCTTCTACATCTTATAACACCTTCTCAAGAAATTGAGAATTCATGGAAACAATTAATAACCTTAGATAACTGTATTCATAAGCAAGTTAATTATGCTTTTTCTGAAGATTTTGGTTTTCTTACAGTTAATCCTAAATCTTGTGGAACAGCTTTTACTTTATCAATATATTTGCATACTCCTGCTATATTTTGGAATAAAGCTCTTTATGATCTTTTAGAAGATGATGATATAAAATTCTTTGGTTTAGGAAATCAACAAGGAAATTTTTTAGGAGATATTTTAATTCTTCGTAATGCTAAAACATTAGGAATTTCCGAAGAAAATACTTTTTCCTCTCTAAGAATATGGTGTCATAAAATAATTGGGTTAGAAAACAAATTAAAAAAATTATTATTTAAGCAAAAAGATAAAAAACTATTAGATGCCATTATAAGATCTGTAGGTTTATTAACTCATTCTTACGAATTATCATTGGAAGAAAGTTTAAAAGCAATTAGTCTTATTAAACTTGGAGTGGATCTCAACATAGTAAATAAATCTAATTTAAATTTAAATAATATGATTCTTGATTTTCACCGTAGTCATTTAATTTTTTCTTCCAATAACTATGATAAAAATTTATCCAAAGAAGAAATTCTCATATTAAGATCTAAAATTACTAAATCTTTTGCAACAAAATTATCTTTAACTACATAAAATAACTAATATAATTATTATCTAATTACAATATATTTAATTATTTTATAGATTTATTAAAAAATTAATAATTTTTTTATTTAACTGGTAACAAGTATTTCAAAATCATAACTTAAAATTTCTTATGTAACTTCAAAATGTCCATAATTCTTTTCATCAAGAAAAATATATAAAATAATTTTTGTTAATTAATTTAATTTCCAATTATGAAAAATTAATGTATAATGTTAAATAATGTTAAATAATGTTAAATAATGTTAAATAATGTTAAATAATGTTAAATAAT
>CAUWIK010000003.1:0-102899 GCA_963558895.1 uncultured Chlamydiaceae bacterium | reverse complement strand
ACAGCATTTAGAAGAAGTTCTTAGATCTAACTTATCTTGTTTTCAGTTTGATCCTAATTTGGAAAGAGAACAAGAAGTCCTAGAGCAAAATATGCCTGTACTATTGCAAGATACTTTACCCTCATCAAACTTAAGTGAAATTCAAATGAGTATTACTTCTTCAGAGAAAATTGACCTTAAAGAACTTGTTAGTAGTATTTACTCTAGTGATTTAAAGTTATTAGAAAGGATTTTAAAAAGCCCTTTTCTTTTACGAGAATATAATAAAGAAGTTCAATCTAAGGATTCAAAAGGAACATTATTTAGCTTTTTAATGTTTCAAGTAGAGGATGTTTTTAGAAGACATGACATGTGTCTTTTATTTTTAAAACATGGCCATACCCCAGAGACTATAGTAAAAGGAAACATGACTATGGCAGGTTTGTTATGTAGTTTGAGAAGAAAAGTTTTTTTATCAGAAGATAATAAGTTTCATGGTGTTTTAATGGCAACACTTTATGCCTTATTTTTCCTCTTTAAAGAAGGAACTTCAATAAAAGCAAAAGCTATTTTAGCAAATCTTGTTAATCGTCAGGATGAAACGCTTTTAACTGATTTTTTTATTGATAAGGAAACAAAATTATTTTCTAAACAATCTATTAATTTTGTTGATTTAGTGAAAAAGGATAGAAGTTTTAACTATAATTTTTGTTATTTACTTGAAGGTTTTTTAGATGCATCACTAACTATAAATAAAAACGTAATTACAGAAGAATCCTGGGATATTGAGTATCTATTTCCTCTTTTTAGTTGTGTTAAAAATAAGTTATGTAATTTTTCGCAGCAAGGATGTCCAAGTCAAAGAAGAAAGGGGGTAGTTCTTTTCAGAATATTAGAGTCTCTTTTATTAGCAACTGTGCATGAAAATAGTTTTGACAGAAATAAAATCACATTTTATTATCAAATTCTATTTCAAAGCACTTTTTTTAAAAATCTTGAGATACGAAGAAAAGTATTATCATTAGTAGGAAAATATTGGGGAACTATTCTTAATCAAACAAGTCAATTGTTTTTATCTGAAAACATAGAACTAGAACAAGAAAATAGTGATATGATTGGAAAGACATTGGTTTCTCTAAAAAGAAAAAATCAAGAAGAAGAACAAGATTCTGTAAAAAGAAGAAAATTTTAGGAAGATTTAAAAGTGCTAGAATAATACTTTTTTGAAAGTTATTTTTTTTGTTAAATGTTGGAAAAAAGAACTTTTTTAAATAAAAAAATTTAAATTATCAGACGTATTTTATTCTTTTCTTATTGAAAAATAGAGAATTTTGTGTTATCTTCTTTAAGTCATAAGTAAATTTAAACAATTATTTGTTAGATATGTTAGCAATACCCCCCCCCATGCAAAATCCTCTTCAAGAACAAAATCCACCAAATTGGTGTTTTAAAGAAATTGATCGATCTCTCCAAGCAAAAATATTGATACCCGCGGGAATACTCGTTTTTACGGGGTTAGTTATTCTTTTTGTATTACAAGCCTCTTATGATGAGTCAGCTGTAAAATTAGGAAAGGATTTATTTCTACTTTGTCCAATTTCCCTATTTCTTTTTGGTATAATGTTATCAGTCGTACTTCTTTGGGGAAAATTATGCAAAAAAGTGTGTGGTAATCATCAACAACTTATCTTAAGACATGCTCAAAGTACAGATAGTGGGTTAAGTGGGGATTTAAACCCTCCTACACCAGAAATGCCTAGAGTAATTTTGACTAACAGTAGAGATAGTGGTATTAATATGGAGTTGTTAGATTAAAATGGAAAATTTTCAAAAATAAGTTGTTTTCTTAAAAAAACATATCTGTTGCTAATAGCTTTTTTTACTTTCAATAGTTTCAATTGCATTACTGATCATATTAGAATTTATGCATAGAATTATGCTTAAAACCATCAATCTTTTATTCGATATTTTTTCTAATAATATTAATAATTTTTTTCTTTGAGAAAAGTTATGCAAGAAGTGAAAAATACAGATTACATAATTATCATTGTAAAAGGATATTAAATAAATCTTTTTATTTATAATCCTGTGAGGAAAGTTCAATATAAAGTTGAAAGAGAAACTTTTTTAGTTTTTTAATTTCTGAAATTTAAGATGTTTATGTTAGATATAAATGGATTTACATTAAAAAACATGGTGAGTCAAAATATGGCTTTAGTTGAATTCTTATGCAGTTTAAGAAAAATCTTGGTTGTAAGAATCAAAATATTTTAATAGAAACATTATGCGCTCTTTTTTCTTTTTTAAAAAAAGAAGTTCTATAACATTTGTTTTGAATAAATTTTCTAATAATTTAGCTAATGAAAAAAATTATGTATGTTATCTAAAGATATCTCTCATTTACAAAAAAGAAAACTTTTATTAGTAATCATATTAATGAGAATAGAACAAGTTTTATAAAACTTGATTTTGTAATGGATTTATTTTTATTAGAAATGATAAAGTAAAAGCAAAAGTCTTAATGCCAGTAAAAGAGTATTGAAAAAATATAAACGAATTTTGTCCATATCTAACAATTCTTCTCAAATTTAATTGCAAGCACAAATTCTTTAAAAAAATCATTAAGTACAAATTATAATTTATAATTAACAATGTCTATTCCTATTATACAAAAAACACAGTCCTTTTTTTCAAAAGGAACGCTTCAGTCTTTAGATGAAAAAATTTGCCAAACTATCTATAAATGTGACTATGAGGGTTTTTGCTATTATTTAAATAAGGGTCTAAATCCTGATCATACTTTAATTCAAAATGTATATTTAGAAAATAAATTATTTTCAAAAGGCTCTCCACTTATTTTTATCGTCATTTATTGTTCCACAATGATCCAATGTAATGATCTTTTTATGATGATTGAGTTGTTGTTAGAAAAGAATGTAGATTTAGAAAAGCATTTTCTGCATGGGGGGGGTATACGAATATTTTAGATTATATCTGTGAAAATGAATCTTTACTTTCAAAAAGTATTCTTATAAATCTTCTAAAAAAAGCTCCTTATGAAACAGCTTGGTCTTCTTTAAGAAAAATAAGTAATCTCGAAAAAAGACAAGAATTAGAACAACAATTATTTCCAAATTTCTTATCTGCTATTAAATCTGATGATTTATACTTAAATTCTCTTTCTATATTAAAAGACTGGGAAGTAGACTTATATTTGGATTCTTCCTTTTCTGATTCAGTAACAACAAATTTTGATGAAACAAAAATAGCCAAATGCATTATTGAAGGAAAAGAAGAAGAATTACGTGATTTATTAGATAAAGGTCTTAGTCCAGATTATGTTTTTACTCAAGATATTACTGTAAATGATTTTTTATGTCCGAAAGAAATTTCTCTTTTATTATTAACTTTACAATCTTGTGTAAAATATAATTCCTCTTCTTCTTTATATACGATTATTGCTTTATTACTAGAAAGAGGAGTAGATTTAGAAAAAGAATGTTTTGGATTAAATCCTTTAAGTTATGTCTGTGAAAACAAATTTTTTTTCTTAGAAGAAATTATTTTATGTTTACTTACCTCTGTAAGTAAACAAAGAGCTTTTTCTATTATATCTAAGATATCAAATATTGAAAATAAAGGGAGTTTAGAAAAACTTCTTAATTCTAGTACATCCTTATTTCAATTTGATCCTAATATGGAAATAACTCAGAAACCTTTAGTACAGAATGTATCTAATATTGGAGAAGGAGAATCAAAAATTTCTAGCCTATCTAAAGAACAAATATTTTGTTCTTTTACTTTACAAGATGTTTTAAAATATGATGAGAAAAATAAAAAACTTTTATTAAAAATAAAAGAATATGACCATTTAGAAAAAATTTTAGGTAATTCTCTTTATTTACAAAAATGTGATCAAGAAGTTCAGTCAAAAACAGAAGGACACACTTTCTTCAGTTTCTTAATTTCTGAAATTGAAGATCTTCAAAAAAAACACGATTTATGTCTTTTATTTCTGAAATACGGATATACCCATGAAACAATAGTTTACAAAGATATGAATATGGCTGAATTTTTATGTAATTTGAGAAGAAAAACTTCATTTAAAGAAAATGGTATTTTACAAGGTATTTTAATGGAAACACTTTGTGTTATTTTCTTTTCATTTAAAGAAGGTTTTTCAATTAATTATATTTTAAACAAACTTTTCTATGATAAAGATAAAAAATTTTTATATGATTTTTTTATAGATAAGAAAACAGGAAAATTTTCTAAATGCTTTGTTAGCTTCATTGATTTATTAGAAAAAGATAATGATTATAATTACATTTATCTAATTAAAGGTTTTTTAGATCTATCATTGATTTTAAATAAAAATGCAATTACAGAAAAGAAATGGGATATTGATTATATATTTCCTATTTTAAATCACACTAAGAAAAAATTATGTAATTTATCAATAATTAATTGTAATTCTCAAAGAAAAAGAAAAAACCTTCTTTTTGATCTCTTAGAATCACTTCTAAAAGCTTCTATTCATGAGAATAGTCTTAATCAAGAAAAAAAAATTATTTACAATTCATGGTTTAAAAAACAACTTTTTCTTTTTAAAAATCTTGAAATAAAGGTAGAAGCCTTAACATTAATAAAAAAATATTGGGAGCCTTTTTTTGATATAAGAAGTCAAATGATTTTATCTGAAAACTTGAAAAATATAATTGTAAAATCCGAGAATCAAGGTTCTAATGGAAAAATAACTTCTTTTCAAAAAAGAAAAAATTCAGAGAAAAAAGAGAAAAATTTAGTAAAAAAGATTAAACTTGACCTTCAGTTTGGATCTATTGCCTTAGAACAACAAAATTCTTTTGAACAAGAAAATACATTTAGTTATATAAATGATTCTATTCTTTCATTGATTCAAAGTTCTTTTGAACAAAATGAATTTGATATTCAGCTTGAATCCATAGAAAAAATATTACAAAATGCATCTCTTTTAAAAAAATATGATCAAGAAGTTAGAACTAAAATTTCAGGGGAAACACTTTTCAGTTTTCTAATTTCTAAAGTCAAAGATGTTTATAAAAGACATAATATCTGTCTTTTATTTTTAAAATATGGGTATTTACCAGACACTATAGTAAGTCAAGATATAACTATGGTTAATTTCTTATGCAGTTTAAGAAGAAGAAGTAATTTTTATGAAAATCAAAATATCTTAATGGAAACTTTATGTTCCATTTTTTTCTTCTTTAAAGAAGAAACTGATATAAAACCTATTTTGGAAAATCTTACTAATTTAGAAGATAAAAGAATACTAACTAAATTCTTTGTAAATGAAAAAACTGGTATTTTTTCTAAATCTTCAATTAATTTTATTTGTTTAATAAAAAACGATTTTAATTTTACATTTAAATATTTATTAAGAGGCTTCTTAGAAGCTTCATTAATTACAAATAAAAATGTAATTACAGAAAAGAAATGGGATGTTGATTATATTTTCCCTTTTCTAAAGATTATAAAAGGTAAATTATGTCTCTTTTATAAAGAGGATAGTAAAGACCAGGAAAGAAGAAAAAAAACTCTTATAAGGATTTTTGAAGATCTCTTAAAAGCTACCATTCATAAAAATAGTCTTAGTGAAGAAAAAGCTATTTTATATAGTTCTTGGATTCAGCAAGAATCATTTGTATTTAAAAGTACTGAGATAAAAGAAAAAGTATTTTTATTATTAGAAAAATATTGGGGATCGTTTTTTAATAAAAATGAAAACAATAATCAACAGATATGTTCAAAAAATATTTTAATTTCTAATACATTCATTGATGTTATAAATGAATCTAAAGAACTTATTGAAAAACTTAATATAGGTGATTTTAATTTTTTAGAAGAAATTTTAAAAAACTCTATTTCTTTAAAAGAATATGATCAAAAAATTGATTCTAAGGCTGAAAAAGAAACCTTTTTCAGTTTTCTAATCTATAAAGTCAAAGATGTTTATAAAAGACATAATATCTGTCTTTTATTTTTAAAATATGGATATACAGCAGAAACAATAGTTAGTCAAAATATAAGTATGGCTGAATTTTTATGTAACTTAAGAAGGAACAAAATAGGTTATTCTCCTGAAATAGAAAATATTTTGATTGAGACTCTTTGTGCTGTTTTTTTCTTCTTTAAAAATGATTTTTTTGTAAAATCTGCTTTAGAAAAGCTTGTTGATAAAAATGATAAAAGACAAATGCAAAAATTCTTCACAAGTAAAGAAACAAACTGTTTTTCCAAAAATTTTATAGATTTTACTGATTTAATAAAAAAAGATCCGGATTTTATTTATAAACCTTTATTTAAGGGTTTTTTAGATTCTTCGTTAGCAGTAAATAAAAACATGATTACAGAAGAACCTTGGGATATTAAATATGTATTTCCTATGTTAAATACGATAAAGAAAAAATTGTATGATCTTTATATCCTGAACAATGAAAGACAGAAAAAGAAAAAAGAAGCTCTCATTAATCTTTTAGAAGATCTCTTAAAAGCTACTATGCATGAGAATAGCCTTAACGAGGAAACAATAGTTACTTATAACTCATGGTTTCAATCAAATTTATTCTTTTTTAAAAATGATACAATAAAAAAAGAAGTACTAATGTTAATTCAAAGACATTGGAATTCAATCCTCAATGCAACTAATAAAGCTAAATTAACTAAAATTTTAGAAGAAATTTCTATATTTGAATAGCAAAATACTTAAAAAAATAAAAAAATTAAAAGCAAATAAAATATTTTTCTTTTTTTATAAATAAAAATTAGATCCCAAAGTATAAAAAGAAATTAAAAAGGTATGAAAAAAAAATGGATATTATGGGGATTATTAGGGTTTTTTACTCTAAAAACCCTTTTTATTACTTTTATTGCTTACGATATTTTTTTTCGAAAAGAAAATGGAAACCAATTACTCAAAAAACAAGTAAAAAAAGCTCTAATGAAGATAAATTTCAAAGAAGAAAATCAAGAGAAGGAATAAAAGAATGCATATGAAATTTCTATGTCTTTAAAATAGTTCGTATTAGTAAAGAAAATATGAAAAGATCTTTAAATCTCTTCTAAAAAAATTATTCTTAAAAATTTTAATTTCTTTTTTTATAAATTTTTTCTAAAAAGTTAATATATATTATTAATATATTTGATTATTAAGATAAATATCTTTTATTTAAAAATAAATTTTTATTTTAAATATAGGTAATTAATGAGTACAAATCTTATATTAGATGGAAGTAATTTGAGTGTAAATACTATTATAAATATGACTCAAAATAATGTTATAAATCTTCCTTTGCCTAATGCTGGATCTGATTTTGCTAATAAAAAATATGTTGATGAACAGATTGCAGTGAGTGCAAATGCAGACAAAATTATAGTTGATTCTGATGATTCAACTCCTACTAAAGAAAATGTTCAACAAGTTTTAGAAAAGCTTCAAAGCCAAGCTACAGGTTTACTTCCTTTATCTGGAGGAACCATGAATGCTTCTTAAATTATCGATAATAATTATTAAACTATTTTAATTAAGTATTTTATTATTTATGGAAAATAATGTTTTTTATCTAGTTCTGAGTTAAGTTGTAATGTTTGACTAAACATGAATAACAATATCATTACGAATTTACCATCTCCTGTTAATCCAGGAGATGGAGTGAATAAAGCATATGTAGATAATTCTGTAGTAATAGAAGTTTTTTCATTACCTTAAAAGTTTTAGGATGATCTATAGAAGGACAGGTAAAAAAGCTGCGAAGATAATTATAAAAGTTTTCAACCTCTGGAAGAACATGAAAAAAGTTTTTTATATTTCTTAATTTAGTAAACACTTTTTATAGTTTTGGAGATGTTTTAAAAGTTTTTCTGTGAGTATTTACATAAGATTCTATTTCTTTTTTTAATTCTGGAACATATTGGAGTTCAGAAGTTTTTAGAAAATCTTGTAAAACATCAACCACAAATTTGTAAAAAAGGAATAAAATTATTCTCTTGAGTTTTATTTTTGTTCAGATGAAGAGATAAGGGGATTTAGATCTTGCATACGAATCTCTATTTTTAAGTTAGTTTAAGATTTTAGAGTCTTTATTAATTTTTTTTGAGTCTTTAGAAGAAAAGTACTTTTTATCTATGTTTAGATTATGAGAATTAATATTTTTTTAATAAAAATAAAGAAAATTAAAAAATATTTTTAATTATTGAAATTACTGTTATTTAATATTTTATGTAATAGAATATTAAATTCTTTAATATACTTAATTATTTGTAAATTATGGTTAATTTAGTTAATACAATGGGTTCTTCTTTTTTATTGGAAGAAGGGAGATTTCCGTCATTTGATGAAAAAGTGTGTAGTGTTATTTGTGAGGGTCTTTGTGAAGATTTGGAGGCTTACTTAGTAAAAGGTTTAGATCCTAACCATATTTTAAATAGTGATGTATTAGTACAAGGTAAGTTATTTTTAAAAGGCACTCCTATTATTTTTCTTGTTCTTCATTGTTGTACAATAACTCATGGTTATGGAGAACCTTTTGGCATGATAAGTCTACTCTTAGAAAGAGGCGTAGATTTAGAAAAGCGTTTTTTGCATGGGGGGGGGTATACAAGTGTTTTGGAGCATGCTTGTGAGAATGCAGACAATCTTTTAGAAGAAATTCTTGTTCGTTTGCTTAGAGCAGCTTCTCCTCAAGCTTCCCATGCTGCTTTGGATAAAATAAGCAATCCTGAAAAAAAAGAGAGAATAAAAAAACAGGTATTTCCAAATTTTTTATCTCATCAAGAATTAGAAGCTTTATCTTCAACGTCTCTACCTATGTTAGGATCTTTAGAAGTAGAAGAATTTTTTTCAACTTATTTTGAAACGACAAATTTTGATGAAAAAGACATTTTTCACTTTAATGAAGAAGACATTTGTCAATGCCTTGTTGAGGGATGCGAAGAGAAGCTATGTAGTTTTCTAGATGAGGGTCTTAGTCCAGATTATATTTTTACTCAAGACGTACTTATAGAGGGTTTTGTATGTTTGCAAGGATCCTCTCTTTTGTTGTGTACTTTGCAAGCTTGTATACAAAAAAATTCTTCTAATGTTCTATATAATATTGTTGCTTTACTCTTGGAAAGAGGCGTAGATTTAGAGAAAGAATGCCTGGGGATAGATCCTTTGGGTTATCTTTGTGAGAATGAAGATTGTTTTCCAAAAGAACTCATTTTATGTTTATTGACCTCTGTAAGTAGTCGGAAAGCTTTTGCAGTTTTGGCTAAAGTACCTGATAGTGATCGTAGACAGCATTTAGAAGAAGTTCTTAGATCTAACTTATCTTGTTTTCAGTTTGATCCTGATTTGGAAAGAGAACAAGAAGTCCTAGAGCAAAATATGCTTGTACAAGTGCAAGAACCTTTGTCAAGCTCTTTAAGTGAAATTCCAATAAACACTACTGCTGCAGTGATAATTGACCTTGAAGAACTTGTTAGTTGTATTTACTCTAGTAATTTAGAGTTATTGGAAGAGATTTTAAAAAACCCTTTTCTCTTAGAAGAATATAACAAAGAAGTGCAATCTAAGAGCCCAGAAGATACTTTATTTAGTTTTTTAATATTTCAAGTGAAAGATGTTTATATTAGACATAAGTTATGTCTTCTGTTTTTGAAATATGGACATACTCCAGAGACTATAGTAAAAGGAAACATGACTATGGCAAGTTTGTTATGTAGTTTGAGAAGAAAAGTTTTGTTTAATGAAGATGATAGTTTACAGGGCATTTTATTAGAAACACTTTGTGCAGTATTTTTCTTTTTTGAAGAAGGAACTTCAATAAATTATGTTTTAAAAAACCTTATGTATAATCAAGACAGAATATTTTTAAGTAGTTTTTTTATTGATAAGACAACGGGAGCATTTTCTAAGCAATCTATTAATTTTATCGATTTAATGACAAGGAGAGAAAATGATAACCATGATTTTTGTGATTTATTTAGAGGTTTTTTAGCTGCCTCGATGACTGTAAATCGAAATGCTATTACTAAAGAAGAGTGGAGTGTTAATTGTATTATTCCTTTTTTAGATCTTGTTAGAAATAGATTACGTAGTCTTTTAAAGGAAAATTGTCAAAGAAAAAGAAAGTCATTTCTTTTAGAAATTTTAGAGTCTCTTTTAAAGGCTATAATTCATTCAACTGGTTTTAATGAAGAAAAAATATCTCTTTGTAAATTTACATTTCAGATGGAGGTTTTTAAAAATCCTGAAATACAAAAAGAAGTATTTGGATTAATAAACAAATATTTGGGAGGTTTTTTTGAAAACAACAATACTACTCATAATGCTTCTCAAAGGAGTTTGTCTAAAACCCAAACATCTATGGAGGAAATTTATCTAGAGGATTGGGGCTCCTTAGAAGAAATTTTAAAGAATGCTTCTTTATGGGAAGAATGCAATAGAAAGGTTCAATCTAAGAATCCGAAGGAAACGTTATTTAGCGTTTTGATATCTCAAGTGAGAGATGTTTATATGAGACATCGCATATGCCTTTTATTTTTAAAATATGGACATACTCCAGAGACTATAGTAAAAGGAAATATGACTATGGCAAGTTTGTTATGTAGTTTGAGAAGAAGAATTTCGATTAATGAAAATAGCAATTTACAGGGCGTTTTACTAGAAACACTTTGTGCAGTGTTTTTCTTTTTTAAGGAAGGGAATTTGGTAGAAGATGTTTTAGAAAACCTTATATATAATCAAGATAGAACATTTTTAAGTAGTTTTTTTATTGATAAGACAACAGGAACATTTTCTAAGCAATCTATTGATTTTATCAATTTGATGAAAATGGATAGAAATCTTCCATACAAACCTTTGCTTCAAGGTTTTATAGATGCATCGTTAATTGCAAATAAAAATATAATCACAGGAGACTCGTGGAATGTTAATTATTTACTTCTTCTTTTAAAGAAAACAAAAGATAAATTGTGTAATTTTTGTAAGAAACAATGTAAGGAAAGAGAGAGAAGACAACAGGGACTTCTCGAAATTTTAGAATTTCTTTTAAAAGCTACGATTCATGAAAATAGTTATAATGAAGATAGTAGAAAGAATTATAATTTTTGGTGTAGTAGAGAAGTATTTGATTTTAAAGATTTTGGAGTGAAAGTAGAAGTCTTGAGACTAATACAGAGATATTGGGGAGATGTACTTGATCAAACAAATCAAGCATTTTTATTTCAAAATATAGAATTTTTACATGAAAATCAGAGTATGAGTGAACAGATAATGATGAGTTCTCAAAAAAGGAAAAATCAAGAAGAAGATTCTGTATCGAAAAAAAATCTTAAGAGGGTTTAGTGTTAACTTCTTATATTTGCTAATTATCTGTCATTAAGGTGAGTCATTAGAAAACTTCAAAACAGTTTTTTTTAATTTTAGTTATCATATAATTTTGCATCTGAAATACAGAAGTCTTTTTCTAACAAGAGAAATAGCAAGACGGTTATCTTAATTATTAATAAAAAGTCATCAAATCTTGAGGTAGAGATTGTTGGAAGATATTCCAACAGACTGTATACACCTTTTTATTAAAACAAAACTTACTATCTCCTTTATATCTTGTAGAACAAATAAAAAGATATTTTACCAGAGTTTTAAGACAAGGATCCTCCAAATCAAGATCTTATTTGTCTACTCTAACAACTACATCCTACTATATTAAAAGAGGTGTTTAAATAAATATGCTATTAAGAAACGTGTCTAAAATTCAAAAGAATAACTAGATACTCACGATTATTTATTATCGTAATAAATCAAAAAAACGCCATAAATTGTTACGGAAGAGGAGGGATTCGAACCCCCGGATCCTTTCGGATCTTCTGTTTTCAAGACAGACGCAATCGACCACTCTGCCACTCTTCCAAAAAATGAGAATTGTAACTGATTCGACACTTTTTATCATTAAATTATTTATTAATTCCCCTTCATTTAAGGCAATAAAAGTGTGAACTATTGTTATTTTTAATTATACTGTTTATCACCACATAACTATAACATCCAAATATAGTATTTATCTTTTTCTATACTATGATAAATAAAGGTTTTTTGTTGGAAAATGATTATTCAAGATGATGAATTTTTTTCTTATGCTTGTTTATAAGTTCTTAAGAAATTTTCGTAAAATTTCTTATTATCAAAGAATCTAGAAGTACTTATGATTTAACTTTAATTATCTTAATTTCGAGACTAACTTTAATTTTTAGATTTATGGATTTTTCAGTGGAAAAATAAGGAATTTAGGTGTTGTTGTAGACACATGAAAATACTGATATTAATGTATCTTTCGTGATACTACCAAAGACATCAAGATGTTTTTTATTTTCATTAGACAGGAATAAAGGCAAAGCTCAAAAGCTTCTGAAGAGGTCATTGACTAGAAAGGAATTGAGTTACAAAATTTCTTGGTCTTGATTTTAGAAGTATGTCAGTTTAATACTAATATCTGCAGAAATATTTTTTGATTTATTGATAAGAAAGATTTTTGTTAGTTTTTTCCAATTATTCTTTAGAATCAAAACAAATGGTTATAGACATAAATTTATAAAAAAAATTTTTTTTATCTTATTAATTATAATGTTTTTTTATTTTTTAATTAAAAATTAATTATTTTTTGTTTTGATAATTTATTTTATTAATGCTAATTTAAAATAATTTTTATTATGACTTATTATGAGGAGCATTAGTGGAAAAGCATAATATTGATGTTAGAGATGCATTGAAAAGTTTATGTGAACTTAAATGCTTTATCCATTCGGACAAAAATACACAGAGTAATAAAAATGGAAATCTTTTTGATTTTCAAAAAGATGTTATTCAGGGAATTGAAAGTAATCTTAGCAATATTAATAATTATTTGGATTTATCTATTGGAGAAAGAGAGAGTTATTCTCAGGATAGATTTCAAAGTTTTCTGAATGGAATGTTAGCTGAAAATGTTGGAGAAATTATACCTCTTTTTTTTAATTATGAAGAACTACAACCATTAAAAACTTCTTTTGAGTATAAGCGATTTCAGAATTTATCTGAAAAAATTACTAAGGAAAAAGAACTCAGTGTTATTGATGATACTCATCTTACTATACCTACTAATGATATTCATACAGATGGGCTACAAAACCTTATAGATATCAAGAAGGATGAGAATTACGAATTACTTTATATTAAGGATAATTTAGAAAAACACTTTTTTTCAGATCATTTAATAAATATAATTAAGAAACAAGAAAAAAAACTCGTAAATACGTCTTTGAATGATCCTTTTATTCAAATAAGTATTTGGAATGATACTCAGAAACAGATGTTTGCAAAAACATTATTGCAATCTTCTATGGAAGAGATTGTTAGTTTTTATAAAATATCATTAAAAAATTTGGATAAAGATATAGTCAACTTTACTCATAAGTCCTTAATGGCTTTGTTTTTAGCAAAGAATTCTCAAAATTTATTAGGAAATTTGTCTGTGAAATCTTGTACTAGATATCTGCAAGATTTTATTTATTTTTTTAGATTAGCATTGATAGAAAAAAGTAATTTTAAAGAAAATAAAGATTATTATTTAGAAATTACTATAAATTTATTAAATAATTTGTCAGAAAAATTATTTTTTCAAAAATGTTTTTATAGTGAAATTGAATCTTTTCTTGAAGATAAAATAAAATCTTTTCAAGAAATAGATAAGTCACATCAAATTAAAAAATTATCGTATTTATTTTTAGATTTGTATGAAAGATTAGATATTTTTTTTAAAAATTTTCCAAATGGTCCCTTATTTAAAGCTATAGATGTTATAATATCCCAGGATAAATCCATTTTTGATACATTTTATCTTGGTTTTTTACCTGATAGTGAAGGTACATTATATATGGGAAAAAATCGAAGCATTCAAATTTCAAGAATAGCAGCTCCTGTTATTCAATCTTCTTTAGAAAAAATAAAAATCTCTGATGAATTTATAAATTTTTTGGAGTTTTCTTCTGTTAAAAATATGGAAATACTGTTTGTACACTTAGAGAATAGAAAAAATTTGAAATCTAGAAATAGAACAAAATTATTTGAAGAACTTTCTGAAAGAATTGAATTTTCTAAACATTTTCATTCTATAATAATTCCAGATAGCTTAGATTTTCTTAATTACTTTGAACTTCAATATTCTACAAATACTATTGATGAATTTATTCAATTGTTGTATTTGGAAGTAACTAGTAATAATTCTTTTTATTTTTTTTCTCAGTTAGTAAAAAAAGATATTTTAGGAGTTATTTTAAATATTTTTGAACAAATAAAAAGTATTTTTTTTGATACTAAAAAGTCTTTTTTTAAAAATGATAAATTATTTTTTTTAGATATTTTTTCTTCTATTTTGATTCTTAAGAGTTTAGAGTTTGTTCCTGCATCTTTACTTTTACTTTCTTCAAAAGATGGTTTGGATGAAGCTTTGTCATCTTTGTATTTTTTAAAATTACTTATAACAATATTTTCAGAAAAAGGAAGGGTTCAAGAAAATTTTGTAAAAGAATTTTTAATAAATTTATTATCTCCAACTTTAATTATGAGAGATAGATTATTATTTTCTAAAAAGATAGAAATGATAGGAAGGTTATTAGGCTTTGTTGATAAAAGGGCAAAAAGTGTAGTACAAGGTTTATCTTCAGTATTTTTTACTAATATTGAAGAATGGATTTTTGAAAGAAATTAATTTATTTTATATGAAAAAACTGATAGCTTGCGAAAAGAAAAAAAATAATCATTGGAAAGGCCATAGAAGAGAAGGCAGGTAAGACGTTACTAGTTGTTAATACAATTGCAGATTTCAAGCATATAAAAAATAGATTTACAGTACCTAAGGAAATAAGATAAGAGAATGAGAATAGTTGAATTCTATTAAATTTTAAACAATAACGAATGGGAATAATTGTAGCTATAATACATGCTAAAGGAGAAAATAATTTGTAAAAGAATTGAGATACTAAGTTGGATAGTCTTTGAAAGTTTGTTGTAGAAAAGCCATAGTTTAGGGCTTTCCAAGGAATTGACTTATATAAACTGAATAATTTATTTCTATTTTTATTTAAAAAAATGTTAGAAAAAGGATCATCATATATTTGAAATTCTAGTTCTTTAAATGAAAAAGAAGAAAAATAATTTGTTAATATAAATTCATTATTTTCTTGGTTTTTTGAGAACTCTACTACTTCTTGTCCTACGGGTATTTTTTCACGAAAAGAAAGGGTTTTCATTTTATAAATTTCTCTAGAATTTTTAATCCATATCACTGAATGCATGGTTTTATTTATTGTGTCTAGATTAGAACATGATAAGAGGGTTTGGTCTTTTAAATAAAAAATGGGAATAGATTCTTTATTAATTAAAGATGTTGAAGTTTTTTTTGCTTGATTGTTTACAACTTCTTCACAATATGGGTATATCCATTGAAAATTTATGTAAAGTAAACCTGATAAAAACAAGGATGATATTATGAGAGGAGAAGTAAATTTTTTTAGAGATAATCCAGAAGCTTTTAAAAAAACTACTTCTCTTTTACTTTGCATAGAGGATAGAACAATAATTGTTGTAATAGAAAGTAGTTGAGGAAGAATAAATTCTAAATTTAAAACTAACTGAGAGAAATAATATTCGAAATATTTAAAAAAGCTAACATAATTGTTTGGAGTAGTTCCTTTTAAAGAATGCAAGGCATGATGAATAAGTGTATAGAAAGCAAATGCTGAAAATAATAAAGAAATTAGTAGTTTCCAAAATTTTTTTAGGAGGAATTTAGACCAAATTTTTAACATATTTTTACAAAAATCCTTTCTTTTCTCTGATAATTAAAATAAAAAAGATAATAGAAGAAACTAATTGAGGTAATATGAAAAAAGAGAATCCGTAAAGGAATATATTAGTATTTTTAGTTATTATTAATAGACTTATAGATAAAATTGGAAGAATAAAAAGCAGAGATTTATTTTTTTTAGTAAATCTAGAATAAGCTGTTCCAATTACAATTCCCGAAAATGTGCATGTTGTACAAAAAAGAGATAAACCTAATCTTCTAATAATTTCTGTTAAGAAAATATTATTATTAATTTTAGAAAAGAATTTTACATTATTTTGTTGAGTGTGCATTTTTGCTTTATTATAAAGTTCTTTCCAGCATAAATAATCTTTTTGATTTTTAATACGTTTATTTTGAATAAGTAAGGAAGAAATAATATTTGGAGCATGAATATATTTTGTGTTTTCTATGTAAAATTCTGGATTAGTTGTTTTTGTTTGAGAAATAATAGTAACATTTTCTGCTGAAAAAGAATCATTTTTAGTATCGGAAATCACTTGATCAAGAAGACATAAGTCGAGTATAGAATCTGATCTTTTAATTATAATAATCATGTCTGTGAATTGTTTGTTTGATATATCTTTAGTTATAATGCAAACATGTTCTTTTTTAGATTTTTGGATACTTTCTAGTAAAATTTTTGGAGTTGATAGCCCTAAGCTAGCAATTTCCTCGCAGGTTTTAGATCTGCAAATAGAAGAAAGTTCAGAAATAATATAGAAATTTAATAAAGAGAAAAACAGAGAAACTAATATTAAAGGAAGGATAATAAGCGAGCACGAAGCTCCTGATGCTCTAAGAAAAGTAATCTGGTTATTTAAGGAAAGTTGTTTAAATAAATGAAATGAGGACATTAAACAAGAACAAGGAATAATAATTGGCAATAGATAAGGAATTTGGTAAATGGACAATTTAACTACGATAGATAAAGGGACTTTTTTAGCTATTAAAGAAGCTATTTCTTGAAAAGATCCAATAATAGAAATTAAGATGAAAAATATACTTCCAAAACATATTAACTTTAAATATCGAAAAATAAGTAATTTCCAAATTAATGGCATAGCGGTTAGAGTTTTTACAGATGAAGTACTATATTAAAAAGATATAAATTTAAAGTTAATCTTATTTTAAATAAGAATTCAAAATGTATTATTTTTATGAAAATTTTAGAATTCAATGTTTTTGAACCTTTTTTTGCTACTTTAGATAGAAGCCAACGATATTTACTCGGCTTTTCTGGAGGTAGTGATTCCATGTTTTTATTTTTGTTATTAAAACACTTTAACATTAATTTTATTGCAGCTCATGTGGATCATGGTTGGCGTAAAACAAGTTATGAAGAAGCTCTTTTTTTAAAAGAATTTTCTGAGAAAGAACGAGTTCCATTTAGTTTATATCAAGTTGAAAAAAGTTTGATTGCAAGTAATAATTCTGAGGATAAGGCTAGGCAAATAAGATTAAGATTTTTTCAGGATGTTTGTGAAATAGAAAATTTATCAGGAGTATTTCTTGCTCATCATTTAGATGATCAAATAGAAACAGTTTTAAAAAGATGTTTAGAAGGAGCATCTTTATGGAATTTAAAAGGATTATTAAAACATAAAAAAATAGGGAATTTGACGATATTAAGACCTTTACTAATAATTCATAAACAAGATATTTTGGATTTTTTAAAAAAATTTAATATTTATTATATAAAAGATGAAACTAATTTTGATTTAAAATATTTAAGAGCGAGATTTCGCCTTAAAATTATACCTACTTTAAATGAATTTTTTGGAAAATCTTTTGGTAACTCTTTAGTTCGCTTATCTCAATCTTCATGTGAGTTATTAGAGTTTTTAGAAGAGGAATCTAAAGAGTTTTTTAACTATGTAGTAGATTCAGATAAAGAGGTAAGTATTGATTTTTCAAAAAAATATCCAAAATCTAAATTTTTATGGAAGTTTGTTATTCGTAAGTTTTTTAATTTTCAGTGTATAAAAATATCACAGTCTGCTGTGGAAACTATATTACATCATTGTTGTAAAAGAAGTAAAAATTGTTTCTTACGTATTGACAGGTATTTAGTTCTCATGGATAGAGGTAAATTGATTTTATATAAAAAACCAAGAAGTCAGGATTGATTTTTTTGAAAATTAGAGATAGTTTTTTTAATTGTAAGAAATCATTACATATTTAGTTGTGTATGAAAGCAAATATCGAGTATCATGTCTTTTTATAAATGCGTAGTTACGTTTTTTTGTTTATTTGAAATAAAATAAATCTATTTCAAATAATATTTTTGAAATATAATTATTAATTATTGTCTTGTTAAAATAGTTTAGTTGCTCATTATGGTTTACGATAAAAAGTTTAAAACAGATCCTAAAAAAAATTTTCCTTCTGTGTTTTTTTTATTTTTATTTGGAATTATTTTAGGAGTTGTTGTAGTTCAAAACTTTCTAGGTATAAAAAAGGCTAGAGTAGCTTTTAGCCATCAATTAGAACATTTAGTTAATTTGAATCTTATTGTTCCTGAGGAAAGTAAGAAAGTGTCTCTTAATGACAATTTAATGACTTTTAGTGGGAAGTTTAGAGATAAAGAATCTTCTGATAGTCGTGCACGTTTTAAGTATTTGGAATTAATAGACACAAGAAATCGATTACAAGCAGAACAACAGGAAATAGTTGCTTTTTTAAAAGAATTAGAAGTAAATGTTAAAGATTCTGTTTTATGGTTTTTCTCTATTTCAGGAAATTCTATTCCTAAAAGTGGTTATGTAGTTATTGATGATACTTATTCTTTTCCAAATAAATATAGTACAATTGTAATCAAAGAAGAACCTGAATATCAGTCGATAAACTTATTATCTATGCAAGAGAAGTTTTCTTCTCTCAAAAAAGATTTTACAATTTTTTCTAAGGAAGGAATTTATTTTGGTAATGATCTAGCTCTTCTTTTAGGAAAATATCGATCGCCAATTTTAGGCATTGGTGCAGAATCTTTAAAGCAAGAATTAAAGTCTTTAGCTGAAGAATTAGAAGTAGTTTTATCTGAAAGTACTCAAGATCAAAATCTTTCTGAAAAAGCAAGCATTACTTATGCTAAAGTATTGGATTCTTTAGAATCAATTACTAAAAACTTACAAATTCCTGTTAATGGAATTAAGTTTTCTGTTTTGCGGTCTGTTCGTCAATATACAGAAGAATTAAAAAGATTTAGTGAAAATGCTAAAGAATTAGATCAAAATAGTGTTCAACTTGAGAAAGCAAGGCAATCTACTTCTCAAATAGTTTGGTTTTTTAATAATAAGGAATTGTCTTCTAAAGCTTTAGAAAGAGAGGATCCAGAAGTTTTTGGGCATTGGTTTGCTAATGCAAAAGAAGAGTGGAGTAATTTCTCTTATAATCATTCATTGTCTTTTAAAGCTCCAGATCAACCTCGTAACTTGGTTTTAGAAAAAACGTTTAAAAGTGAAGAGCCTGCTCCTCATTATTTTAGTTATTTATTAACAATACTTCCTATTGTCTTGATTATTTTTTTATTATACTTTGTTTTTATAAAGCAGATGAAAGGAGTAGGTGGAACTGCAATGAGCTTTGGAAAATCTCCAGCGAGACTTTTACAAAAGGGTCAGAATAAAATTACTTTTTCTGATGTCGCTGGAATTGAGGAGGCTAAAGAAGAATTAGTAGAGATTGTGGACTTTTTAAAAAGTCCTGCTAAATTTACAGCTTTAGGAGGAAGAATTCCAAAAGGGGTTCTTTTAATAGGACCTCCTGGCACTGGAAAAACATTGATAGCAAAAGCAGTAGCTGGAGAAGCTGATTGTCCTTTCTTTTCTATTGCAGGTTCTGATTTTGTTGAGATGTTTGTTGGAGTCGGAGCTAGTAGAATTAGGGATATGTTTGAACAAGCTAAAAGAAATTCTCCTTGTATTATTTTCATAGATGAAATAGATGCTGTTGGACGACATAGAGGTGCTGGAATTGGAGGTGGACATGATGAAAGAGAACAAACTCTTAATCAGTTATTGGTAGAAATGGATGGCTTTGATACTAATGAAGGAGTTATCTTAATGGCTGCTACTAATAGACCAGATGTTTTAGATAAAGCTTTGTTGAGACCTGGTCGTTTTGATAGGAGAGTGGTTATTGGATTACCTGATATTAAGGGTCGTTTTGAAATTTTAAAAGTTCATGCTAAGAAGATTAAATTAGATCCTTGTGTTGATTTAATGGCTATTGCAAGAAGTACTCCAGGAGCTTCAGGGGCAGATTTAGAAAATCTTTTAAATGAAGCTGCTTTATTAGCAGCTAGGCAAAATAGATCTGCTGTTACAGCTAAAGAGGTTGCTGAAGCTAGAGATAAAGTTCTTTATGGAAAAGAACGTAGAAGCTTAGAAATGGATAAACAAGAGAAGTTAACTACTGCTTATCATGAATCAGGTCATGCTGTTGTAAGTTTATCTGTTGATAAAGGGGATCCAGTGGATAAGGTAACTATTATTCCTAGAGGTTTATCTTTAGGCGCTACTCATTTTCTTCCAGAAAAAAATCGATTAAGTTATTGGAAAAAAGAGCTTAGGGATCAACTAGCTGTACTTATGGGAGGTAGAGCAGCAGAACAAATTTTTCTAGGAGATATTTCTAGTGGTGCTCAGCAAGATATAGTTCAAGCTACACGTATAGCTAGAAGTATGGTTTGTGAATGGGGAATGAGTGAAAATCTTGGAACTGTTGCTTATGATGAAAGAACTGATAGTGCAGATAGTGGTTATGGATATCATGAAAAAAATTATTCAGATGAAACGGCTAAAGCTATTGATGAAGAAGTTCGTCGTATTTTAGATGAAGCTTACAATTATGCTTTAGATATTGTTCAAAAGCATAAAGATCAAATAGAATTAATGACTAAAATGTTGATAGAATTTGAGACTTTAGATGCTCAAGATGTTAAAGAAATTATGGATAATACTTGGGATTCAGAAAAGAAAAAAGCTCGTTTAGATAAAGAAAGTACTTTATTTAAAAAGAATCCAGATGATCTTCCGCCTCCTCCTCCAGTTGATAACGAAGCTTTTAAAGATCGTAATGGAAGTTTAGGATTAAATATGAATTAATAATATTTTTTCTATATTGGTTGTGAGAGACAGACAGTTATAGTATATAAAACTATAACTGTTTTTTTTATTCTAATTTATTAATTATTGAGATGATTACTCTGATTGCTTTAAGATTTTGTGACTGAGCTTAATTTGGCCTTTTTCATTGATGCCTAGTACTTTGACATCAATTTTATCTCCCTTTTTAATATGTTCATGAATATCTTCAACTCTTGAGAGAGACAGTTCTGATATGTGACAGAGACCTTCTTTTCCCGGCAAAATTTCGATAAAAGCTCCAAAATTAACAACGGAAGTTACTTTTCCTTTGTATATCTTACCTATTTCAACTTCTCCAACTAAACTTTCTATAATTGCTTTAGCTTTTTCCATTGCCTCTTTATTTGAAGAAGAAATAGAAACTAATCCTGAATCATTAATATCAATTTGAACTCCTGTTTCATCAATAATTTGACGAATTTGTTTTCCTCCAGGACCAATGATAGTCGCGAGCTTATTTTGTTTTACTTGCATTGTTTCTATTCTTGGAGCGTATTCAGATAAATTTTGTTTTGCTTCTGGAAGAGCTGAATACATTTTATTTAAAATATGATTTTTTCCTTGTTTTGCTTGATGTAAAGCATGGCGCATAATATCTAAAGTTATACCTTCAACTTTTATATCCATTTGAAAAGCTGTAATACCGTCTTTATTTCCAGCAACTTTAAAGTCCATGTCTCCAAGATGATCTTCTACTCCCATAATATCAGAGAGAATAACAAATTGATCTTTTTCTAAAATAAGTCCCATAGCAATTCCAGCAATAGGAGTTTTAATTGGCACTCCTGCATCCATTAAGGCCAAACAGCCACCACAGATAGAAGCCATTGAAGAGGATCCATTAGATTCCGTAATATTTGATTCCAGCCTAATACTATAGGGAAAATTTTCAAATTCTGGCAATGTATAAGCAAGGGCTTTTTCTGCTAACTTTCCATGGCCGACCTCTCTTCTTCCTGGAGATCCTATTCTTCCTACTTCCCCAACGCAAAATGGAGGAAAAAAATATTGTAAATAAAATCTACGTAGTCCTTCTCCATTAAGATCTTCAAAACGCTGTCCCATGTTTTCTCCACCTAAAGTACATACAGCCATTGTTTGTGTTTCTCCACGAGTAAACAAGCAGCTACCGTGAGCTCTAGGTAGTAGATTCGTTTCAATATCAATACATCGAACTTCTTCTAAAGTTCTTCCATCTAAACGTTTTTTAGTTAATAAGACTTTAGAACGCATTATTTCTGATTTTACTTGTTTAAATGCCATTTTGATATTGAAAGGTGTGAAAGGAGAATTAGAATCAAGTAAACTTTTTTCTTGAAACTCTTCCATTAACATTGCTTCTAAGTTCGTAAGCTGATTGTCTCTTTCATTCTTATTTGAAATATCAAGAATAGAATCAATTTGAGAACTTTTTAACTTAATTGCTTCGAATACTTCTTTAGGAAAAGATTGTATACATGAAAAATCTTTAGAAACACCAATTTCTTTTTGCCATGAAGATAAAGTCTGGCAAATACTTTTGATACTTTGATGACCAAAATCAATAGCTTGTAAAATTTCTTCTTCTGTTAAGAAAGAACAATGCCCTTCTATCATTAGTATTGCATCTTCAGTCCCCGATAAAATAAGATCTAAGGAAGAATTTTTCATTTCCTCTACTGTTGGATTAACAATAAGTTGAGAACCTATTTTTCCTATACGTACACCTGCTACAGGCTTTGTAATAGGAATTTTCGAAATAATTAGAGCTGCTGATGAAGCACAAATAGCTAAGGGATCTGGAAGATTTACACCATCGTATGACCATACATATGATAAAACTTGTGTTTCATTGAAGAAGCCTTCAGGCATTATCGGTCTTAAAGAACGATCAATTAAACGAGAAATTAGGATTTCTTTTTCAGTAGGTCTTCCTTCTCTTTTAATGAAACCACCTAGAGTTTTTCCTGCAGAAAAAAACTTTTCTTGGTAATCAACTCTAAAAGGAAAAAAAGAAATCTCACTACTAACTTCAGGTGCCATACAAGCAGTAGAAAAAACTATTGTATCCTCACAAGACGCAACAACAGCTCCGTGTGCTTGTCTGGCAATTTTTCCAGTTTCAAAAATTATTTTTTTACCATTTCCAATAAGAATGCTAGTAGTTTTTTTTTCCATTATGATGTCTCCCAATATCCATTTGAGCTAGAGAATACACAATCTCCTTTGACAAGATGATTGAAGCTGTTATGAATAAATTATTTTTTATTATTTTCTTAGATTTAATCGCTTAATTAGACTTTTATATCGTTCTGTATCAGTAGAATTTAAATATTCTAGTAATTTTCTTCGTTGTCCTACCAATTTTAGCAGAGATAAACGAGAATTGTGATCTTTAGGAGCTCTTTTTAAATGTTCTTTTAACTCAGCAATATGTTCTGTTAAAATAGCAATTTGTACATCTGCAGAACCAGTATCTTTTTCATGAAGTTGAAATTTTTTTGTTATTTCTTCTTTAGTTCCCTTATCTAAAGACATTTTTGATATCTCCTTCTTTTTTAAAGGAATTATAGCTAAGATTATCGTTAATGTACAACATTTGTAAACAAAGGCTTAGTTTTTCTGTTTTTATTTGTAGAAATTTTGAAAAAATTTTAGTTTTATGAGTTATTCTTTTCAGTCAGATCAAGATATTTTTTTTATGAAACAAGCTTTAAAAGAAGCAAGAAAATCTTTTTCTCTTGATGAAGTTCCTGTAGGATGTGTTCTTGTTGTGAATCAGAAAATAATTGCAAGAGCTCATAATGCAGTTGAGAAAAATAATTGCGTAACTTCTCATGCTGAAATAATTTGTATACAAAAAGCTTCAAAAATTTTAAGGAATTGGAGATTAACTGATGCTGTATTGTATTCTACATTAGAGCCCTGTTTAATGTGTGCAGGAGCTATTTTGTTGTCTAGAATAAAAAAATTAGTTTGGGGAGCATCTGACTTACGTATAGGAGTTTCTGGTAGTTGGATAAATGTTTTTAAACAGAATTATCCTTTTCATTCTTTGGAAATTGTATCTGGAGTTTTGAAAGAAAATTCTGAAAAAATGATGAAAGATTTTTTTAAAAAGAGGAGAAATTGAAATGGAATGTCAAAAAGAGACTCATCTTTTAGAGCTATTAAACACTTTATTTGAAAAACAACAAAAAAAACTATTGGCTTTGGGAAGAGAAATAATTCCTGAAATGACTTCAGAAGATCTTCTTCAACCTATGGATTTTTCTTTGCTAGAACTTAATCCTTTATTTAGATTTGAAGAAGGACTCTTAATGGGAATAGGGGAAACTAGAGCGGCAATATTATCTTATTTAAAAGATAATTAATTTAATTTTTATTTTTTTTTATAACTTTAATTTTTACTGTTTTTATTTTCCTTTGTATTTCTAAATCTTTTAAAAAAGGATTAGGAATTTTTAAGAAAATACAGAAGAGAGAACTAAAGAAAAAGCTGAATAAAGAAGCTCCGAAGTTAATGAAATTTCTATGAGAAATATAATAGAGGAGTAAAAAGCCAAATGTTGCAAGATATATCCATTTTATTTTTATTGTGGGAAAAGGAATTTGTAATCTTATTATTTGGTTTGGAAAAAGTGATATGTTGATATTTGCTAGGGAAACAATCAGAAAAATAGAACTAAAGAAAATATTGAAATTGTTTGTTATTGTCATTAATGACCACGAAAGAGCCCCTATTATTAGAATGTTACTTATTAAAAAAATAAATACTATTTTCGACCCTGATTTTATTTCAAAGGTTTTTAATGTGTAACGTAAAACTAAAGAGATTAAAACATTTTTTATAAGAAATGAGGTTGAAAAAATTGTATCAGAAGAAGAAATTAGAGGATAAGTAAAGAATTGCCAAAAATATGCTTGTTTAATTCCATATAAGGATAGTCCTAAAAAAAATTGAGGTCCAGGAATTCTCAATACACTTGCTAACATGAATGATAAAATGGGAGATAGTGATGAACAGAAAAAAACAATCCAAGGAAAGGATAAGATAAATTTATGAATTAGGGGATTATTTTGTTTGTTAGGAAAAATTATTCTCATAAAAAATTAGAATTTAAAGTTAACCTAGCTGTCATTTTATCAAAAATGATTAATTATAACACACTTTAAAAAATTTAATTGTCAGGAGGTAGCCTTAAATTAGCTTTAAAGGTTAAGCTAATTACTATTCTAAGAATTCCATTCGATGTTTGAATAAGACTCATTGATTCACTAATGTTGGTATTTAAATTAGTTTGTTCTATCTGGGCTTGTTGTTGTAATAAAGATAAATTTTCTTGAATTTGTTGTCTTTGTGCTGTGATTTGTTGATTAGCGGCTTGGGTGGCAAGAACAGCATTGTTATTATTTGGTTTTGAAGGATCTGGAACAGGAAGTAAAGGAAGTTGCATTATTTCATTATTAAGTTGTTGTTGAATATTCGTA
Organism: uncultured Chlamydiaceae bacterium; assembly: GCA_963558895.1. GTDB lineage: Bacteria > Chlamydiota > Chlamydiia > Chlamydiales > Chlamydiaceae > CAUWIK01. The sequence goes on along the minus strand of CAUWIK010000003.1, from coordinate 77,395 downwards.
TTAAATTGTAGTACAGATAACAGAGATTTTGAAGCGTTTGTAGTAGATATGGATAGGTTCAATAGATAATGAATACATAAATCTAAGGCTGAAATTTTAGTTTTAGATTTATTATCATATGAAATTTGATTAAAAGTATTTATATATGTATTTGGATTTGTTTTCATAGTAACTTTATTAAATTGTTAAATGTTTGCAATTAAGCTTACAATTTGAGAAAAACTTTGGATAAGTGCTTGTCCTACCTGTAGTGATTGTTGAATAATGTTGTTATCGGTATTTAAATTACTTGCAATTACTTGTGCCGCATTACTTAGGTTTCCTATTTCATTTTGGATAGCTGTTCTTGAAGCACCAATGGCTTGGTTTTGTGCTTGTATATTTTGCACATAAGAAGCTGGTAAATCAGTATTTAGAGAACCATCAGGATTATAAATTTTGTCGTGAGGTATTGTTACGTATTGATAAAGGGATAATTGGTTATTTAAGTATGTTTGTGCTGTAGAGTTAGCTTTTAATTCTTGAGCGATAATAGTTAGGTTATTTTGGGCAGAACGAATAGATTGATAAACATAGTAAACGGTTAATATGAGCGCATTTGGATCATGTTCAAACTGTTCTATTACAGAATTGTAAACAATTCTTTGTAAATTGATTTTTGGAATAAAATTATCTTTAGTTGTAAGAGCATTTATATTATTTGTTAACAGATTGTTATTATTTTCTGTATTTTTTGTAGTTTCTAAATCTATTTCCATAATAACCTATTAGCTTGGAGGTTGAGACATGTTATTTACAACACTGCCAATATTATTTAATATTTTTAAAAAAGAAGAATCTTTTGCTGCTAATTGCTGCATAATATTGATGTTCGTTGAAGTATTTGTTAGTATGATCTGGCCATTTTGTCTTGCTGTGATTAAAAGATCTTGAAGGTTATTTCTTTCTGCAGAATAGTTTTGATTGATATTTTGAGTTTTAGTAATTTCTGCTTGATTAGCTCCAGAAGGTACAACAGCAAATTTGATAGCATTAGTTTCTTTGTTTAGTTGTTGTTGAATATTTGTATTGTCATTTAGCTGTTCTGATTGAATTAAAACTGTATTCTGTCTGATTTTAATAGCTTCGATGAGTAAAGAGAATACAGAATAAAGTAATTTTCCAAATTTTATAGAAAGCTCAGAATTTCCAGGAATTGCATCTTTTTTAGAAACTTTATTAGTTTCTGTTTCTTTAGTTGGTTGGAGAAAAGGAAAAAAAGGAATACTATTAGGAGTTATTTTTTGTTTTTTATTAATAAAATTCATAAAAATCCTTTATTTTATAATTTTATTTTAACAAAAAGAAATTAATTTAAATAAAATATTTGTTTTTATTTTTTAATTTATATTTTTTAAATCATTGAATTTTAATATTTTTTTTGGAAAATTTTTTAATTGCCATTTCTATGTGAATATTTTATTTTTTAAAACTTTTTAGCTTTTAAATACTACAGTGTTTTATTGTATGTATTATTAAAACAGAGGCTTTATGAATAATAAAAGAGAAGTGGATTTAAGTTGTTATATTGTAATTTCTTGTGAAACGCCTTCCCCAGAAGGCAATATGAAAGTTCAAATGTCGTATGAAGGAGATCCTATTTTAGTGCGTTATTTATTAGAGACGGGGCTTCAATCTTTAGAGGATAGTGATGCTGGTCTTGATTAATATTTCATTTTAATTAAGAGTTATATGAAGAAAAAATTTTTGTTCATAATATCACAAAATAGCTTAGCATTTATACGGTATAGTTGTGTTGTCATCGATTTATTTTCAATTTTTTAAAAAGCAGTATGATCTTATAAAAGAAGAATATTTTTTCTTTTTTTCTTTATTGTTATATTGTGTTTCTCAAATTTTACCTTTATTTTATAAGGTTAATTTTTCTTTTTATTTATTTCTTTTATCGGGAATTTTTTGTTTATTAAGTATAGTATTTAGGTTTTTAGGTTTATTTTTTAGTTTTTCCATTTTTTTTATAGTTTTTTATTTTTATGTGACAAAATGCGGTTTTTCTTTTTTTGAGATTTTGTGGTTGGAAGGATGTTTGGTGTCTAGTTGTTTAAGTTTATTAATTTTATTATTAGGGTTAGATAATTTATCCAAAAAAAGAAAAATGCAAGATTCTGAAGTTCAAAAGAAAATTGATCTATTGCAAAAAGAAAAGTATACATATTTAAAAGATATTCAAAAATTAGAACTCATAAATATTAAAACAGCTGATTTTTGCCTTGCATTAGAGAATAAGAATCAAAAAGATAGAGAAGAGTTTAGTCAAATTTTAGAAGAGAAAACATTTTTAGAAAAACAAGTAAATCTTTTATCTGATCAAAAATTATTTTGGATTTCTAATTATGATAGTTTGCATGAGAAATTTTTAAAAGCTGCTCAATTTAATGAAAAAAATTCTAATAAACTTATTTTTGAATTGAAAGAATCTAGAGAAGATTTTGAAAATCTTCAAAATCAATATAATGAATTAAAAAAGAATTTTTATTCATTAGATTTAAAGTACAAAGAACTATTGCAAGAATTGAATGATGAAAAATTTGAAAAACAATATATGGATAATAATTCTATAAGTAATTCTTTAGAAAGTTCTTCAAATTCAGTAGATATGAATTTAGAGTTGCTTCGTATTCAAGGTCTTTATAATCAATTAAGAAATCAATTTGAAGATAAAAAACATCAGCTAAATTTAACTAGAAAACAGTTATTTAAACTCGAAGAAATAGTTATTTCTCAAAAGAGAGAACAGGAATTTCTTTTAAAAGAAAATGATGTAGATTTGGTCGATGTTTTAAACTTAGAAGAAAAAATTTTAAGTTTAGAACAGGAAGTCATTTATTTAGAAGAGTTAGTATCTCATATCCTGTTTGAGTAATTAGTACCGTATGTTCCCATTGTGCACTTTTTTTATTATCAATTGTTCTGGCTTCCCAATGATTTTTTTTATCAATTGTACCTTCTGCAACACCAGCATTAATCATTGGCTCTATGGTAAAAATCATACCTTCTACTAAGGGTATATTTATCTTATTTTTATGATGAGGAATTGGTGGTTCTTCATGGAAAGATAATCCAACTCCATGGCCAATGAATTGATGAACTACAGAAAAACCATGTTTTTTTGCAATTTCTTCAATAGTATCTCCTATAGCACATATGGGTAAATTTGGACGCAAGATTTGAATTGATTCATTTAAGCATTCTAATGCAACTTCACACAAAAGAGCATCTTGTTTACTAACAGGAGGAATAGTGACCATTCTACTACAATCTCCATAAAATCCATTTACTATACATGATACATCTATATTTAGGATATCTCCTCTTTTTAAAGGTTCATTATTTGGGATTCCGTGACAAATTACTTCATTTAAAGAAGTACAAATAGTTTTAGGAAAAGGAGGAGATCCATAATGATAAGGAGCTGGTATAGCATTAAATTCTTTATGTAATTGTCTTGATAGAATATCAAGTTCGTTTGTTGTAACACCTTCTTTTGCTGCATTACATAATTCATTAAGAATGATTGCTGTTACATTACAAGCTTTTTTTATTTTTTTAATTTCTTCTGGAGATTTTAATATAATACCATATTTTTTTAGGTATTCTTCTTTTTTGTTTATATTGGTGCCTTTATTAGGATAATGACAAAACTTCCATTTTTTTTTGCTACCGCACCAACAAAGATCATTTCTATTTATCATGAAAATAATATTACTTGTTTTAAAGTTAATGAGTTTCTTTCGTTTTATTAATATATTACCTTATGTAAAAATAAACCGTGAGCAGGAGCTGTAATACCTGTCAAATTGCGTTGTTTTTTTGCAAATAATTCATCAATTGAATCCAAAGAAATTTTATTAGCTCCAATATACACGATTGTTCCTATAATGTTTCTGACCATTTTGTATAAAAAATTGCTACCTTCTATAAATATAGCAAGATGATGTTTTGTATTAAATGTTATTTTAATTGATGAAATGGTTCTAATTGTATTTGGATATGAGGTATTACTAGTATTACAAAAAGCTTTAAAGTCTTTTGTTCCAATAAATTTTTGACTAGCTAAATATAGTTTGTCTAAATCAATTTTATAAAAAATATGCCATACATACTTTTCTAGAAAAGGATCTCTTAAAGAATTACATAATATATTATAGCGATAAATTTTTCTTTTTGAAGAAAGTGTTGCATGAAAAGAAAGCTGTTTTTCTATGATTTTTTTTACAACGATTGTTTTTGGAAGACGGGAATTTAGAGCGTATTTAATTTGCTCAGAAGAGAGATACGTTGAAGTTATGAAGTTAACTACTTGTTCTTCTGCATGAACTCCTTTATCAGTTCTGCTAGAAGCATTTAGTTTTATAGGAGTATTTAGTATTATTTCTAAGTGTTTTTGTAATGTTCCTTCAATACTTTTGCCATGTTTTGTTTTTTGCCAACCTAAGAATGAAGAGCCATCATATGAGATGAATAAAACAAAGTTTTTCATACAGGTTAAAAGCAATATTTTTAAGTTGAAAATGCAGCAATAAAACCTTTGATCATAAGATTTCCAGAAATTAGTAAAAGAAATAATGAAAAAATTCTTTCTAAAGCAATTAAACCATATTTTCCTAAAATTTTATTAAATAAACTAGCACATAGTAATGTTAATAAAGAAAAAAACCATGATATTAAAATTGCTAATAAAACAATACTTTTTTCATAAACTTTATCTGACATGAAAACTAAGAGATTAGTAAGTACTGCTGGTCCTGTAATTATAGGAAAAGCTAAAGGAAAAAAAACAGGTTCTTTTGTTTTTGATACTTGATGAGTTGCATTTTCTGGTTCAGCTAAACACATTTTTAAAGAAATCAGAAATAACATTAATCCACCTCCTATTTTAAAGGAGTGTAAAGAAATATCAAATAATTTAAAAAATGCTAAGCCATTAAAAATAAATATAAAGGAGACTATTAAAGCTAAGACCATTTCTCTAACAATGATTAGACGTTGTTCTTTGGGTTTAAAATCTTTTAATAAAGTAATAAAAGCAGGTAAAGAGCCTGGAGAATTAAATAATACATAAAATAGTATACTGAGATGAATTAGATTGTGCATAGGCTTTCTATAAAAAAGTTAATTGTAAACCATGAATAAATAATTGAACTCCAATTACAGTAATTAGTAGACCTGTAATGGTTTGTATTGTTTCGCAAACTTTTTGAGTTACAAATTTACCTAACAGTACAAATAACGTAAGGAGTAGAGCAACAAGTATTATCCAAGAACAAGAAATCATGAAATAGTTATGAATTAGTGTATGATTAGTTAATGTAAGTAAATAGGAAAACCAAGAAGGTCCTATTACAAGAGGTAAAGCGATAGGAGAAACTAAAGGAATTTTTAATTTTTTTGACTTAATATGAAGATCAACAATATCTTTGGTCCATTGCTCAGATTGATTAAGTCCTAAAATAGCACGAATTCCCAATAAGATAATAATAAAACCGGAAACAACTTCTATAGAAGCTTGGGGAGCTGATAAAACTCGGATAATTGCTTGACCAACAAATAATAAGATAAACATGCTGATTAATGCAAAAAAGCTTTCTCGTAAGATCACATAGAATTTTTGAGCTAGAGGCAACCTGCAAAAAAACTTTTGTAAAATAACAAGATTTGTTAAACCATCTGCTACAAAAGATAACACTAAAATATGAGAAAATAAACTTAATTTCATAATTAGATATTATATTAAAAATGACTTTTAAGCAATTTCTTTAATAGGGAGAAATTAAAGAAATATCAAAATTTTTATTGGCTGATAGTTTATTGTTATTTTTTATCAACCAACTAGTAATATCACTAATTACTGTTTCTGAAATAGCATTTTGTTCAAAGTCAAGAATGGAAACTGTTTTTTCCCAAGCAATCCTTTCCCATTTTAAACATTTTTTAGTTTTATTCGGACAATATTTTTTATAAATATCAAATGATTCTGAAATATTGTTCTGACAATATTCGATGCTTTCTTTAATTGCTTTTCTAAATTTTTTTACGAACTCTGGTGAAGAAAATATAGAATGACGTGATGTACAGATTACTAAATCTGAAGAATTGTTTTGTCCATATTCTTGGGGTAGAAAAACACTAGTATTTAAGCCAAGAGATTCAAAAAAAGAACCTTCTATATTCCAGAACGCTCCATATAAGACATCGATTTTTTTTGTTAGCATAGGATAAATTAAATCGGAGCTAACGTTAATAATTTTTTTTGGTTTAATGTTGTATTGGGAAAATATGTGATCAAAGATAGAAAGATCTTTGCTATTTCCTAAACAAAAACCAAAGGTTTTATTATTTAGATCTGACAATTTTTCTATTTTACTATCTTTTCTACATAAAAACCCACTTAAGGGAGTTCGAGTTAGAGAAGAAATAGCTTGCAAAGGGAATCCTTTTAAATTAGCTTTTACAATACTGTGTAAGTTATAAATAATTAGATCTACTTTCTTATGTAGAAGATAAGTGACTTGTAGTCCTATATCTCCATAAGCGGGTCTGATTGCAATATTGAGTTGGTTATTTTTGAAAAAATTTTTTTCTAAGGCAACATACAGTGGGATATGATTTGGATTAGGAATCCAATCAAGACAAAGAGTTCCTTTAAAAAAAGAAGAATTATTTAGAGGTTTTGCGTTGTGAGAAAGATTTTCTGTTTTAGAAACGTGATTTCTTATGGAAGGGGTTATTTGATTTTCTAATGCTTTGGAAATTACAAAAACTGCAAGAGAAACAAAAATTATTTTAAAAGGAAATGCAAATTTAGGTTTTTTGATGGAGAAAGGATAATATTTTTGAAAAAAATTTTTTTCTATTTTTAATAATATTTGATAAAATGATACAGAAATTAAGCTTAACATAATAAGGGCAGAAAACATTAATTCAATTTCGTAATTTCTTCTACTTTCTAAAATAAGAATTCCCAGGCCATTATGACCAGCAATCCATTCTCCAGAAATAACTCCGATTCCTACAGTACTTGCAGCAATTTTTAATCCAGAGAATATATTTGGGATAGAATAAGGTAATCTTAATTTACAGAATATTTGTTGAGTAGAAGCATTATTTATGTAAAAGTAATCGAGTAAATCTTTGGGAACAGATTGAAACCCCTGAAGAATATTTAGTGTCAATGGAAAGAAAATCATGAGTGCTGTAGGAATAATAATTGACTGCTTTCCCCAACCAAACCAGATTACAATTAGAGGAACAATCGCAAATAAAGGAATTGATTGCAAAGTAACTAAGGCATTTTGCATTAATATTGGGAATTTTTTTAAAGATACTGCTATCCAGGAAAATAAAAAAGCAAATCCAAAAGCTAAGAAAAAGCTTCCAAGAATACTTTGTATTGAAATAAAAGATTGTTGAATTAAGCTATTAAAAGAATAGGAAAAACAATTGATTACTTGTGAAATAGGAGGAAATATTATAAATAGTTCAGGCTTGATTTGAGCAAAAAATTCCCATAGGATTAAAAGAAGAAAAAGAAGAGAGTAAGTAATAATTTTTTTCATTTTTATTAACTATATTAACTGCATAAAGTATAAATTATAGTAAATTTTATTAGTATATTTTTATGAAAATTAGAAAAGAAAGCGATAGTTTTGGAGAAACTAGCATTCCAATTGATATGTTATATGGCCCACAAACTGCTAGATCATTAATGTTTTTTTCTTCTTCTGGATTAGAAGAAAATACTATGCCTAAAGATATTATTTTTATTCTAACTCTTATTAAAAAATGTGCAGCAAAATCAAATAAAGACTTGGGTCTATTGTCATCAGAGATTGCTGATTTAATTGTTTATGCATCAAATAAAATTCTTTCCGAAGACCTAAGTAAACATTTTCCATTAAAGGTTTGGCAGACAGGTAGTGGAACGCAAACAAATATGAATGTCAATGAAGTTATTTCTAATATAGCTTCCAATTATTCAAAGAAATTTTTGGGTTATAGAATTAAAATTCATCCAAATGATCATGTTAATATGTCTCAGTCTTCTAATGATGTATTTCCTACTGCTATGCATATAGCAGCTGTTATGAGTATTAAAAATAAGTTAATTCCTTCTTTAAATTATTTGAAGGAAGTATTAATTGAGAAATCAAAGGAATTTATTCATATAAGAAAGATTGGAAGAACTCATTTGATGGATGCTCTTCCCATAAGTTTGGGCCAAGAGTTTTCTGGTTATGTGGATCAAATAGAAAAAAATATAGAACGAATAGGTTTTTGTTTATCTCATTTATATGAGCTAGCTATTGGTGCTACGGCTGTTGGAAGTAGTTTGAATTGTCCTAAAGGTTTTGTAGAAAAGATAATTTCTTATTTAAATCAAGAAACAAAAGAAAATTTTTTTCCCGCTTCAAATTATTTTTCAGCTTTATCGTGTCATGATTCTTTAGTTTTTATGCACTCGGCATTTAAAACATTAGCTTGTTCTCTTTTTAAAATTGCTACTGATTTAAGTTTTCTTTGCTCAGGTCCTCGTTGTGGTTTAAATGAAATATTTTTTCCAGAAAATGAACAAGGATCTTCGATTATGCCTGGAAAAATTAACCCTACGCAATGCGAAATGTTGTTAATGGTTTGTTGTCAAATTTTAGGAAATGATGAAGCTATTACCCTTGGAGGATCGAGAGGAAATTTTGAGTTAAATATTTTTAAACCTATGATTATTTATAATTTTTTGAATACGGTTTATGTTTTATCAGGATCTTTGCAATCATTTGCTAAATTTTTTGTTTCTGGATTACGTCCTAATATTGCTCAATTAACACATAATTTGAATGAATCTTTAATGTTGGTAACAGCTTTATCTCCAAAAATAGGATATGAAAAGGCTTCAAAAATAGCTCTTAAAGCTTATCATGAAAATTTATCTTTAAAAGAAGCTTGTTTGGCTTTAGGTTTTTTAGAAGAACAAGAATTTGATATTTTAATTGAAAAAGCTAAAGAAACTTTATATTAATTCAGCTCTGCTTTTTGTTTCCTTTTTTCTATGCGTAGTAATGTTTGGGTAAATTCTAAAGCAGTGTTTAATCCTGAAAAAATATGATCTTCTCCTATTAGTTCATCTAATTGATATCTTTGTAAATCTCTTAACGGATTTTTTTTAATTTCTGCTAAAAGAAGAGTTGTTCCTTGTCTTTCACATTCTAAATAAAATTCTTCTAAAGCATGCATAGCAGAAGCATCTATAGTAGGAACTCTCCTCATTCTGAGAATAAATATGGTTGGAGGTTTTTCTATTTCATTGAGAAGATTTTTTAATCTATCTGCAACTCCAAAAAAGAAAGGACCATTAATTTCATAAACTTCTACTTCTTCTGGTAATTCTTTTAGTTTAGCTATATCTATGTTTTCAGGAGAAGTTTCATCAGCGAAAATTTTATTGGTAGAAATAACATCAGATAAATCACTCATTTGTTTCATAAAGAGAAAAGCAGCTAGCATCATACCAATTTGTACGGCAGAAGTAATATTGGTTAAAACAGTTAAAGTGAATACAGAAAGGAGAATAATAACATCTTTTTTTGGTGCTGTAAATAGATGAATGAAATGATGAATTTCACTCATACTCCATGCAACCATAACTAGAACTGCAGCTAAACAAGCTAATGGAATTTTACTAGTTAAAGGACCTAAAAAAAGTAGAAAGGCTGTTAAAAAAAGAGATTGAAAAATTCCGGAAAAAGGAGTGGATCCTCCAGATTTTATATTAGCTGCTGTTCTTGATAATGATCCAGAGATAGGTAGTCCTGTAAAACATGAGATACCCATATTAGCAATTCCATTAGCTACAAGCTGACAGTTAGATTGATGTCTAGTTCCAGTCATTCCATCAGCGATTACTGCAGCAATTAGTGTTTCAATTCCAGATAGAACGGCAATAGTTAAAGCATCAGGCATTAGAATTAGAATTTTAGAAAAATTTAAATAAGGAAGTCGAAAAGGGGGAAATCCATTATCAAGAACTCCATATGTTGTTTCTATAGTAGGAACGTTAATTTTAAAGATATAAACAACAAAAGATACTAGAAACAAAGTAATCATGGTCCCTGGTAATTTAGGTTTATATTTTCTAAAATAAATAAGCAAAATTAATGTTAATAATCCTGTAAAGAATATTTTAGGATCCCAGGTCCAAAAATATTCTAAATAAGTTGACCATTTTCCTAAAAAATCAGTAGGAATAGAGTCTCCTAATTGAAGACCAAATATATCAGTGATTTGTGAAGAAAAAATAGTTACAGCAATTCCTGTTGTTAAACCTGTAGTTACCGGATAAGGCATGTATTTTATGAAGGTTCCAAGTCCCATTAAACCAAAACCAATAAGAAGTAATCCTGATAAGCAAGTAACTAAAATTAACCCATCAAAACCGTGCTTTATTAAAACAGAGTATAAAGCAATTATTAGTGCACTAGTTGGTCCAGCAATGAGTACTTGACTTCCTCCAAAAGAAGAAGCAAGAAATCCTCCTATAATAGCAGCTACGATTCCTTGTTGTGGAGGAAGCCCTACACCTCTTGCAATAGCTATGGCAGTAGGGAAAGAAATAATGGCTACTGTAAGTCCTGCAAAGAAATCTTTTTTAATAAAATTAAATGAGTAACCTTTTTTTAATACGTAAAAAGTTTTAGGAATAAAATTTTTGAAAGACCACTTAGTTTGTTTTTTCATATTCAAAATAAAAAATTCACATAATTTTGTTCTTTTATAGAAAGTTTGTCAATATGAGTCGACAAAATTGTTTCTTTTAGATTCAGATAGGTATATGATTCTTTTTTGAATTTTAATAAATTAGTAAAGTTATTTTTCTACGGATTTTTGATTATGTTTTATTTCCAATTAATATTTTTATTTTTAAGTGGTTATTTAGCAATTATTTTAGAAGAAATTATTAAAATTAATAAATCAGCTGTTTCTCTTTTAATGGGAGGAATTATGTGGATTATTTGTTTTATGTATCTTGGACATGTTAGTGGTACAGATGTAATTATGCATTTATCAGAAGTAGCTCAAATTATTTTCTTTTTGCTAGGAGCTATGGCTATTGTGGAGCTAATAGATTCTCATAAAGGTTTTTCTTTAGTAGCTAAGTTATGTCGATTGAAATCAAAAGTGGCTTTGCTTTGGTTATTGGTTTTTATTTCCTTCTTTATGTCTGCTATTCTTGATAATTTAACAACCATTATTATTGTTACTTCTATTCTAAAGAGGTTAATTAAGGATACTTCGGATCGTTGGGTATTTGGAGCTGTTTGTGTTATAGCTGTTAATGCTGGAGGAGCGTGGACTCCTTTAGGAGATGTAACAACTACTATGTTATGGATCAATAATAAAATTACTTCTATTAATATTATGAAAGCATTATTTATACCTAGTTTAATTAGTGTTCTTTTTGCTCTGCTTTTAACTTCACTTAAATTAAAAAATCAAAAAAATAATTTTATTTCTGATAATGTGAGTACATCTGCTCAACCAGGAGCTTATCTCATTTTATTTTTGGGTATAGGTTCCTTGCTTATGATTCCTGTTTGGAAATCATGTGTTGGATTACCTCCTTTTATGGGAGCTTTATTAGGATTAGGTTTAGTTTGGTTTGTGAGTGATTGGATACATAATCCTTATGGAGAGTCTCGAAATCATTTAAGAATACCTCATATTCTTAGTAAGATTGATGTTGCTTCAATTACGTTTTTTATTGGTATTCTTCTTTCCGTAAATGCATTAAGTTTTTCTGGTATTTTGACAAAATGTGCTAATATTCTCGACCATGCAATTTCAAATCAAAATTATGTTGCTGTTATTATAGGGCTTGTTTCTTCTGTGCTAGATAATGTTCCTCTTGTCGCTGCTACTATGGAAATGTACAATGCTCCTGTAAATTCTCCTCTTTGGGAATTAATAGCTTATGCAGCGGGAACAGGAGGGAGTATTTTAATTATTGGATCTGCTGCTGGGGTAGCTTTCATGGGATTAGAGAAAGTTAGTTTTTTGTGGTATTTAAAAAATGTTTCATTACTTGCTCTTATAGGTTATTTTGCAGGAATTTTTTCTTATTTTTTAATTTTTTAAAAAAGTTGATTTAAAAAATTTTTTATGTAAAAATTTTAAATTTTTATTTGGTTAATATGAAAAGTTATTTTTTTAAATTGTTAGTTTCTTTATTTCTTTATTTTCCTTTACAAGGGTTTTCTAATTCATTTTCAAAAATTGATGTTGTTACAAAAAATGCGTTTATAGATATAGAGATTTTAAAACATTTTTTAGAAACTCGTTATGCACCTCTAGAATGGAAAGCAGAATTTTTTGGATGGAATTTAGAGAGAGAAGTTCAAATTGCCAAACTAAAAATTTTAAAATATGGCTATCCTTCAACTAAGCAGTGTCAAAGAGCTATAGCTGATCTTATGGCTTCTTTAAGGGATTATCATGTAGGTGTTGTATTTTATTCAACTGAAGAATCTCGATTACCTTTTGTTATTAAAAGATCTTCTTCTAATCGTTTATACGTTACTCATGTGTTTCCCGAGTGCCCTCGTGATATTGAAGTAGGAGATGAAGTTTTATCAATGAATCATAAATCTTCTGAAGAATTAATAAATTCTTTGATGAAAGATCAATGTTCTTATACAGACATTTCTTTAGGAATTAATAAATTAACTAATAGACTTGGATCTTTAGGAGATGATATTTTTTTAGGTAATGTTGTTATTGAGCTTAAAAAACCTTGTGGAACTTGTTTGAACGTAAATTGTTTTTGGCAAGTGAAGCCAGAGTTAATTTTTGATTTTTCTAAAGTAAGTAGAAAAAATAATAAAAAAAAATTGGACTCTAAAGGGAATGTTTTTAATCAAAAACAAGAAAAAGATTTTTGTTTAAAAGAGAAAAACTATTTATCCTGGATTAAAGTAAAAATGTTACCTGTTTTTTGGAGTGAAATAAGTTCAGAAATAAAAACAAGAAGTCATTCTCATCTTATAGGAAATAAAAAAGGGTTTTTGCCTAAATTAAGTAGCAATGTTATTTGGGAAGCAGATCCGATTTTAGGTTTTTATAGTTATATTTGTTCTATGACTGATCCAGAAGGAAATGAAAAAAAAGTGGGATTTTTACGTATTCCATCTTATTTGTATGATTCTTCCGATATTATTAGTTCTTTAGCTTGTCCTTGGGATAATTTTGGAGAGATTATTAGTTTTTTAGATAGTAATACAGATCTATTGGTTATTGATCAGCAAAATAATCCTGGAGGGAGTTTATTTTTTATGTATGGAATGGTCTCAATGTTAATAGAGAAGCCAGTTAAACTTCCTCTATATCAATTAGTTTTAAATCAAGAAGATATTGATATGGCTGTTATGTTAGAAAGTTTGTTGCAAACAGTGACAACTGATGATGAAGCTAGAGATATTTTAGGAGACTCATTAGAAGGTCTTGTAGTTGACAAGGAATTTGCTTTTGGTTTGAGAGAATTTTGTTTGGAGTTAATTAGAACTTGGGAATCTGGAGAATATGAATTAACGCACCCAATGCCTTTTTTTGGTTTTAAGCAAATACAACCACATCCTGATCATAATTATAGAAAACCAATATTGCTTTTAGTGAATGAGAATTCTTTTTCTTGTGCAGATTTTTTACCAGCAATATTTAAAGATAATAAAAGAGCTTTAATTTTAGGTATGAAAACAAGTGGAGCAGGGGGATTTGTATATAATTGTTCGTTTCCTAATCTTACAGGAATAAAGAGCTGTTCTTTTACTGGATCTTTAGCTATTCGAGAAAATCAAAAAGTTATAGAAAATTTAGGAGTTACTCCAGATGTGTTTTTAGAACTTTCAGATTTGGATTTACAATCAGGACTTTATCTTGATTTTATTTCTAGTATTAAAAACGCTATCTTTAGTTTACTTAAGTAAATAGAGCCTCTAGAGGAAAGGAGGATTGGTTATGAAGAAATTAATTTTAGCCCAACCTAGAGGTTTTTGTGCTGGAGTTATAAGAGCTATTAATACTGTAAATATGGCTTTAGAAAAATGGGGTAAACCCATTTATGTAAAGCATGAAATCGTACATAATCGTCATATTGTAGAAGATTTTCGAAAAAAAGGTGTTATTTTTGTAGAAGATTTGATGGATGTTCCCGAAGGAAGTAAGATAATTTACTCTGCTCATGGTATTTCTCCAGAAATTAGGTTACTTGCTAAAAAGCGCAATTTATTAGAAATTGATGCAACTTGTGGTTTAGTAACGAAAATACATTCTGCGGTTAAGAGATTTTATCATAAAGGTTTTAAGATCATTTTGATTGGACATAAAAATCATGTAGAAATTATAGGTATAAAAGGAGAAGTTCCAGAAGTTTTTATTGTAGAAAAGGTAGAAGATGTAGGAAACTTACCTTTTTCTTGTGATGAACATGTTTTTTATGTTACTCAGACTACTTTGAGTTTAGATGATATAAAATCTATATTAGAAGCTATTTTAAAGAAATACCCAAAAGCTAAAACATTGCCTAGTTCTTCTATATGTTATGCAACTGTTAATAGACAAAGAGCTTTAAAAGCTATTCTAAATAAAGTGGATTTAGTTGTTGTGATAGGAGATACTAAAAGTTCTAATTCAACTAGGCTATATGAGTTAGGTTTGAAAAGAGGTATTCCTTCTTATTTGATTAATAATGTTGAAGATTTGCATGATGATTTTTTGAAAGATGTAAGTGTTATTGGACTAACTGCAGGAGCTTCTTCTCCAGAAAATCTTATTGAAGCCTGTATTCAGAGATTATTTGATCTAGGTATTACTAGCGTGGAAGATGCTATTTATTCTCAAGAAGATGTTTTTTTTCAATTACCTAAAGAAGTTTTGATAGGAGTTGCGAATTAAAAAAAATAGTAAAATAGTTAATCTTATTAAATTTAATTATAGATTAGTTTATTTTTCTTTTTTTGAATTTTTAAGAACCTTTTCTTTTTTTTATTTAAGAAAACCTATTTTGTTGATTATAGATTTTATAATAAACATTAGGTTTTTCTTTATAAATCCTCATAAAGAATTGTTTTTTAATTCAAAAGCAAAGTTACGAAATTTTAATTCTCTATATGGAGAAACACCTTATAGTGCTTGGAATAGAATATGCCAAGAAGGTGAAATATCTTCAAAAGACATTATTTATGATTTAGGTTGTGGTCTAGGAAAAATTTGTTTTTGGACTTATTTATTTATTAAGTGTCAAAAGATTATCGGAATTGATCGTTCAGAATCCTTTATCTCTTTTGCTAATAAGCTTAAAAAATATTTGTTTTTTAAAGAAAATTTAGTTTTTCTTAATGAAGATTTTTTAGAAAGTGATTTTTCAAATGCAACAGTTATTTATATTTATGGAAGTGCATTTTCTTTGAGTATGATTAAAAAACTTATTGAAAATTTGTTACAAAAAGCATCTTTAGGAGCTAAAATAATTACAGTATCATATTCATTATTAGATTTTAAGGAAGCTCAACATTTTTTTACTTTAGTGAAAAAATTTTCTTGTAAATTTTCTTGGGGTTATGCATTTGTTTATGTACATTGTAAAAAATAATATAGTTGTTTATTATTGATATAATTGTTTTATAGTGTCGTGTTGCATTTGTAGACATTGATATAAAAAATTTTCTAAAGAACGCCAGTTATCTTTAATTTCTTCAATAACTCTAGATCTATCATCGGCATCTATTTTGTAACTTTCTTTATAATGATCATCGTATGTGCGATGACTTTCATTAAAAGCTGTTTGTATTTGCCCAGTTGCTTTTGCCATCTCTGAAGTAGCTAGTGTTATTTTGCTAACATTTTCAAAAAATTTTTCAGATTCCATGTCTTTTAGACTAGAAAAGATTTTACTTAGGTGACCTAAAGTCCATTCTCCTTTAATATGACCAAATATGGGAGCTACGCCGGAAAAAACAGCAAGAAGACCAGAAGCTAATCCTGAGAATAATAAACTATTTGCTTGATCTTTATATGAATTTACAATTTCTTTCATATGGGATAGTTGAATTAGTCTTTCTTCAGCACGAAAAAGATGCTGTTGCTGTCTACTTTTAAGAGCTAATTTCATAACTTCTATAAATAATATTAGAACATCTAAATTAGAGATTCTCATATTGAATATCTGACTAATAATAGAAGTTTGCAGGGCATATTGGAGAAAATTTTTATTATAAATTTCTAAATTTGATAAAGAGGAAATTTTTTCTTTAATAAAGGAATCAATTTCTTGGAAATTTAAAAGAGAACATTGTTCTTGAGGTTTAGATAGTGTTTTTTTATGTTTGGCTATCTTATTAATGAGTTTTATTTTTTCTTCTCTTTTTTCTGAATTTTCTTGATCTTGATTTTGATCTTTTTCATGGTGTTTGTCTTGAGAAGATTCCTCTTTTTTGCAATGTTTTGTTTCTTGATGTTCTTCAATAGGTTGAAATTGAGCATTTATAGCTATAGGATGTTTTAAGATGGGTTGTTCAATTTTTTCTGTTGAACTATTTGATAAGGATGTAGGATATTGTTTTTCTTCTTGTTTAGTTGGATTAGATTTTGAAAATATAGAAGTAATAATTGTAGCTACTAAAGGTTCTTGATGTTGTTCTGCATTACCGTTTTCATAAAAGTTAGTCATAGTTAATTTGAGAGTTGCTTTAGAATAGACCATTTTTTCTTGAATAGACAGTTTTGCGCTAAGGCAGTATTTTTTTTCAAAAAAATATTTATGATTTTCTTTTGAAAGAAGATAAGAAGCTTCTCGATTAATATTAGGAGATTTTTTAAAAAAATTTGAAGAATGTAATTTTTCCATACCTGTTTTAGAAGCTAATTTATCTTTTAAAGAAGAATTTTCTTTGGTTATTTGTTGTATTTTCAAATTTAGATTAGTTATAACATAAGAACATTGAAGATATAAATCATAAATAAAGCTACAGGTAGGGTAATTACTAATAGAAATAGATTCTTGTTTAGAAGAAGGTTCTATTTTTTCTTTTTGTTCAGATTGTTCAGAACTTTCTTCTGAATGTGTTTCAAATGTAAAATAATTTTTTGATGATGGTTCTTCTAAAGATGAAGAAGAAGTAATAGATGAAGACATAAAAATTATTCCAATTTAAAAAAATTAAGGAGTAATTTTAATCTTTTTAAGTTTATTATTAAAGAAAGTTTTTTAGTTAATATAAAATGAGTTGTCTATCATAGCTGTTTCTTTATGTAGATCTAAGGCATAAGAAATATCTTCAAAAAGTTTTTCTAGGTGATTAAGATCCCAATCGGCTTTTTCCATTAAATCTTTTCTTTTAAAATATAATTTTTCTAAATTTCTTTCAGTTTCCTTTAAATTTGCAATCCCATAGTAAAAATTGTGTGCAGAAATAGCTTCTCCGATAATACAAATGCCAAGTCCAGCAGTTAATATTCCAGTTATTGCTTGAGTAATTGATTGTAAAGCTCTTAAAGGTTGAGAAAACCCTCCCCAAATTACTGTAATAATACTTAAGATTAAAGAGATAACTCCAATAGAAATTTTTATAATTCCAAGAGTCTTTTTTTTGAGAGCTATATTTTTTGTAGGAAGTAATTCACTAATTTTATTCCAACCATTTGTTATTTCCAAAATAGAATTGGTTAAAGAAAATAAACCTGCTGACAGAATAACTGCTCCCATAATTGCTCCCACACCTGAAGCAATAAGAATGCAAGCTGTTACAGTAGCTATGAAAGACATGAGCCATGATATAAATTTACTTAATACTCCCCAACGAGCCATGGCTTGTTCTTTATTTATATTTTCTCGAATGATTGTAAGGCGTTTCTCATAAGTACGAGAAATTTCATTATGAGTAATTTCTATTTCTTGTTTGTAAATAGAATATGCAGTTTGATCAGCTATAATTCCTTGTTTTGTTAAGATATAATAAAGAGCAAAAATTCCTATAGTAGGTAGAGGAATTTTGGGTGGTTTAATTATTTTATCTTTCTTTGGATTGAAAAAATTAGCTTTAAAAGAAGGAAGTTTATTTATGAGATGTTTATTGGAAAATAAAGTCGATAAGGAAATATATTTATTAGCTGTTTTAAGAATTTTAGTTATAAATTCATTGTCATTTTCTTGTTCATTGGATTCATGATCGCTATTATGATTATCATGTTCTTTTTTTTCTTCATTAAAAAATGGTATTTTATTTTCCTTTAAATTGCTTTCTTTAATAAATGTTTTATTGGTTTCATGAATATAATGGTTGTTTACCTTTTTTATATGTTTGAAAATAAGAGATTTATAAGGCGTGGAATATTTTAAATTTGTTGTAGATAAGTTGGTAAAAATTTTTGAAATTAATTTATGGTTTGTGAGAGTTGTTTTGTTATTTATTAAATGTTGATTATTTCTATGAATACATTGCATTTTTGAAAATAGAATTAAAGGAGAAGATTTATTTAATTTTTTTAGACTTTCTTTTGAAAATTTTGTAAAAGAAGATCCAAATAGAATCTGTTTTTGTTCTTTTTGGATAACTTTAATAGTTTTAACTGAAATAAAATAATTAGAATTAATAATTTTATTTTGTAAATATATTTTTTTCAAAAAGTTTTGTACTTCTTTTTTTATTTTATAATTTGTTTTTTCAAATTTAATATTTGAAAAACTTTTTATTTTATAATTATTAGTATTTTCCAAAGATGAAATAACATCTTGATTTAAAGAGAATTCAGTTATGCAAGAAAGCCAAGAAGACATGATTTTACCTTTGTTTTAACATAAAAATTTCATCTTTAAGTTCTTCATAAGTAGGATTATTTTGACATTTTAACCATGCTAATTCTAGAGCTTTGTTAGCTTCTTCATAATTGTTTAAAGCTGTATAACATATATAAGCGTAATAATGGGAATAAGGATCATCGGGTCTAAGGATAGCTACAACACTATATGAATGAAGGGCTTTTTCATATTTTTTCTCCATTTGAAGAGAAGCAGCTAAAGCAAACCAGAATTTAGAAATAAAAGGATTAAAAAATACTAACCATCGAAAGACAAAACTACTTTCTTGATAGTTTTCTTGCAAATATTCTTCATATGCTTCTTTATAAATTTTTTCTAGTTCATTAATAGAAATTTTAAAGGTTTTTTGCAAAGTATCATGTTTCATTAGATCATTTGGAAAAAACTTATCCAAATATGACTCTAAGTCTTCAGGAAATGGATAATCTTCTTTTCTTTGTTGAGATATTTTTTTTAAAAGGAGATCCAAAGATTTCATATTATGGTCTTAAGTTATATATGAAGGTATCAATGACCTCTTTTAATAATTTTAAAACATTAGAACGTGTTTGATGACATTGGGAAACTTCTTGTAAATAGCGTTGCATATCTGTTCTTTCTAGTTGGGTAATTTTCTCCATACTATCTTTTTTCATTTGAATATTTTCTTTTAGTAATTTTTTTTCTTCTTCTGTCCAAGAATATTTTTCAGGAGGAATGTCAACTCCGCACGATCTTGCTTTGTTGATTAAAAATTTCATTTCTTCATTATCCTCCCAATTAATGTCTTCTTTTTCAGAATTGACTTTGGATAATAAAAGAGTAAGTAGATCAACGTTATCTGTACGTTCTTTAATTTTTAAATATAATTCATGGGCTTCTGCTTCGGCTTGACCTAAAATTTTAGCCATTAATTGCATAAATTTGATGAAAATGTTTTCTATGTGTACTTTTTGAGTAGTATTATGTTGTATTTTTTTATTAGATAAAGAAGCATTAAAAACTTTAATAGGAGAATCAAGCTTTTTTTTCAGGCAAGAAGAAACTTCCTTATTTTTCTTTAATTGCTTTAAGGAGTTATGATACCTAAGTTCTTCTATAGAAATACTATTTACATTAATTTCATTACATTTTAGTACTTTTTTTTCTTTTTTTTGATATTGTGATTGCTTTTGTTCTTGTTCTTTTTCTTGTTGCTTTTGTTCTTTTTCTTGTTGCTTTTGTTGTTGTTGCTCTTTTTCTTGTTTTTCTTGCTTAAAAGAAGGAGTTATTTTCTCTTCTTTATTTAAAAAATTACTTTCAACGTTAATCCTTATTGATTCGTCTTTCCTAATGGAAGATTGTTTTTTTTCAAAAAAATTTACTTCTTGATTCAGATTATTTTTTTCTATAGAAAAATTGCTAGTATTTGATGCCGAAGTTTTAGTGATTTCATTTGCTGACATAGATTGCTTATTAGGATTCTTAGAAGAATTAAGAAAAGGAGGTAGAAGGTGAGAAGAAGTTTTTGTCTTAGAAGAGACAGATGAGTCAAAGAATAAAGATTCTGTTTCTGGATTAGAATTAGTTGTAAGAGAATCTAATTTTTGTAAATCACTTAATAGATCCTTTATTTCTATTTCTATTTCTACTGATTCGGGAGAAATAAAAATTATATTGTGATTGCCAGATAAAAATACAAAATTATTTTCATTTAAATTAGAGTTTAAGAACATACTAACGTAAGCATTTATGTCAATAGATAATTCAGGAAGGTTTTCCATAGATATAGCAATGTCTCCTACTTCTGTTTTTAAACTACCAATCAAATAAGGAGAATTTTGAAAGTTTTTTGATCCTAATGAAGAATTTAAATTATTAGGATTGTCAGGATTAGCGTTAATATAAAGATTATTTTGAGACATAATATTTTCTAAGTAATTCATTATAGAAAAAACATGAAAATTATCTTAAAAAACATTTTTCTGCAAGATCTTAAAAGTGTTTTAATATGAATTACTTACTTTTTATCAAACATAGAGTTTACATATTATTGAAAGTTAGATAAACTATTTTTGTTTGCCCGAATGGTGAAATTGGTAGACACGCCAGATTTAGGTTCTGGTGCCGTGAGGTGTGTAGGTTCGAGTCCTATTTCGGGCATTTTCTTTGATATTTTTTCTTATATAAAATTTCTTTAATGTAAAAACTTAAAAATGTTTAGTTTATAAATTTTCTTTTTAATGGTATTTGTTTTTTATGAGAAAAACAAATATTATTAGTAATATGACTTATTGAGAATTTTTATGAAAAAATTGGAAAAACTTTGTTGGTATTTTGTTTTTTGTTTATTTTTAGTTTTAACTAGTTCTTCTTTTTCATACATTGTTGAAAATACAGTAACTGTTTTGCAATCATCTTCTCAAGAAGAAAATTCAAATAATGATAAGCAGCCTAAAAAAAAATATTTAGATCCTAATTCTTGTTGTCCTTATCAATCACAAGTAGAAACAGCTAAGCCTTATAGTTTTTATTATCCTTATGAATTTGAGTATTACTATCCTCAAACGAATTAACATAGCTTGGATGAAATTGATTAAATTTGCTAAGAATACTTGATTGTGATACATGAGTGTAAATTTCAGTTGTTCCTATGCTAACATGTCCTAGCATTTCTTGGATAATTCTTAGATCTGCTCCTGAATCTAGAAGATGTGTAGCAAAGGCATGTCTTAAGCTATGAGGTGATATATTTTCATTTAATTTTTCTTGTTTAACATAAGATTTTATTCTTTTCCATATGTTAATGCGGCTCATTTGTGAACCTTTTTGAGATAAAAACAAAAGATCGCTATTTTTAAACTTTTCTCTATATTTTAAATAATCATCGATGGCTTTTATAGCTTTGTTATTTATAGGTACTAAACGTGTTTTTCGTCCTTTTCCAGTAACTCTAATATAAGCATCGTCTATATCTTTTATTTTTAAGTGAATCAATTCTGATACTCTAATTCCTGTTCCATAAAATACGTAAAGAATTGCTTTATCTCTTGATCCAACAAATGTTTTGGCATTTGGTGAGCTTAGTAATGTTTCTACTTCTTTACAAGTAAGAATGCATGGTAAATATCGCCAAATTTTAGGATGTTCCATAGATACAAGAGGATTAGTTGAGATAGTATTTTGTTCTTTTAAGAAAGAGAAAAATATTTTTAACGAAATTAAAATTCTACAAATAGATGTTTCCTTATAGTTTTTTTTTTGAAGATATTCTAAATAATTAAATATAAGGTCCTTTGAAAGTTCTGTTAGTGATTTAATTTTAGTTCTTTTTGTAAATAATTTTATATCACTTATGTAAGCATTTATGGAGTTCATAGAAAGACTTTTATCTATGTGTAGAAATAAAATAAATTCTTTTATTTGAGCTTGCAGCACAAAAAAACCTATTTTTGAAATTATTATTTATAATATAGACTTATAGGAAGAATTGTAAACAATAAAGTTTTATTTTTAGATATCAATTAGGAAATTATGAATTTTTTAAATTACAAGAGTACGCGCAAGCTACTAGAATTAGCTAAGAATCCTTATAACTTAGCTTTGTCAGAAAATTTAGTTAGACGTATAGAAGAATATAAGATAGAAACAGATATTTTAATATATTCTTATGCTTTAGAAAAAGTAGATGATAAAGTGTTAGATGCTTTAGAGGATTTGGCTAGAGAATCTTGTTTAGTAGATAAAATGATTGGTATGCAAAAAGGCCAAGTTGTCAATTATATTGAAAATTATGTATCTGATAATAGAAAGGTGCTACATACGGCCATGAGGGGCTGGATAGATTCTTCTTCTTATTATTTTGAGATTAAAGAAGAACTTGAAAAAGCAAGAAAAGAAAATGAACGATTAGAGAATTTTATAAATGAAATCACTAATACAAATCGTTTTACTAATTTAATTCAAATTGGCATAGGTGGATCTAGTTTAGGTCCAAAATCTTTATATATGGCTTTGGAAAAATATAAAATTCCTGAAAGAAATATATATTTTATTTCTAATGTAGATCCAGATAATGCTGCATCAGTTTTGTCTAAAGTAGATCCTAAAGAGACTTTAGTTGTGGTTGTTTCTAAATCAGGAAATACTTTAGAGACTCTTACTAATGAAATTTTTGTTGAAAATGTTTTTTTAAATTCAGGATGTTTGACTAAGGATCATTTTATTATGGTTACTGGAGAAAATAGTTCTGTTAATAATCCTGAAAAGTACTTAGAAATTTTTTATATTTGGGATTATGTTGGAGGTCGCTTTTCTTCAACTTCCATGGTTGGGGGAGTAGTTTTATCTTTTGCTTTTGGATATAACATATTTAAAGAAATATTGCAAGGAGCTAATGACATGGATAAACATGTTCTTAACCCTGATTTTAGAAGTAATGTTCCATTGATGTTAGCTATGATAGGAATTTGGAATCGTAATTTTTTAAATTATCCAACAGTAGCCGTATTACCTTATGCGGAGTGTTTGGGTGATTTTATAGCTCATTTGCAACAATGTGATATGGAGTCGAATGGAAAGCATATAGATAAAAAAGGAAATTTTGTGACCTTTTCAACAGGACCTGTTATTTGGGGTGAACCAGGAACTAATAGTCAACATTCTTTTTATCAGTTATTGCATCAAGGGACTGACATTATTCCAATAGAATTTATTGGTTTTAAAAATAATCAGTACAATTTTGATTTATCAATACAAGGAACTACTTCCCAAGAAAAACTATTATCTAATTTGTTTGCTCAAGCAATTGCTTTAGCAAAAGGCTTATATAATGATAATCCTAATAAGAGATTTGAAGGAAATAGGCCAAGTTGTTGTTTATTATATAATCAGCTAAATCCTTATACGCTTGGTTCTTTACTTTCCCTTTATGAACATAAGATAGTTTTTCAAGGTTTTTGTTGGGGAATTAATTCTTTTGATCAAGAGGGAGTTCAGTTAGGAAAAGATTTGTCTAATTTATTGTTAGAGATATATAAAAATGAAAAATCTTTTAAAGATTTTCCAGAAGGTTATTCTTTTATTCGCTTATTAGATTACTTGTAGTATTGTTATCTTTTTAAAGGGTTTTTAATAATACTTTTTTACTTGACGAAGTAGTCTGTTTTTTTTAGTCTTTCTTGGTGTTTCTAGGGAGTTTTTATCATGGAATCTAATATAAAAGTAGCATTAACTGGTGGAACAGGTCAAATTTCTTATAATGTGATTTTTGCTTTGGCTAATGGAGATGCTTTTGGTCCAGAAGTTAAACTTGACTTAAGGATATATGATATAGACGGAACTTTATCTATGTTAAAAGGAATTCTTATGGAAATAGAAGATGGAGCTTATCCTTTAATAGAAAAGGTAAGTTGTTCTAACGATTTAAGGGAAGTTTTTGATCAAGTAGATGTAGCTTTGTTAATAGGAGCTTTACCTAGAACTGTTGGTATGGAAAGAAAGGATCTTTTGTTTGCTAACAAAAGTATTTTTGCCTTTCAAGGAAAAGTTCTTAATGAAGTAGCTAATAAAGATGTTAAAGTTTTTGTAGTAGGAAATCCAGCTAATACTAATTGTTTAATTGCTATTCATAATTCTCCAAGTTTAAATCCTAAGAATTTTCATTCTTTAATGCGCCTTGATCAAAATAGAATGCATTCTATTTTGGCAAAAAAAGCAAGAGTTTCTCTAGAAGATGTTAAGCGAACTATTGTTTGGGGTAATCATTCTTTGACTCAGGTCCCAGATTATACTCAAGCTATAATTAAGAATATTTCTGCACAAGATTATATCAATGATAGTAATTGGTTTGAACAGGAATTAATTCCTATTGTTCAAAAAAGAGGAGCAGAGATTTTGCAAGCAAGAGGAAAATCTTCCTCTGCATCTGCTGCTAGGGCTTTAATTTGCGCAATACGATCTTTATTTTGTATTAAAAAAGATGAGATTTTTTCTTCAGGGGTTCTTTCTACTGGCAATCCTTATGGTATTACAGATAATTTAGTATTTGGATTTCCTTGTAGAGCTTTAGGAAGAGGAGAGTATGAAATTGTTAGTGAATTAGAGTTAAGTGATAAGATTTATGATAAAATTCGTATTACGGAACAAGAGTTAATCGAAGAAAGATCTTTAGCCAATATTTAAATTAAACTTGGGAGTAAAGAAATTCTGGTCGAATATATTGTATATTATTTGCTAAAACAGCTTGAGCTAGCATGCTTCCAGCAATTCCGTGATATAATAAACCTTTGGAACCCAAACCAACTAATATCCAAACTTTTTCGGAAATTTTTCCTATGAGGGGTTTTTTAGTAGAAGTAGAGACTCGCATTCCGGCGTAGCAGCCAATTATTGTTGTCGTATTTAAAAAAGGAAAAAAAGGAGATAATTTGGGAATTATTTCTTGATAAGCTTCTTTTTGATTGGGTTCTTCAATTTGATTATGTTCAAAAGTTGCGCCTAAAATACAAGTGTTTTTTTTGCCATTAGCTACTAAGTATTTGTTAGCATTAATACTTATAGGTAAAGGATTTAGATTTTCAGGCCAGTTTATTTCTAATATTTGACCTTTAACTTTGTTTATAGGGAGTTGTTGAAGAGTCTTTAAGTTATCAAAGTTAGCTCCAGGAGTAATGATTATATTATCATAATAATCTTGGATTTCAGTTAAATCATCTATTAAATCACTATATAGTTGAGTTCCTAAGGAAGCGCAAGACTTCCATAATCCTTCTATATATGCATCATTTTTTAATGTTAATCCATTTTTTATAAATAGTCCTCCTGCATTATTATTTATTGATAATCCTGGTATAATAGACTCACATTTTGCTTTTTCCCACCATTCAAGCTCTAAAGGGAATTCTTGGGCACGTTGTTTGAATAAATCTGTTTGTTCGGTTGTTATTGTTGGACGAAGAATTCCATGAGAAATAACAACAGAAGAGTTAAGTGCTTTACTAGCTTGTGTAATTAGATTATGAGTATAGGATAGACTTTCATCTCCTAAAAAAGCTTTGGTGGCTCTGGGACCAGGAAAAGCATGCAGCAAGCCAGAAGATAAACTTGTTGCATTATCTTCCATGGGAGAAGGATCAAACATATCTATAGTAGCAGATCCTTGTGAATGAAATAATAAATGCCAAGTTACAGAAAGACCTGCATAACCAGATCCAAGAATAGCAATGCGCATAAAATTAAAAAGTTTTTACTTGATTATAAAAATAAGAAAAATTAATGGAAAGGTTTCTTATTTTTCTCTTTTTGTATATTATTTTTTGTATTTAATTACTAATTATTTATTAGGTTTTTTGTGAATAAATTATTGTTTCTTGGTACAGGAAATGCTGAAGGAATTCCAATGGCATTTTGTAAATGCAAAAGATGCACCACAGTTTCTAGTAATGAATTTCGATTAAGATCCTCTGTTTATATTAGTATTGAAGGTTTAAGAATTTTAATTGATGTTGGTCCAGATTTTCGATTGCAAATGCTTAGATATGATATAAAAGATATAGATATTGTATTGTTGACTCACCTTCATTATGATCATGTTGGAGGATTAGATGAATTGAGAGCTTATAATTTTCTTACAAATAAAGATGTTGCTGTGTTCTTATCATATGATAATTATTTGGAATTAAAAAAAATTAAGCCTTATTTTTTTACTCAAAAGTCTGTCAAAGAGAGTATTAAAGCTTCTTTTGAATTTTTTCCTTTTGAAGATTCTGTAGGTACAATTTCATTAAATTCTTTGAATATTAAGTATGTAACTTATGAACAAGGATGTACCAAAGTAAATGGCTTTTTATTTGGAAAATTGGCTTATGTTACAGATTTAAAAACATTCTCTTCAAATGTAAAAAAAGAATTGTGTAACTTGGATTATTTAATTATTAGTGTTTCTAATTATGAACCTCATCCTTATGCGATGCATTTATCCGTAAAAGAAATTATTGACTTAGTTAAAGAAATTAAGCCGAAGAAAACTATTCTTTCTCATATAGGACATTTGCTTTGTATTGAAGACATTCAGAAAATATTACCTAAAGATGTAGAGTTTGCATTTGATGGTATGGAAATTATTTTTTAAAAGAAATGAATATTATGGTGAAAGATGTTCATTCCGAAGAGAAAGGTTTAGCAATAGTTATTTCTTGTTTTTATCAGAATGAGATTGAAGTTTTTAAAGAACATTTAAATGAACTTGAACAATTAGCTATTACTGCAGGTTTTAAAATAGTAGGTAAACAGTTATTTTCTATTAAAAAAGTGGATGCGGCAAAATACTTAACTCAAGGAAAGTTAGAGCAATTAAAGTCTATGGTTATTTCTTTCGAAGTCGGGACAATAATTTTTGATAATGATATTTCTCCTTCACAGCAAAGGAATTTAGAAAATTTCTTAAAAATATCTGTTATTGATAGAGAAGAATTGATTTTAGATATTTTTTCTCAAAGGGCATTGACTTTAGAAGCTAAAATGCAAGTAGAATTGGCCAAGTCTAAGTATATGTTTCCTAGATTAAAGCGTTTGTGGGGACATTTTTCTAGACAAAGAGCTAAAGGAGGATTTTTAAAAGGGGAAGGAGAAAAACAACTTGAGTTAGATAAGCGTATGTTAAAGAATCGCATAGCTGTTTTAACTAAGAAATTAAAAAAGGTTACTGATGTAAGAAATACTCAAAGAAATATTAGAAAAAAAACGAATGTGTTTTCTTTTTCAATTGTTGGGTATACGAATGCAGGGAAATCATCTCTTTTAAACTATTTAACGAATGCAAAAACATTGGTAGAAGATAAGTTATTTGCTACTTTGGATCCAAAAACAAAAAAAATTATTTTTCCTAACAAACAAGAAGCAATTATTACAGATACTGTAGGGTTAATTAGAAAATTACCTCATACGTTAATAGCTGCTTTTAAAAGTACTTTAGAAGCTACATTGCATAGTGATGTACTTATCCATGTTGTAGATGTTTCTAATTCTGCAGCAGAAGAGCATGTTCAAACGACTTATCAATTATTAGAAGAACTTAAAATTATTAATCCTTTAATTATTACTGTATTAAATAAAATAGATCTTTCTTTAGATTTTGCAATTATACAGAAACTAAAGTCTTTTTGTCCTTTTCCTATAGAATGTTCTATAAAAACTGGACAGGGATTAGAAGAATTATTTTTATTGATGGAAAAATTGGCTTCTAAAAATTTTAAAAAATTAACTTTAGCATTTACGTGTGAAAACTATCGGTTATTTACAGAATTAATGAAAAGTGGCTATGTGATTTCTCATAGATATGAGGGAGATATTTTAATAACAGATGTTAGTATTCCTTTAAACATTTTGTATAGATATTTACCATTTGAAATTAAAAATAATTAACTATATGATAAACTTTTGTTTTTTTTTATTTAATTTCAGAAGTTTTTTTAAGTTATATGATTCAACAGCATGTTGGTAGTTTTTCTAAGTTGTCTAGTTTTAAGATTAGTTATTTAGGTTGTCGTGTTAATCAATATGAAGCACAAGTTTATAGGGACCAACTAGAAATTTTAGGATTAAAAGAAGAAAAAGAAGATTTAAAACCCGCAGACTTATGTATTATTAATACTTGTGCAGTAACTTTGTCTGCAGAAAGTTCTAGTAGGAACCAAATTCGAAAGATTTTGAAATCTAATCCAAAAGCACGAGTGATTATTACGGGATGTTTAACTAGCCTTAAAGAAGGTTTATTAAAAGAATTTCAGAATCGATGTGAGTTTGTTTCTAATAAAGATAAAGAAGATTTAATTGCTAAAATTTTTCCTTATGAAAAAATTTTTCCTGAGTTTTGTATTAAAAATTTTAGTAATAGATCAAGAGCTTTTGTTAAGATTCAAGATGGATGTAATTCTTTTTGCACATATTGTATTATTCCTTATTTAAGAGGAAGATCAAGATCAAGAACGTTTTCTTCTATTTTGTCTGAAGTACATGGAATTGTAGAAAAAGGTTTTAAAGAAATTGTTATTACAGGAATTAATGTTGGAGATTTTAACTCTGAAGGAAAACGTTTGGATAATTTAATTAGAGAATTGGATGAAATTCAAGGTCTTGAAAGAATTAGAATTTCATCAATTGATCCAGATGATGTTACCAATGATTTGTTTGCAGCTTTAATATCTAGTAAAAAAGTATGTCATTCTTTGCATTTGGTATTACAATCAGGCTCAAACTCTATTTTAAAAAGAATGAATAGAAAATACAATCGCTCTAATTTTTTTAATTGTATTAATCGTTTTCGTGCCGTTGATCCAAATTTTTCTATTTCTACAGATATTATTGTTGGTTTTCCTGGGGAAAGTGATCAAGATTTTGAAGATACATTGAATGTAGTCAAAGAAGTAAAATTTTCAAAAGTTCACGTTTTCCCTTATAGTCCTAGATCTCGTACAAGAGCTATGTTATATGAAAATCAGCTTCCTAGTTCTATTATTAATATGAGGAAAAAAGTTCTTTTTGAAATAGCTAAAAAAGAAGCTTTCATATGGAGGGAAAGATTTCTTGGAAAGAAAGAAGTTGTTTTAATTGAGCAAATACAAGATGGTTTTGCTTTAGGTCATTCTGATTCTTTTCTTTTAATAAAATTTCCTAATAAATGTTTTAAAATAGGAGAATTGGTAGAAGTAGAAGTAATTTCTAACTTAGAAAATAGTCTTTTAGGTCGTTCTTTATGATTAAAATAGGGCAGAAATTCCGACCTTTTTCTTTATCTCCAGGTATCTTTTTTCAGATTCCAGGTAGTCATCTCTTTTGTCGAATATTTCCTTCTTTAATACAAATTTTGGATAAAAATAATAATGTATTGAATCAGTTAGATGTAGAGGTAAGTTGTAATAATTTTTTTTGTGTTATGCAAGATTTACATAAAATTGGAGTAAAGGTTTTTATAGGCAATGTGCGTTATTGGATTTCTAATAAGGGGATAATAAGAAGAGGTAAAGCACTATCTCAAAAAAATCTTTTTTCTTCTGAATTTTTATCTTTGGGCGTGAACAAAAAATTAGATTGGGAGATGATTTATAGGAGAAAAAATTTATTAGAAATTTTACCACTTTGGTTTCGCTTGGGCATATTGACTCCAAAAGTTAATCTAACTGAAGATGAAAAAAAATCAGAGAATTTTTTATTATTTTCTTCTATAACTAAAGATTTTTTTTCTTATAGCAAAGATCAACAATATCAATTATTACACAAGTTATTTTTTTCTTGTTTTCCTTTTAATTTAGTTCCTCAGCAACAAAATATATATCTTCCAAAAATTCATCAAAAAGATTTTTTTGAACAAAAAAGTTTGCCTCTTTTTTTGGTTAGAGAAGGAGCTTCTTTTATTAAAAGTCTTTTTATAAAAATAGAAAATAATATTTTTTATATATTTCCTTGCTTGTTACAACAATTTCATTCTGGTAGATTTATTAATATATCGTGTGGCTCTTTAGGTTCTATAGATTTAAAATGGTCTAAAAAGATGATAAAAAAGATTATTTTTAGATCTTATCAAGAAGGGATTATAAATTTTCTTTTTCCCAAGAAGATTGTTAAATTTCGGTTAACTAATTTAGAAAGTAAAGAAAAAAAAATTTTGTTAACTAGTTCTTTTATAGAAATAAAATCAAAAACTACTTATGTATTAGATTGTTTTCAAAAGTAAATGCATAGTTTTATGCTATGGATGAAGTGTATTTTGAAGAAGATATTCGGTTATTATTTTCTCGCAGTCATCCCAATCCTCATAGATATTTGGGTTTGCATGATTATGATGACGTTAATAATATTATTAGAATATTTTTTCCTCATGAATCTATAATTCCTTATGTAAAAGTTGGAGAGAGTTTTTTTTTTCCAAAGCAATCTAAACAAAAAGGCTTATTTTTTTTCTTAGTACCTAAGTGGGTTTGTTTTAACGATTATATTGTATTTTTTAACGGATCTTTATCTAGTTTTGATCCATATTCTTTTCCAAGTAGTTGGACTGATGAGGATTCTATTTTATTTAGTCAGGGTGATTACTATTACTCTTATAATAAATTAGGAGCTCATATTCTTAATTTTAATAATGTTTTAGGAACAACATTTTCTTTATGGGCTCCTAATGCTATTTCTGTTTCTGTTATAGGTAATTTTAATGATTGGAATCCTATTTATCATCAATTGCGACGTGTTTCTATTTTAGGTATTTGGGAAATTTTTTTACCAAAAAACTTATTAGGATGTGTATATAAATGGTCAATTTTAGATTGTAAAGGAGAAGAACTTATAAAAGCAGATCCGTATGGATTTCAATTTGAGAGTCCATCCAATTCATCTTCTAGAGTTGTTAATTTTAATAGTTTTGTTTGGAAAGATTCTCTTTGGAGAAAAAAACAAAAGTATCTTTCTTCTTATAAAGAACTTCCTTTAAATATTTATGAAGTTCATTTAGGTTCTTGGAAAAAAAGTAATAATAACAGTGAAGAGTTTTTAAATTATAAAGAATTAGCACATGATTTAGTTAGTTATTGTAAGCAAAGAAATTATACTCATGTAGAAATCTTGCCCATTACTGAGCATCCGTTATTTGAATCTTGGGGATATCAAGTGTCTGGTTTTTATGCACCTACATTACGTTATGGAACTCTTAAGGATTTTCAGTATTTTGTAAATTATATGCACTTGAATAATTTAGGGGTTATTTTAGATTGGGTTCCTGGTCATTTTCCTTTGGATAAAGAGTTTTTATCTTGTTTTGATGGAGATTGCCTTTATGAAGATGAAAGACAAGGCATTCATCCTTATTGGAAAACACTTTATTTTAATTATAGTAATAATGGAGTAATAAATTTTTTAATTGGAAGTGCTCTATTTTGGTGTAAGGAAATGCATATAGATGGTCTTCGTATAGACGCTGTTGATTCTATGATTAACTTAGATTTTGGAAAAAAAGAAAATGATTGGGATTGCAATGATTCTGGAGGAAGACAGAATTTATCAGCTATTAAATTTTTGATAAAATTAAATAAAATTTTACATAAAGAAGTTCCAGGAATTATTACTATTGCTGAGGATTCTTCTAATACTTGTTTTGTTACTAATAAAATAGAAGAAGGAGGATTGGGGTTTGATTATAGATGGAATATGGGATGGATTCATGATTCATTAAAGTATTTTGAAAAACCTATTTCAGAAAGACCTAATTATTATTCGTTAATAACATTTGGTGTTACATATTCTTTAAAGGAAAGATTTATCTTATCATTATCTCATGATGAATTTTCTAATAATAAGAAGAGTCTTTTTTCTAGAATGCCAGGAAATAAATTAAGTAAAATAAATAATTTAAAAGTTTTCTTAACTTATTTTTTTTGTTTTCCAGGAAAAAAAACATTATTTATGGGTAGTGATATTTTAGAAGAGAATTCTTGGTTCATTCACAGAGGTTTATCTTGGAATAAGCAAGATATAGAAGCAAAACAGTTTGAAATTTTTATTCGATCTTTAAACAATCTTTATGTGAAAGAAGATAATTTATGGAAAGATGACAGCTCTTTTAATGGTTTTTCTTGGTTAATTTGTAATGAAGAAAAGAAAGGTCTTGTTGTTTTTAAGAGATCTTATTTAACCAGTAATTCGTATTTAATATGTGTTTATAATTTTAGTAATTTTTGTTTTTATAATTATAGAATAAATTTAGATACTTCTATTTCAGAATGTAAAGAAATTTTTAGTTCGGATAACTTGCTTTTTGGAGGATCAGGTCAAACGAATTTTAATTTTTTTGTTCAAGATAGAAATCACTGTTCATTAAATATCAATATATTTAAATTATCTTCAATTATTTTTAAAATAAAAAAATAAAATTATTAATTTTTTATTTAATTTATAATTATAATTATTATTATATAGAAAATTATAATAAAATTAATGGTTCATACAATTTCTTTAAATGATGATTCGAGACAATCTCATCTCATATCTTCTACATATGTAAATAATGTAGAAGATATTCATCAAAATTCTCAGGTTGATTTAGATGAATATGTTAATTCTCATACATTTAACATGGATACATCTAGTATTTGTCATCATAAAATTACAATATTTTTAGGAGGAATAGTTTTACTTATTTCAGTTATTGTTGCAGTTGTTGCTTTAACAGTTATATCAGGAATTGCTCAGAGTATTCTTTTAGGTGGTGCTTTTGCAGGAATAATTGTTGGAGGTTCTTCATTTTTAAAGAGTTTGATAGGGATTATTTATAATAGATTTAAAAAAGAAGAAAATCTTTCTCATATGTCAAAAAATGCTAAAACAGCATTGTTAATTGGTGTAGGTCTTAGTGTGTTTGGGTTTTTTTCTAGATTAGTTGTTATTTCTATTCCTGGGATGGGTAATTATGGTCAAATTTTAGAAAAAATTGGTTCTACAGCTTATGATATGGGAACCTTTTCTGTTTTTAATGCGCTTACCCAATTGATTTATAATAAATTATTTTTTAAAAGTTCTAATAAAGAAATACACATAGGTCCAAGTATTAAATCAGATGAGAGTAAAAAAAATGTTTTTACTTCTTTACTTCTTTTATCTATAGGGACGGGTTTAGCTGTTTTAGGAATTTCTTTATTAATTGTTGGATCTGTAGCTTTAACTGGTTCTGGACAAGTATTAGCCTTAGCTTTTTCTGTACCTTTTTTAGCTTCTGGTATTTCTTTAGTTATGAAAAATCTTATAAATTTTCCTTGGCAATCTATAAAAGAATTGTTTGAAAATAAACTCTCTGAAAAAAAGAAAAAGCATTTATCTTCTGAGTTGTTACACAGTCAAAAAGAAATTAGAAATGCTTTTTTAGAAACTAATTCTTTAAATAATATAGAAAAAAAAATGACGACAGATGCTGATTTTTCTTTAGAAAAGAAAATAGCATTAACAGTATCTATTTTTTTTCTTTTATTTGCATTATCTCTAGTTTTAACTTCTGTTTTTTTACCGGGTCCTGTTCTTCAGATAAAATTGTTGAGTTCAATTGGAGGTGTTATTTTATCTACAAGTTTACCAGTTATGATTTCAGGTATTTCAGCTATATCGGTATACCTTAAAAATAAGAATCATTGGCTTAATAAAATTAAGATTAAGAATAATAAAATTTTAGGTAGAGTAAATAATCCAAGTGAATTAGAAAATTCAGAAAAAATAGTTGATTTAGAAAAAATTGTTCAACAACAAGAGATTTTAAATCAGAAGTTTGAAACAAAAGTACTTATTCTTTTAGCAAGTCTTTCCATTTTATTTGGTATAGGATTTATGTTGTTATCTCTTGTTCCTGGCTCTTTTTCTGTAGCTGGGATAATTGCTATAGGATCACCTTTTTTGATAATGGGAGGATTAATTCTTGTAGATAAAGTTGTTCTTTTGTTGAGAGAAGAACTTCAACGTATAAGTTTGAAAAAAGAGAAAAGGAAAAAAAGACTATCTAATTTACCGAATTTTGTTCAAGAAGCTATAGAGGAAGTTATATAGTTATGGGTTATTCAGTTTTTTCTCCAAGTGGTTTTTCTTCGAAGAGTTATACAATTAGTTCAGTTTGGAAAGCAATAGACAAGACAGAATCTTGGCAAGAAGCTGTATTATTAGTAAGTGTTAGTGTTTTGGTAACAGGGGTTGCTTTTGTAATTATTGCTTCCTTGATTCCTTCATCTCCAGCTTCTTCTATTTTGAGTATGGTTGGTTTAAGGTTTTTGGAAATAGGTTTGGGTTCAACTACAATAAGTGCTATATCTATTTGTATTGGAAGTGTGTTTCGAAAAAAGAAAAAGGCAGCACAAGATTTTGCTAGAGATTTAGTTGAACATACTATTTCTATAAATCCTAAGGAGAATATAGAAAAAGCAAAAATGGAGAAAACAAAATAGCCATAGCTATTTTGTTTTCCTTTATTATTTTTAGAATTACTCTTGAGTTTTAGAACAAGAAGAAGAACATTTTTTGCAAAATGAACCAATAGAAAATAAACAAATCACACCAGCTATGCCTATAATGGTATATGTTATTCTACTCCAGAATGATGTTGGCCCATTTAAAAAGAATGATACAATATCAACTTGGATAAGTCCGAATAAACCCCAATTTAAGGCTCCAAGAATTACTAATAATAAGGATAAACATTTAATAAATTTACAAAACATACTTCCTCCCATATGATTTTTTACTTTTTTTATCCTATGTCTTCTTTTTTAAGCTAAATATTTTTTTATTTTATTTGTTAAGAATTTGTGTTTTTGTCTTGTTTTTTCTTATAAAATGCGATAAATTTTCCTTTTATTCTCTTAAGGAATTATCAAGATGTTATCAATAACAGAGGAAACAGTAGAATATTTAGCTAATGCTTCTTGTCTTACTCTGACAGAAGAAGAAAGAAAAGCTTTTTCTAGCGATTTAACAAAAATTATTTCTTATATTAATGTTCTTCAGACAATTTCTGTTGATTCTTGTCAGTGTAAGGAATTAGATACTAAGGATATTGAAGATTTAAGAGATGATATTGAGGAAAAAGTTTGGTCTAGAGAAGAAT
The DNA here is from genome assembly GCA_963558895.1 of uncultured Chlamydiaceae bacterium. GTDB lineage: Bacteria > Chlamydiota > Chlamydiia > Chlamydiales > Chlamydiaceae > CAUWIK01. The sequence goes on along the minus strand of CAUWIK010000003.1, from coordinate 41,894 downwards.
TTTTTATTAATGCTCCAGAACACTTGGCGGGTTTAATTAAAGTTCCTGTAGTAATAAAATAATTTATTTTTTGAGGTATGCATGTATAAATGCGCAGCTATAGAACTTCGGGAGAAATTTACATCGGGAGAATTTTCTGCAGAAGAAATAGTTACTTATTTTTTAGATAGAATAGATAGATTTGATAGTAAGATTCGTTCTTTTTTATTAGTAAATAAGGAGCTTGTTTTAGAAAAATCTAGGGAATTGGATAAAAAGAAAAAGCAAGGTAAATCTCTTGGAAAATTAGCTGGAATTCCTATAGGAATAAAAGACAATATTCATGTTAAAGGTTTAAAAACTACTTGCGCTTCGAAAATGTTGAAAAATTATATTGCTCCTATGAATGCAACGGTTATTGATTATATAGAAGCTGAAGATGGCATAGTATTAGGAAAATTAAACATGGATGAATTTGCTATGGGCTCTACTACATTGTATTCTTCTTTTCATCCTACTTATAATCCATGGAATTTGGAGTGTGTTCCTGGAGGATCCTCAGGAGGTTCAGCAGCAGCAGTTGCAGCTCGTTTATGTCCTTTATCTTTAGGATCTGATACAGGAGGTTCTATTCGTCAGCCAGCTGCTTTTTGTGGAGTGGTGGGGTTAAAACCTTCTTATGGTAGAGTTTCTAGGCAAGGTTTAGTTGCTTTTGCTTCTTCTTTGGATCAAATTGGCCCTTTTGCTACAAATGTTAAAGATATTGGACTTATTATGGAAGTACTAGGTTCTCATGATCCTAAAGATGCTACTTCTTACAAAGGGAAACCAGAAAATTATTTATCTGTTTTTTCTGAAGAAATGTCTTCAAAAGTTATTGGCGTTCCTAAGATATTTCTCGAAGATTTGAATAGCGATGTTAAAGATAATTTTATTCAAGCTCTTGAAGTTTATGAAAGGCTTGGTTGGAAAGTTAAAGAAATAGATTTAAATTTATTACAGCATGCTGTTGCAATGTATTATGTAATTTGTACTGCAGAAGCTGCTACAAATTTAGCAAGATATGATGGTATTCGGTTTGGTTATAGAAGTTCAGAAGCTAGAACTTTAGAAGAAGTTTATACAAAAAGTCGTGAAGAAGCTCTAGGAAAAGAAGTAAAAAGGAGAATTTTAGTAGGAAATTATGTTCTTTCTTCTGCTAATAAGTCTTCTTATTATACAAAAGCTAGTCAAATAAGAAGTGCTTTAATAGAATCTTTTGAAAATGCTTTTCTATCTTGTGATTTTATTGCTACGCCTGTTACAGCAACAAGTGCTTTGAAAATAGGAGAAATTTTGGATGAGATTAGCTTGTACTTGCAAGATATTTTTACAGTTGGAGTTAATTTAGCTTATCTACCTGGAATAGCAATCCCTTCTGGTTTCTCAAAAAAAACTGGTATGCCTTTATCTATTCAGTTAATAGCTCCAAGAAAACAAGATAGACTATTATGTCAAGCTGCGTATGTGTATGAACAAGCTACTGATTGGAAAAGTTTGATTCCAGAAGATTTTGATGTAATTTGAATAATTTAAGGTAAAGTATTTAAAATGAATGATAATAAATATCAAAATTGGGAAATGTTAGTTGGGCTAGAAGTCCATGTTGAGTTAAATACTAAATCTAAGTTATTTAGTTCTGCTTCAAATAAGTTTGGAGAAGAGCCAAACACTAATATATCAGTTGTTTGCACTGGACAACCAGGTTTTTTACCTGTCCTTAATAAAGAAGCAGTTCATAAAGCTGTTTTATTGGGTTGTGCTCTTAAAGCAGACATATCTTTATTAAGTCATTTTGATAGAAAATCTTATTTTTATCCAGATAGTCCTAGAAATTTTCAAATAACTCAATTTGAGAAACCTATTATTAAAAATGGTCAATTGACTACGTTGGTAAACGGAAGGGAAAAAACATTCTATATATCCCAAGCTCATATTGAGGATGATGCAGGGATGTTAAAGCATTTTAACTCATTTGCTGGAGTGGATTATAATAGAGCCGGTGTACCTTTAATAGAAATAGTTTCTACTCCTTGTATGTTTTCTTCTGAAGATGCAGTAGCATATGCTATTGCTTTGAGGTCTCTTTTAAGTTATATTAATATTTCAGATTGTAATATGGAAGAAGGTTCCTTAAGATTTGATGCTAATATTTCTGTAAGACCTAAAGGCTCTACGGAACTAAGAAATAAAGTAGAAATAAAAAATTTAAATTCTTTTGCTTTTTTAGGAATGGCTTTAGATTATGAAGCACAAAAGCAAATAGAGGCTTATGTTTCTCACCCTGATCAACCTATTCAAAAGGTTGTCCCACAAGCAACTTATAGATGGGATGCTGAAAAAAAACGTACAGTGCTAATGCGTTTAAAAGAATCTGCTGCTGATTATCGTTATTTTAGAGAACCTGACTTGCCAGCTATTCGATTAACTAAAGCTTATATAGAAAGAGTACGAGCTTCTTTACCTGAGTTGCCATATCAGAAGCTTAGTAGATATGTAAAAGAAATGAATTTATCGAGAGATGTTGCTGAAATTCTTGTAGAAGATAGGTTATTAGCAAGTTTTTTTGAAGAAGCTCAAGCTACTTGTTTGAATTTAAGATCTTTAGCTAATTGGATAATAGTTGAATTTGGAGGCAGATTTAAACAGGCTAAAGTGAATTTAGTAAATAGTGGTATTTCTGCTAAATCTGTAGCAGATTTAGTTAATATGATTGATAAGGGTATAATTACAGGAAAAATTGCAAAAAAATTTGCAGATATGATGGTAGAGGATCCTAGTCAAAATCCTAATACTATTCTTGAAAGTAATCCAGATATTTTACCTCTTTCTGATAATCAACTAATTGAAACTGTTATAGAAGATGTATTAAATAGAAATTCAGCATCTGTTATAGATTACAAAAATGGAAAAACTAAAGCTCTGGCTTTCCTTATAGGACAAGTTATGAAGGAAACTAAAGGAAAGGCTCCTCCTAAAGTTGTTAATGATTTATTGCTAGAAAAACTTAAATAAATAGTTCATTTTTTTTTAGAAGAAATGTTTTTAGGTATTGTGTATTTGTGGGTTTCTTTTTTTCTTGTAATGTTTTTTCTTTGTACAGTTTTTCTTTCTTGGTTAATTTGATTTTTTTTTCTTTGATTAATAATCTCATTAGTTTTTGTAGAAGCCGTATTTTTTTTTGAATTTGTAGTAATAGATCTATTTTTTTTTGTAGGAGATTCATTTTTTTTTACAAATAGTTTAGGAATTGTAATATTTTTTAGAGCTGTAAGAGCTAAGCCAGAAATTGTAATTCCTAAAATGAATTGAGGAGTTCCTAGAAAAGCTGCAGAAGTAGGAATAGATAAGACTCCTGCTGTTATGAATGCTATTCCTGAACCTAAGATAATTAAAGGAATGGCAAAAGCAGTAATTTTTTCAGAAATATCCCGGACTTTTTTGTTTTTTACTGTATCTGAAATAAGTAGAGCGAATCCTAATCCCATAAAACCTATTAATGGAACAATGGCAAAGAAAATAGGTCCACCCAATCCAGTAGTTAATAAAATAGAAATCATAGAGATAATGGATAAAGCTATTATTGCAATATCAAAAACAATTCTTAGTTTCTGATATTTATCAGGAAGAGCTAAGATTTTCTGAAAATTTCCTTTAATTACATTTTTTATATTACTTACTGTTGATGTAGATTGATGATTATTAACAGAAGTCATAAAAGTTAAAAATTATTTATATAAGTTATTATATAATATTAATATTTTTAATTTTTAATGAAAAAATTATTTTTTCTATATAAAGAATGGTTGATTTGAATACAAGTTATTGATACTGATAAGAATATAGCTGTTGTAAGAGTTATAAATATTGCTGGAATAGGAGCAAAAGCAGTTGTAGTGAATAAGATGCTTACAATAATGGCTAAAGATAAAAGATTTAAACTCCATGCAATGATCCATTTACTTACATTTTCATTTTGGATTTTTTTAATTATAACTATAAAAGGTATACTAATAACTCCTATAGTACACAATAAAGGAAAAGTAATTAACCTTAGGAAACTGAGAAAGAATGACATAATAGCTACTAAAACTAGAGATAATCTAGGGAAATCAATAGCTTTTTTTTGTAATTTTTGAAAACAGTGGCCTAAAGGAAAAGTCCACTCAGTAAAAAGATCGTAACCTTCTGATAAATTTTGTTTTATATTTATGCTCATTAATTAAGCTTATTATTAAATAGAGAGTAGAGTGAAATTTTAATAAAATAAATAATTTTATTCAAATTTATTTATTTTCTGTAATTTCTTTGAATGTTTTAAAATGTTTTTTAGATAATTTTTCTAATACTCTTATTCCATAATTTTTATAAATGGATAAACCAGCTTTTTTTGTTAAAATACCGGCCCCTTTAGGTAATTTTACATTGTAAGCAGATTCTAATTTGCTAATTCCCATTATAAAAGAGTTTCTAGCTAGTATAGAGGCAGCAGCAACAACAACATCTGATTCTGCTTTATATTTTTGAGAAAGACATATATTAAGATGTTTTCTTTTTAGAGCCTCTTCTAAGACTTCTTTTTTAGCAAATTGGTCTGAAATAGCTAAATGTACTAGTGGTGTTTTTAGTGATAAATTTTCTATGACTGTAGCATGACTCCAAGCTAATAAAGAGTTAAGATTTTGGAATTTGTCATATAATTCATTATATTTCTCTGGAAAAAAAACAATAGTGTAGTGAGGAATTTTTTGAATCTCTTTAGCTATTATTTTAATTTGAGAATCTCTCATAAGTTTAGAATCCTTAAGATTTAAAGAATACAAAAATTCTAAATCTTTTTGAGAAGTAGCAGAAACTCCTGAAATACAAAGAGGACCAAAGAAATCTCCTTTTCCTGATTCATCAATACCCATACGTATTTCTAAGTTTTTTTTTATATCAGGGTAATTATAAGAGAAGCTTTTTAAAATGGTTGGTTCTAAAAAAAATTCAATAAAATCACTACTACTTTTACCACTAATAACTAGTTTTCCAGAAAGGTATAAAATACAAGATATGCCTTTTTTTTTTGCTTGAAAAAATGTATATGGAGGAAAAGAAAATTCAAAATTCTGTTCTTCTAAATAGCTTTTTAATTTTTCTTTTAAAGAAATATCAATTTTAACAACATGCATATTAGTTCCTTAAGTTAATTTTTAAATAAGATAAAGAAATAATGCAATATTTTCTTTATTTTTGAGTTTTCATAGTGAATTTTAAGTTTTATTATAGTTAATTTATATGACGTAAAATAGGTAATAACATGGACATAAGGATTCAGAAAGAGCTTTTGCATTTGGGAAATATTTTTAAAAAATGTCGAGAATCTAAAAATCTTTCTCTAAGAGAGGTTGAGACTTCAATTTCTATAAGAACATCTTATTTAATGGCTATAGAAGAAGGAAAAATAAATAGATTGATTTCTCCTATTTATGCTCAAGGTTTTATTAAAAAATATGCTGAATTTCTTGAACTAGATGGAGAATCTTTATTGAATGAATATCCATATCTAATGAGAATGTTAAAAGAAAAGCATATAGATAATTTGGGGTTTTCATTTAATATAAGTAATTTAGAAATGAGAAGTTCTCCAGAAGGAGAAATAAAATGGATACCAAATTTAGTTTGGATAAGTATAGGCATTTTAGTAATTTTATTTATTTGGTTTATAGGATGGTGTTTTGGAATTTTTTAACTATTATTATTTCATTAGTAAATTGAGGGTTTCTGGGGAAAAAAAAGATTGCAAGTAATTTAATTGAATATTTGCAATTTTCTCATTAAAATCATTAATTTCTTTATCTGCTGTTGAAAATCGTACTCCAGTAAAATTAATTGATTCTTTTTGGCAAAATAGTTCTATTTCTTCTATGTGACTTTTATTTTGATCTATATAAACAATATTTTTAGGAAAATCAGATTGTTTGAAAAGTAGGTTTAAAGCTGTAGAAAAATTAATATTATTAATTATTCCTGAAGTAAATAAAACTCCATTTTTTAAGATAATAGGTGAGAACTCATTGTTGTCATTATTATTAATAACAAGAATTTGTTTTCCATAATAGGAAGAAGAAAGATCTAAATTTAGATTTTTTAATTGAGAATGTGTTGCTCTAATTAAGTAAAAAGGCCGTTCTGTAATTATAAGAAGATTATAACCTATTTTTTGGAGATCTTGTAAAACAGAATTTGTATCTTCATCAATAAGTTTACATTTAGTAAGATTTTGTATCGTTAACCATTCTAATAAAGTTTGTTTGATAGCTTTGTCATCTGACAGAGATTGTAATTGAGCTTTTCTATTTTCAAACCATTCAATAGAACCGAGCATTTGTTCTAATCTAATTAAGGTGTTATCCAAACGAAAAATAATTAGTGTTGAGTCTGAATCACTAGGTAAATCTTTATTAAGATTTGTAATTTTATCTATTTCTTTATAATTGTTTCCTAATGAATAATTGGATGTAAAAAAGATAAAAATTATAAAAATAAAAATTTTTTTCATATTTGTTTTAATTGGTTAAAGTATTTTGAAATAAAATTAGTAAGGAATGAGCAGCAGCTTTGTCTGAAAGAAGATTTGTAATTCCTTGTATTAAAATGGAAGCAGCTTTTTTTTGTTTTACATATTTATTCGTATTTTCATTATTTAATAATCCAAAAAAGTTAATTTCATTATACTCACAGTATTTTTGAAGTATTTCTAGATTATCTTTAGAAGAATCTAAATAAATAAGAGTATTTATGTGGTATTGTTGTTGTTGAAAAAATATATTAAATACTGAAATAAGATCATTGAAATTAGAAAATATAACTCCAGCTGTAAAAAAAATAAATATTTGAGAATCTTTTCCATGTTTTAAAATAGAATGTTTTGGGCGATATTTTAAATTTTCAGAAAATGTAATTTTATTCTTTGTAATTAGATAAGTAGTTAAAGGAATACTGCAAGAGCTTCTTTCTGCTAGTCCAAAAATGAAGCAATGAGAATTTGTTTGTACTTCTGTAATTAATTTACCTATTACTGGGTTAACAGGTTCATAGGATAAATAATTTTCTAAAGCTTCTATTTCTTTACATAGTTGATCTTGTGTTTCTTGGAAAAAATAAGTTTGTAAGTATTTTTTTCTATCAGATATCCATTCATTTGAACCCATAAACTGATTTGGATTAAATATATTATTATAAAGATTGATGATAAAAACTGTTTTTTGATTATTGTAAAGGGGATTTTTTGCAAGTTCATTTATGATAAACCAATTGTGGTTAATGGGAATAATTTGCGAATAAGCTTTTCCTTCAATTTTAAAAGGCAGAGTAAAATTTAGGAAATAGCAAATGGCATTTACATATAAGATAATACGTAACATTTTTACATCCAAAAAATTAAACAAAAATAGCTTAACAAAAAAAATTTAATATGTAATTTTTTTTTTGAAAAAAGAAAAATTTAAAGTTCTCTGTTAATCTGTTGTTATTATACTGATACCACTATCTCTACTGTTATTTAAACTTGCTCTAGGCGTTTCTGGTGTAGGAGGATTTAAATCCCCACTTAATCCACTATCCGTACTTCCAATATGTTCTAAGATTATTGGTTCGTTTTGTGGGACAGGTTGATAATTCCCACACATTTTTTTGCATACTTTTCCCCACAAAAGCACAACTAATAATATTGTTCCAAAGAGGCATAGAGAAATTGGACAGAGTGGAAATAATTTTTTTCCTAATTTTACAGTAGTTTTATTGTAAGAAGCTTCCAATGCGAAAAGAATGAATAAACCAGCTATAATAACTATAGCTAGAGGCATTAGTATTTTTAATTGGAGAGATGACTTAACTTCTTGGAAACAACAACTATTTTTTAATGTATTTTGTCTTTGAGGAGGGTTTTGAATGAGGGGGGGGGATTGCTAACATATTTAAAAATAATTTTACTGTTTGTTTAAATCTGTTTATAATTTAATGGAGTTAAGATTTTTCAGATTAGCGTAAAATACTTTGTTTTATTTTTCAATATAAAATTATTTTGAATAATCGATTGTGAGAAATTAATAAATAAATTTTTTTAAATTAATTCTTTTTTGTAAAGAAAATTTTCTATAGAAGTTTTATTTAATCTGAATACAATAACTACAAAATACTGTTGCAAGTGCTTATTAAGCTTTCACCTAATCTGTTATCTATAATTTATAATTAATTTCTAGTGTTGGAAGTAGTAATAAAACCAATATTAGATATATTTTTATAAGAAATAAAATGTCTAATTTAAAATTTTTATAATTTAATTTTAGTCTAATGACTCCATATTAATACCGCTATCTCTACTGTTAGTTAAATTTACTCTAGGTATTTCTGGTGTAGGAGGATTTAAATCCCCACTTAATCCACTATCCGTACTTCCAATATGTTCTAAGATTATTGGTTCGTTTTGTGGGACAGGTTGATAATTCCCACACATTTTTTTGCATACTTTTCCCCACAAAAGCACAACTAATAATATTGTTCCAAAGAGGCATAGAGAAATTGGACAGAGTGGAAATAATTTTTTTCCTAATTTTACAGTAGTTTTATTGTAAGAAGCTTCCAATGCGAAAAGAATGAATAAACCAGCTATAATAACTATAGCTAGAGGCATTAGTATTTTTAATTGGAGAGATGACTTAACTTCTTGGAAACAACAACTATTTTTTAATGTATTTTGTCTTTGAGGAGGGTTTTGAATGAGGGGGGGGGATTGCTAACATATTTAAAAATAATTTTACTGTTTGTTTAAATCTGTTTATAATTTAATGGAGTTAAGATTTTTCAGATTAGCGTAAAATACTTTGTTTTATTTTTCAATATAAAATTATTTTGAATAATCGATTGTGAGAAATTAATAAATAAATTTTTTTAAATTAATTCTTTTTTGTAAAGAAAATTTTCTATAGAAGTTTTATTTAATCTGAATACAATAACTACAAAATACTGTTGCAAGTGCTTATTAAGCTTTCACCTAATCTGTTATCTATAATTTATAATTAATTTCTAGTGTTGGAAGTAGTAATAAAACCAATATTAGATATATTTTTATAAGAAATAAAATGTCTAATTTAAAATTTTTATAATTTAATTTTAGTCTAATGACTCCATATTAATACCGCTATCTCTACTGTTAGTTAAATTTACTCTAGGTATTTCTGGTGTAGGAGGATTTAAATTTCCACCTAATCCACTATCTATACTTCTTCTTATAGTTCTTTGTAGAAATTGAAGAGATGAACAATTACATATTTTTCCCCAAATACAAATAATTAATAATGCTATTATAAGAAGTAATACTGAAATTGGAAAGAGTATCCATGCATCATTTTGTTTTGGTTTTAAGTGAGTTGTATTATTATGAGTTACATTGTGAGTTCTATTATCAGAAGATTTTGATGTGAAAATAGCAAGTAATAATCCAACAAAAGTAATTAAAATTAGAGGCACTAATATTTTTGATTGAAGAGATGAGCTAATTTCTTGAGAAAAACATTTTAATGCATTTTCTCTTTGAGGAGGATTTTGAACGGAGGGGGGGGGTAAAACATCGCATTTAAAATATTTTATTATCTATTAATTAAATTTGCAGGTCAATTTTACTTGAAAGAGAAATTGTAATAGATATTAATCTTAATGTCTAGTTTTTATATTATTTTTTTCATTTTGTAATTTTATTAAAAATTATCTATAAAAAAAATTATTTTATTTAAGTGCAAGTTATAATTTTCAATAGATCTTTAATTTAAATTAAAGCTTTTCATTGTGAATTAATGTTTGTGTCTATTATTTTCCAAAGGTTTGATGTTATTACTTGTAATAAAAGTTTTGTTAGAACCGTTCTGGTAGTAAGCAGGAAGAAATAATACATATAGTTATGGAAGAGAAGGGATTTGAACCCCCGGATCCTTTCAGATCTTCTGATTTCGAATCAGATGCAATCGACCGCTCTGCCACTCTTCCATTTAAGAAGTTTTTCATAAATTTTATGAAATAGATGTCTGTAAATCAACAAATTATTCTTTTTATGAATTTTATGTTATGATTTTTTATTTCTATTTTTAATTTCTTTATATTTTATTTTTTATTTTTATTTTTTTATATTAAATAAAAAAATATATATTTTGTTTATGTGTGATTTTATTTTTAAAAATAAATTAATTTATGAAAAATCTCCTTATTTATTGCATCATGCACATAATCCGGTTAATTGGTTCCCTTGGGGAAGAGAAGCTTTTTCATTAGCTAAAGAACAAAATAAACCTATTTTTTTATCTATAGGATGTTTTTCTTCTTCTTGGAATGGTTTAATTTTTGAAGAAAGTTTTAAAAAAGAAGAAATAGCTGAATTGATGAATCTCAATTTTATTAATATTAAGATGGATAAAGAAGAATATCCTCATTTAGCTAATTTATATTTAGATTCTTCAAAAATTTTATTATCAGGATCTTTATTAAAAAATAATTGTTCTCTTAACATTGTATTAACTCCAAATTTATTTCCCTTTTTTTCAATTCATAAGCTTTTTAATGAAAGTAATTTTGATTTGTCTAATGTTTATGAATTAATTAAAAAAGTTATTCTTCTTTGGGAAGATACAAAAACAAGAGAGTATATGATTATCCAGTCTCAAAAAATAGTGGAAATCTTGTCTTTAATAGATAATGATTTTGATGATAAAATTTTTTGTTCTTTAAATATAAAAGATTTTATATCACTTATTTATAAAGAAATAGACTTGGTAAATGGAGGAGTAAAGTCATTTCCTAAGTATTTGCATGTTAATTTGTTAAGATGTTTATTACATTTTTCTATAGAAAATCAAGATAATAAAAGCTTCTTTTTTGTAAATCGTTCTTTAGATCATATGAGTAGAGGGTCTATTTTTGATCATATAAGAGGAGGATTTTATAGGTATACCGTTGACGATAATTGGTTATTACCTTCTCTGGAGAAAGTAGCATCAGAGAATGCTTCATTAAGTTTATTATTTTTAGAAATGTATTCATTAACTAAAATAGAAGATTATAAAAAAGTAGCTTTATTAACTTTAGATTATTTAATAGAAGAATTACAAGATCCTGATACTAAATTATTTTATTTATCGGAAAGCGTTGTTTTAGAAGGGAAAGAAAGTTTTTCTCATACATGTTCTTATGATGAAATCCAATCTTTATTTAAAGAAGATGCAAATTTATTTTGCGAATATTTTGGTATTTATAAAGAGGGATTCTTTGATGGGAGGAATATTTTGAGATGTCCTAGCTACTCTGAAGAATTAGCTATATCTAAGAAATATAATCTCCAATTTTTAGAATTAAAAGAAAAAATTCAAGGATTACTTCTTATACTTAGGACTGTAAAAAAGGAAAATATATCAAATACATTTAGAAACACTCAAAGTATAGTTCATAATAATGGATTTATAGCATATTCTCTTATTCAATCAGGATTATTATTAGGAGAAAATAAGTATATTGATATTTCTGAGCATATAGTTACTTTTATTCAGAAAAATATGTATAAAAATAATTTTTTATTACGTATTTATAGAGAGGATGAAAATAAAATTTTTGCTTGTCTTGAAGATTATGCTTCAGTAATTTTATCTAGTATAGCTCTTTTTGAAGCTGGAAGAGGAAAAAAATGGTTATCTTTTGCTTATTCTCTAATGGAAGTTGTAATAACTCATTTTAAATCAATACAAGGAGGATTTTATTCAAGTCATGATGAGGATACACATGTCATTTTAAGGCGTTGTAATTTTTCTGATAAGTCAATACCTTCTGAAAATTCTTTAATAGCTGAAGCTCTAATAAAATTTTATTATTTATTTGATGATAATCGATTTTTAGAAGAAGCAATTCGTTTATTAGAAAAATCTAAAGTTCATATGAAAATGGATATAATTTCTTCTGTAAGTTGTTTAACTATTTTTCTTAAGTTAAAAATGAATAATTTATTTAAAATAGTAATTCTTTTAGATAGTAATAAGTTGTTTAAAGATGAATTAGAATCTTTATTTTTGTCTTTATATTTTCCTAATAAAGTAGTTCTTTGGCTAGAAGAAGAAGATATTAGTTCTACTATTTTATTTACTAAAAAATTAGATTTAAAATTAGTTAAAAATAAAACAACAATATTTCTTTTTGAAAAAGAGAAAACATCTAGGTTTTTAAATCCAGATAGTTTAAAAGAATATCTTTGTAGTTTATAAAAAGCATACTATTAATATGTCTTTTTCTTAATTAAAATTACTTTATATAAAGATTCTTTTTCTTTAATATAGATGTTTTTCGGTCCTTAAAATGGAGATATATGTTTTGTTCTCGGAATTTAGCTGTTTTCCATTTGTTTTTTTTAATTATTTTTACTTGTAAAACTTTTTCTTTTGGAAATGAATGGATGTCTTTTTCTGATCCCGTTTTTACCCAAGATGATAGGGAGTTATTTATAAACAATAAAGTTTTGTTTAAAGTTAAAGATCATACAATTACTGTTGTTGATGTTATTCATAAGATGAATCTTTTATTTTATAAAAGTTATCCTCATTTAGTACATTCAAATGTCTCAAAAGTTCAATTTTATACTGGTTTATGGCCTGTTCTTTTAGAGGCTGTAATAGATGATTTTTTAATTTTTGCAGATGCAGAAGAAAAAAAAATTTCTGTAGATCATAAAGATGTCAAAAAAGAAATAGAAAATTTTTTTGGTAGTAAATTAATAAATATTGCTTCAGCTTTTGGTATGACGGAAGAAGATGTTTTTAAAGTTATTGAAAGAGACCTAATTGTTCAAAAGATGCTGGGTATTATGGTTAGATCTAAAGCTTCAATGTTTGTTTCTCCTAATAAAATAAAAGAAGCTTATAAAGAGCAATTAAAAAATTATAATCAAGAGAGATGTTGGAGTTATGTGATTTTGACTTTAGAGTCTCAATCTAAGGATGATACTTTAGCTTTTGCAGAGGAAATTTATAATAGAGTTGTTAATAAAATTTCTTTTGATGAAAAGGAAGTTTTTCAACTAGCTTCTCAAAAAAATATAGAAATAAAAATTTCTAATGTATTAAGAGGTTCAGAAAATTCTCTATCTCAAATGCATAAGGATATTTTAATGAATGCTGACTTGAATTTATGTAGTAAACCGGTTTTTTATAAGAAAAATAAAGTTCGTTTGTTTATTATTAAAGAATTTTCTTTTAGTCAGCCAAAATCTTTTTCTGAGTTAGAAGAGAAATTGCATGTTGAATTATTAGAAAAATCATTTGAAGAACAAGAACTTATTTATAGAGAAAAATTGAGAAAGAGATATGGTTTCCATAAGGATTTGTTAGCTAAAGATTTTGTTTCTAGTGGGCCTATATCAAATTTATTTTCTTGGCTATCTAAATGAAAAAATTAACTTGTTCTTCTATTGCTAATGTAAAAGCAGTTCTTAGTAAAATATCTTCTTTTCCTAAGAAAAATTTAGGGCAAAATTTCTTAATAGATGGAAATATAGTTAGAAAAATTCTTTTAGAAGCAGAAGTGAAATCTAATGATTATATCTTAGAAATAGGTCCTGGATTGGGTAGTTTAACGGAAGCTTTGGTTATGGAAGGAGCAGAGGTTTTAGCTGTAGAAAAAGATATATCTTTTCGGGAAATTTTGTCATGTTTTTCTATTGAGATTCAGTTTATAGACATTCGAGATTTTTCCTTGTTTTCCATGAAGCGCCAAGGAAAATTAGTAGCAAATCTTCCTTATCATATTTCTTCTTTAGTTCTTTCAAAATTTGTTAAGGAATATAATTTTTTTACTGATATAGTAGTTATGGTACAGAAAGAAATGGCTGATAGAATTGTAGCAAAACCTAATTCGTCTGATTACAGCTCTTTATCAGTAATGCTGCAGTTTTATTCTGATGTTCATTATGCCTTTAAGGTTTCCCCTAAATGTTTTTATCCTATTCCTAAAGTAAGTTCTGCTGTAGTTCATTTAAAATTGAAAAAAGATTATCTGTTACCCATTGAAAGTCATCAATTATTTTTTAATATGGTTAGAATGGCTTTTCAACAACGTAGAAAAAAATTAATTAATAGTTTAAGTAACGCTTTTTCTAAAGAAAAAATATCTAATAGTTTAAAAGAATTAGGAAAAAATGAAAACGTTAGAGCGGAAAATTTAAGTGTAAGGGATTTTTCAGAATTGTTTCTTTTGTTGAAAGAATAGAACATATAAGAAATGAAAAAAGTATTTTTTTGAGAAAAAATTAATAAGTTTGTTAAAATGCTTAAGATTATAATTAAAGTAATAGTTTGTTATGCCGTTATCTGTAAGTGAAAAGATATGTTTTGTAAAAGAATCTTTTTTTACTATTTTTGGTTCTGAAGAATCTACTTGTTCACTTCAAGTAGGAAGTGTTTTATTTAATACTTTGGGTGCTATTCCTGTTATTGGAGTAGCCATTGGTATTATAAGACTTGCAAATATTCCTGAAGTTGATGATCATGCTTCTATAGAAGAAGATCAATATCATAATAAGTGTTTGAAGGCTTTTTGTATTATAAGATCTACCTTAGAAATTTTGGGTATGGGAATAATTTGTTGGTTATTAGATAGAATAGTGAACTTAGCTATTTTATTAATTAGATTTTTAAGTAAAAGAGAAGAGAGAGTTTTCATATAAGATTTAATTATTGAGTTATTGGATTTTTTTTGTTGGTTGAGAGAGAAAAATGCACAATAAGTTTTTTGAATATCTTTTCTGGAGTTAAATTTAAGTTATTTAAGATAGAAGTTTTTTTACCATGTTGTACATAAGTATCTGGAATGCCAATATTCATAATATTTGCATGCGTAAAATTATGTGTAATAATAAATTCATTGAACTCTGCACCTAGTCCGGTTTTGATAGAATGTTCTTCTAGAGTAACGATTTTAGAATGGAAGCATAAAAGGTGGCTAAGTAAGTTTGCATCTAAAGGTTTTACAAAAATAGGATCCACAACTGTAGCAAAGATTCCTATTTGTTTTAATAAATCTTTTACTATTAATGCAACATCTACCATATGTCCTAAAGCTATGATAAGTAGATCATTTCCATGAACTAAGATTTCTGCTTTGCCTAAAGGTCGTTTTTGTAGTGTAGAATTATTGTTATAAGTAGGAATATTTGGATAACGAATAGCACATGGAGAATTCCAATTAAAAGATTCAGCAATAAGTTCTTTTAATATTTGACCATTTCTTGGTTGACAGATTATCATATTTGGGAAAGATCTTAAAAAGCCTAAATCATAGATGCCGTGGTGACTTTGTCCATCAGAAAAAGCTAAACCAGCCCTGTCTATGCAAAAAATTACAGGAATATTTTGTAAACAAACATCATGAAAAACGTTATCAACTGCTCTTAATAAGAATGTAGAATAAATAGAGCAAATAACTTTTACATTTTTTAATTTAGCTAATCCTGCGGAAAAGGTTACAGCATGGCCTTCAGCAATTCCTACATCAAAAAACCTGTTTGGATATAATTTAGAAAAGTTAGTTAAAGAAGATCCTAAACACATGGCAGGAGTCACGACGGCTAAATTATGTTTTGTTTTAGCAAGTTCGCAAATATATTCTCCAAAAATTTTAGGAAAAGTCTCTTTAGATGCTACAGGTAATTCGCAAGTAATAGGATTAGAAAAAGATGAAACTCCATGATAAAGACCTGGTTCTTTTTGAGCTTTAATAACTCCCTTACCTTTAATAGTCTTTATATGGACAATTATAGATGATGGAGAATCTTTAATGGCAGAGAATATGGTTATTAGTTTTTTGATGTCATGTCCATTAATAGGACCTATATAGGAGAGTCCAAATTGTTCAAAAAAAGGAGCATCACAAAATAAGTTTTTAATAGATAAAGAAACATTTTGACTACTTTTTATTAAGGTTTCTCCACATACGGGTATTTTTTTTATTATTTGTTCGAATTTGTCGGATAATTTAGTTGAAGTCGGGCTGTTTAAAAGCTTATTGAGTATTTGAGAAATTTTACCAACATTTTTTGATATGGACATCTCATTATCATTTAAAATAATAATAAATTTTTTGAGATTTTTTGATAAATTGTTTAAAGCTTCTAAAGTTAGACCACAAGATAGAGCAGCATCTCCAATTACAGGAATAACATGATAATTTCTTTGAAAACAGAAGTCTTGCTTTGTTATACCTAAAGCTAAAGAAAGAGCATTTCCTGCATGACCAGAATAAAAAAGATCATGAGGAGATTCTAAAGGATTGGTAAAACCAGAAAGACCTTGGTCAGAACGAATATTGTCAAAAAGTTCATTGTTTCTTCCAGTAAGTAATTTATGAGTATATGCTTGGTGTCCTACATCAAAAATTATTTTATCTTCAGGAGAATTAAATACATAGTGGAGGGCTATAGTTAGTTCTACTGTACCTAAATTTGAAGCTAAATGACCTCCTCTTTTAGAAAGAGTAAAAATGATTTTTTGACGAATTTCTCTAGATAAGTCTATAAGATTTAATAAAGAAAAATTTTTTAAATCTTTAGGAGATAAAATAGAATTAAGTAAAGGGGTGTTTATGGACATTTTAGTTTACAATCTTGAATAGAAAAATTTTCCAAAACAGGTTTTTCATTATCTAAGATGATCTTTCCAGATATATCTTTTTGTAAAATTGAAAGACGAATGTCTGTAATACTTATTTTTTTTATAACAAAGAAAAGTTTTTCACAAAATTTTTCATAGTAGGAATATAAAGCTTCTAAATGATTCTCTTTTTCTATACTAGTTGAAAGATTTTCTAAATCTATAATAATTTTTTCAATTTCTTCTTCTAAGTTTAAATTATTTTCTTCTGACATAATTTTTAACTAGGAGAATTGATTAAAGTTTCATTTTCAATTTTTTCTGAAACATCATGTTTTTTCATTAATTCTGTCATACGTTGTTCTACAAAACAGATTTTTTTTTCGCAAAACTCCATAAGCAAATCTGCTTCTTCATATAGATTTAAAGAGTCGTCAAGAGAACTTTTTCCAGAATTAATTAAATTTATAATTTCTTCTAAGCGAAAAATTGCTTCTTCAAAAGTAATATTTTCTTTTATCATTTGTTAATGTTCCTTTAACGGAATATCCGCTGTTTCTTCTGCTATAAGAGGAATTTTTCCATCTTGCATAATAGCAAGTATTTTTTGTCCAGGATAAACCTTTTCTTTAGAAAGAATAACTGACTTAGAATTAAAATCCAATAATATAGAAAAGCCTCTTTTTAAGATGTTATTAGGATGTAAAGCTGTTAATGTTTTTTTATATTTTTGAATAATAAGTTTTTTTTCCTCTAAATTTTTAAGAGAATTTGTTTTGAAATTTTTTTTGATCTTTTCCAAAGAAATATGAAAAGAAATAATCTTTTCAATAGAATTTTTTAGTTGAATTTTATTTCCTTTAATATCTAATTGGGTTTTTATAAGGTTTTTTTTCTGAAAATTTAGGGATTGGAAAAAATTTTTATTTATTTGGTTAAATTGATTTTTAAATTGAGTGATAAAGGGAAATAAGAAAATATTTTTTTTTATATTTTTTATTTGTATATTGAAAAATTTTAAAAAATCATTTTTGTTTTTTACTAGTTGATTGTTTAGAAAATCTAATTTTTGTCTTAATTCATAATGAAAAGATATAGAAGATAGTTCTATTTTAATACGGTTTATTCTTTCTTTTTTCTTATTTAACTTATAGTTTAGCATCATTGTAGTAGATTTTTTTAAGTTAAATAATTTTTGTTCTAAAATTTGCGTTTCTTTGGTAACAATTTCTGCTGCTGCAGAAGGTGTAGGAGCTCTCACATCAGCGACAAAATCACTTAGAGTTACATCAATTTCATGACCTACTGCAGAAATAATGGGAATTTGGCTTTTGAAAATAGCTTCAGCGACAATTTCTTCATTAAATGACCAAAGATCTTCAATACTTCCTCCCCCTCGGCCTACAATTAATACATCGACTAAAGAATGTTTGTTAAAAAAATAAATTGCACGAGAAATTTCTTCAGCAGATCCTTCTCCTTGAACTTTGACGGGAAATAGAATGAGATGAAATTGCTTACAGCGACGTGAAAGTATATTGATGATATCTTGGATGACAGCTCCTGTGGGACTTGTAATTACGCCAATGGTTTTTGGATATACTGGAAGATTTTTTTTTAAATTTGGATCAAACCAACCTAACTGTGATAACTTTTTTTTAGTTTCTTCAAGTTTAAGTAGTAATTCTCCTGTCCCAATAAAAGTAATTTTTGATGATATTATTTGGTAACGTCCTTGAGGAGCAAAAATATTAATAGTTCCTTCAATAATAACGGAATTGCCTTCTCTTGGTTTTTGGGTTAAATGCTTTAATTTGGCATTGAAAAGAACCCCACTAATTTTTGCTTTAGAGTCTTTTAGGTCAAAGTATAAATGTCCATTAGTATGATGTGTAATATTGCTTAATTCACCTTTGACAAAAACAGTAGAATAATGTTCTTGTAAAGTTTTTTTTAAACTTTCAGTGAGTTCACTGACTGTGATAATCATTGACGTTGCGTCTAATTTATGTTATTAAAGAAGGGATATTCTAGTAAAAATACTTTTTATAGTAAAAGATATATGACTTCTTTATCTAATAAAAAAGAACCTCTGAGGCGTTTTTATGCTATTGGCAATTGGAAGATGTATAAAACTATTCCAGAGGCAGAAAGTTTTGTAGATCAATTAGCTGATTTTTTGGCGGGGAATGAAAATAGTATATATGTTGGGATAGCTGCTCCTTATACTGTAATTTATGATTTAAACATGGAAGTACAAGATCTAGAATTACCTATTTTTATTGGAGCTCAAAATATGCATGAAGCTCATGAAGGAGCATATACAGGAGAAATAGCAGGAAGTATGTTAGTAGATGCAGGAGCTTCTTTTGTTCTTTTAGGTCATTCTGAAAGAAGGTTATTTTTTCATGAAACTAGTAGTGTAATTGCAGCAAAAATAAAGGCAGCTTTAAGTTACGATTTACTGCCTATTTTATGTATAGGCGAAACTAAGGAAGAAAAGGAAAAAGGAGAAACTTTTTCTATTTTAAAAAAGCAGATAGAAGAAGGATTGCAGTTTGTTCCTACTTTGAAAAATAAAGAAATTGTATTGGCATATGAGCCAGTTTGGGCAATTGGATCAGGAAAAACGCCTCTTGCTAAAGAAGTTCAAGAAATTCATATTTTTTGTAGAGAAGTGCTAAGAAGTTTATATGGGGATGAATCGGAAAAAGTTTCTATTATTTATGGAGGTTCTGTAAATATGAATAATGCAAGTAATTTTTCGGAGCAAAAAGATATAGATGGTTTGTTAATAGGCGGAGCATCTTTAATTTCAGAATCTTTTTATAACATATTAAAGAATTGTTCAAAGTAAGTTGGCTTTATGATTTATACATATTACATTTGTCTTTTTATTTTTTTATTTTTGTCTTTGATTTTATCAGTAGTTATCCTTATGCAAGAAAGTAAAAGTATGGGATTAGGATCTTCTTTTGGTGTTGATTCGGGAGATTCTTTATTTGGTGTATCTACGCCAAGTGTATTAAAAAAGTTTACAGCCTGGTTATCTTGTATTTTTTGTTGTGGGTGTATTTTTTTATCTTTTTGGACTACGTCAATCGTTCGCCACAAAGATGAAAATGTTAACAATATTCAAGATTCTTCTTCCGTCGATATCAAAGAGGATAATAAATGAGACAACTTTGTTATTATGGAAACCCAATATTAAGAACAAAGTCTGCAGAAATACAAGAGATTTCTGAGGAAGTAAAACTTCTTGTTGCTGACATGATTCGTATTATGAAGAAATATAATGGTATAGGAATAGCAGCAAATCAAGTTGGAGTAGCATTGCGGGTTTTTATTTCTCGATTAGAAAAGGAAGATGAATCAGGAAAATTGATCTATTATAAAAAACCCAGGGTATTTATTAATCCTGTTTTAACTAATCCTTCAGAAAAAAAAGTTAGTGGATTAGAAGGGTGTTTATCTCTTCCAGATATTAGAGCTAAGGTGGTTAGGCCTTTTTCTATAAATGTAACTGCTAAGGATTTAGAAGGTAATGTTTTTTCTCAAGTTTGTTCAGGTTTTGTTGCTAGAGTAGTCATGCATGAAAATGATCATTTAAATGGTGTTTTATATGTTGATAGACTTTCTAAAAAAGATAAAAACAAAATAGAACCATTGCTGGAAGATATTAAGAGACGTTTTTCTTTTGAAAAATTAGTTATTTAAATATGTCTTAATTATTATCTAAAAAAAACTTTTTACACTTGAAGATTTGGTATCTAAATTAAACGAGCAATAAAAGCGTTTGTCACATTCTCTTTTTTCATAGATGGTGTTTAAATTCCAATGATCGAATATTTTAAATCCTAAAATCATTTGGTATTCAAGATAATTATTAAAAAGTTTATTTAACCAACCATATCTTAAGGAAAATTTATAGTATAATAATGGATGAGGCCGAACAAACATTTTTGTTAGAAGTATATTTCTTCTTTCAGATAACAAAGAAGAAAGAAACTCATTTTCATTGTAAGCACAATCTACTGTAAAGTTATTGTGGTCTGATTTTTTCCATCCATATTTGCTTCTATGAAAAAATTCTGTACTTATTGCAATATTTTCATTTTTTGCCCATTGACAGGAGATATTGAAATGATCCCAAGTTGATTTTTTTATTATCCAAGCACTTTCTATTTTGCATTTTAAATAAGAAGAAAGTTGAAATAGACAATCTAGGTATAATTTTGGATATAATTGTTTAGTGTTTTTATTATTAAAAATAAAATTTGTCCAAAAATTGATTTTAGAAGATAAATAAGAATGAGATAATAGATAGTTTATACAACCAAAAGAAATCATATTTAATGAATAAAAACCATCATTGATTGTAAATATAAAATGCTCTCTATTAATTATTGTAGGCTTAGAGATAAGGTTGTAATGAATAAAAGGTTCTAGAATATGCTTACAATTTTTCATTTCTTTTTTTAATATTAGATTATATTTTGCATCTAAAGATCCTACAAATAATTCTTGGGTTGAAGCCTTTGGAGACTTGCTGTAAAAAATAGCTTTTCCTGTTATAGAAGGAGTAAAAGTACCTAGTCTATATAAAGATATAGGTTTGAATAGAGAAGAAGTCCAAGATGCTCTTAGACTTTCAAAAGAAGTACTGTTGGGCATGTTATTGCTGAATGAGTATTTTAAGAATCCAAGTGTTGCGCTATTTTGGATAAAAACTGTTCTTTTTAGTAAAAGAGGGGGGTGTTTAACTTGTAAAAAAGGTAGTTTTTTATTAACTGATAAAAAATCATTAGTTTTAACTTTAGTTTCTAATTTGGAACTAAAGTAATTATTATTCTTCGAAATATTAATTTCTGTAGGATTTACGTTAGGTAGATTAAATTTGTTTAAAAATAAATCTCCAACGGTTTCCCAACTATCAACAATATCATAGCTTCCTTGGATTTTAATTTTTTTTTCTTCTGAAGTAAAAGCTGTCTTTCCCTGATAACGGTATCTGTCTTTTTCTATTTTAGTATTGATAGGTAGTTTATGAACGTAATAATTTTTTAATTTTATGTAATTTTTTAGATTTTTATACGAGTCTAATATTTTAGGAGTAGGATTGTAATTGACTTTAACACCAATGCCAATTCCGTGTGTAAAAAAACCATCTAAGGTTGTAGATAAGGAAAAGGTTTTAGAGTTTATAGGAGAATATTTTATTCCAGCATATGCTCCCATATGACCTCCTATTCCAAAATGAAAACTGAAAGGTGGGTGAGTGATATTTTCTATATTCATTGAAAAAGAAGGAAGTAAAAGAAAAGGAATTGTTTTTATTTTTAGAGTAGGAGTAGTTATTTTTAATATCAAATCTGAGGATAAAACTATTTTTTTACTGCTTAAGATAATATCTTTGTTAGAACCTTCAGAAGTTGAAACATACCCATGACTGACTATTATTTTTTCTGGAGTGATGTAAATAGATTTTCCACCGATAAACCAAGGAAATATAGCAAATTTAGCGTCTTCTAAATAACAAGTTTTTGTTAATTGATCATAACTTAGAGTTTTACATAAAAAAATTTGATTTTTATAAAAAACGATAATATTTCCATTAGCTTGAAGTTTTAAATTATTTTCAGTGGTATTATCATTCAATAAGGAAAGTTTATTTGCTTGAATTCTTATGTAAGGGTTAATTTGAACTGACCCATCTACAATATCTAAACTGCCATTTAATTTGTTTATTTGATCAAGATATTCTAGAGAAAATGACGATGAATTTTTATAGTCATAGGCATTACAAGAAATTTGAATAATGGAAAGTAAAAAAAAAGAGAGAAATTTTTTCTTCATCAACTATTCCAAACTTTTAATGAGGAGTCCTGTTAATAAATATAAGTTTTTTGGATGTCCGTACAAAATTAATTCAATTAATGTAGCAATATCTTCCGTATTTTTATTTTGAAGAAGAGTTTCTAAAATTTTTATAAATAAATGAGTTTTTTCTTCTAAGTCTAAAGAATAAGAAAAATGAGTATTTTTGTTTAAAATTGCAGGACTTTGAATATCTTTTTGTTCCAAAATAATAAGAGTTTCTTTTGCACTAGATTTTAGCCATTCTAGTAGTATTTTTTTATATTTATTATCACCAGTCATTTTGTAAAGAGACAGAGAAGCATAAATACGCATTAGAGGAAATCCCGGAGATTGAGAAGATTCATTTAGTAATGCTTGTACTTTAAGGGTATTTTTATTTATTAATAATTCTGAGAGGAGTGGAATTAAATATTTTTTTTTGTTATTCAAGATAGATTCAGAAATGGTAAAAAAATGATTTTCTGGTAACTGAAAGATTAATTCTACTAGGTTTTTTTTTACATATTGAGTTGATAAAACACCAAGATTTTGATCTTTATTTAAGTGATGTTGATGATTTAGTTTGATATAAAAAATAGTTTTTCCAGGAGAATAGGAATAAGAGGCTATTAAATCAGATTCATTTAATATTAAAAAGTCATTGATATAGTTAATTATATTTTCATCTGTAATTTTGTGTTGCAGTAATACATAATAAGCATTTAATTTTTCTTCTTTTGAAAAATAAGGCATAAAGGTAAAAAGTATATTTTTAGCAAATAAACTACTGAAAAAATTAAGAGCGACTATAGCACATAAATCGTGTTGTTTGATGCCTTCAATGATAACTTCTTTGGCTTCATCTTCTTTTCCTATTTTGGCAAGAGCTATAGCAGCTGCTATTTTAACATTTTGATGTTTACTATTAAGAGATTTTTTAATTAGTTTATAAGATTGTTGATCATGTAGTTCTCCCAAAGCAAATAATGCAGCTTCTTGTTCTATATGATTTGGCCTTGAAACTAAATTTCTAAGTTGGGGAAGAAAAATGTCTTTTTGAAAAATACCTACTAAAGTAGCTGTTTCTGCTCTTGTTATAACATCATTATCTCCAAAATATTTTCTAATATAAGCATGAGCATCTTTATGATCTATGTGTATAAAAATTTTATTTAACTGTTTTTGTATATAACTTGGAATTTGATTAAATATTGACTGTAAGTGATCTATAACTTGAATGTCATGAAGCAAAGCTAATTTATATGCGGCTTCTAATTGAATAATAAGGAATTCGGAAGCCATTACTTTAATTAAAATTTGTCTTATAGATTGACTACGACAATGATCGAGAGAATTAATTGTTAACAGTTGTATGGTGGGATTATTAGATAAAGCTCCATTCATTAGTATTTTTATAGCATTAGAAGATCCTGACCAATTTGCTCCTAAAATACAACTTTTTTGAATATATTCATCTGGACTAAAACTCCCTTGAATTAAAATTTGTTCTGCGATTGTATTTAATAAATTTAGATCATGTTTAGAATTAATTTTATAATGATCATAATACTTTTTTAAAGCGAGAGAACCTTGTTTATTGGATAATTGAAGTAAAATGTCATTTTTAACTTCTTGAGGATAATTTGCATAACTAAAAAAAGTCAGGGAAATTAAGCATAAAAAGAAAATATTTATGTGTTTATGAAATCCCATAGATTTATTCCAAATTGAAAGAATAATTTGCTAGTAAGAGTTATAGGAAGACCTTGAACATTATAATAACAACCTTGAATTTCTTTGATAATGATACCACCTCCATTTTGAATACTGTAAGCACCACATTTATTTAGAGTTTTAAAGGTTTTAATATAATTTTTTAGATACTTTATAGGAATATTATCATGAAAATGAAGTTGTGTAGTTTGATAATCTGAAAATGATTTTTCGTTAAAAGATAAAGTTAGTCCTGTATATACGCTATGTTGTTTTCCCATAAGTTGACATAACATATCAAGA
This sequence comes from uncultured Chlamydiaceae bacterium, assembly GCA_963558895.1. Lineage (GTDB taxonomy): Bacteria > Chlamydiota > Chlamydiia > Chlamydiales > Chlamydiaceae > CAUWIK01. The sequence continues at coordinate 17,346 of CAUWIK010000003.1, read as the reverse complement.
GCTTCATGTTCATCTTGAGGTTTGTTAAAAATAACTCCATTTTGATAAACAATAGTATCTGCTGTAAGGATAAGGCAATTACGATGGTTTTCAAGAAGAGATTTTGATTTTTGTTTAGATAGTGTTGTTACATATTCTTGAGGAGACAAGTTTTTATCTATTAACTTTTCATCAAAAGAGGAGGAGCATTGAATGAAAGGTATGCAAAAATGACTCAAAATATGTGCTCTTTGTTTTGATTGGGAGCCTAAAATAATTTTTGAAAAACCCATGCAATTGTTTTATTTAGTAAATATAGTTATTTATTAAAATATTCAGAAAAAGAACCATTAAATAAATGAATTTTATTATTATCAAAAGATAAAATTTTATTTGCGCTTTCTTCTACTAGGCTTCGATCATGAGAAACGAATAATACAGTTCCTTTGTAATCATTTATAGCCCAAGAGAGAGCAGAAACTGATTCTAAATCTAAATGATTATTAGGTTCATCAAGCAATAAACAATTATGTTCTTCTAGCATAATACCAGCAAGAATAAGTCTTGCTGATTCTCCTCCAGATAAATCCTTGACAATTTTAAAAGCATCATTTCCAGAAAATAACATTTTTCCTAAAACACTACGAATATCTTGATCATGAATTCCAGATTTTCTAATTCTTAGCCATTCATATAAGTTTGAAGATTTTTCTAACAGTAATTCTGAATGATTTTGAGGAAAATAAGATGCTAAGACTTGATGTCCTATTTGAATAGATCCAGAGTCTGGTTGAATAACTCCGGCTAAAAGTTTTAGGAAAGTTGTTTTTCCTTGACCATTATTACCAATAATTCCAATTTTGTCATTTTGATAAATTTCTAAAGATAGATCATCAATAACTTGTTTATTTCCATAGCTTTTAGAAACATGATCTAGTTTATATAACAATTTTCCTGGTACCTTTTCAGAGCGATTAAATCGTATATAGGGTCTTTGAATATTTGATTTTTTTAGCTCTTGAGGTTGTAGTTTATTAATTTCCCTAATGCGAGATTGAACTTGGCTTGCTCTAGTACCGGCACCAAATTTGGCAACGAAATCTTTTAGTTGGGCTATTTTTTTTTCTTTAGATTTAATGTCAGCTACTTGGCGTTCTCGTGCAGAGGTTTTCATTTCTATCATATCATCGTAATTTCCTGGATAAATGATAATTGTATCATAATCAATATCAGCAATATGTGTAGTAATGCGATTTAAAAAATGTCTATCATGACTTACAACAATAACTGTTCCTGAATACTCACTTAGAAAAGAACCTAACCAATTAATAGAATAGAAGTCTAAATGGTTTGTAGGTTCATCTAATAAAAGAGCTTCTGGATTTCCAAAAAGAGCTTGACAAAGTAGAGTTCTAAATTGAAGATCATTAGGAATTTCCTTCATAAGTTGAGAGTGATAACAAATAGGTATACCCAAACCAATAAGCAATTCCTCAGCTTCTGCTTCTGCAGTGTAGCCATTTTCTTCAGCTATGATTTCTTCCATTTCTGCTATTTTCATACCAATTTCATCATTGAACTCTTGGTCGTATAGCTTATCTCGGTTTTCTAAAGTAGTCCATAATCTTTGATTCCCCATGATAACGGCATCTAGGATTTTTACGTTTGCAAATTTTTCTATATTTTGTTGCAAAATTCCAACTTTTTTAGGTAAAGAAACAGATCCTTTACTTGCATCTACTTGACCTGTAATAATTTTAAGTAAAGTAGATTTACCAGCTCCATTTGGGCCTGTTAATCCGTAACGATTTCCTGGATTAAAGACTATAGAAACATCGTCGAACAAAATTCGACTACCAATAGTTTTTCCAATTTTATCTAAAACAATACTCATGCAAAAGAGAATAGCAAAGCTGTTTATTACTCTACAAGAGCTTTACGCATGTGGATGCGTTTTATCGTAAATTTCTTTTCTAAGTTTAATAGATACATGAGTATATACAGTTGTCGTTGTGAGAGAAGAGTGCCCTAAAAGAGCTTGAATAGTTTTTAAATCCATTCCATTTTCCAACCAGTGAGTAGCTATTGTGTGTCGAATTGTATGAGGAGTAATTAGAGTAGATAAGTTGCTCATATTTAGGTATTTTTTAAATTTTCTATCAACAGATCTGGCTGTTAATCGAAACCCATGTTTGTTTAAAAAAATGGCTTGGTTATCTTTTTCTTCTTCATGACCATCAATATTTAAATGACGTTCCTTATGATTTAAATAAAGATCGATCCAATTTGCAGCATTTTTTGTAATTGGAACTAAGCGTTCTTTTTTTCCTTTTCCTCTTAATTTTATACAAAAGGAAGAAATATCAATATCTTTTCTATTTAAATTTACTAATTCACTTACTCTTAACCCAGAACTATAAAAAAGCTCCATAATACAACGATCTCTTAATCCTAAATAAGAATGAATATCAGGTTGTTCAAAGAATATTAAAATTTCTTGATAAGAAAGAGATTGGGGTAAATAGTTGCCTAACTTACTATTCTTTATCCCTTCAGCAGGATTAATTTCAATAAGATCGTTTTTTTTACAGAAATGAAAAAAAGTTTTTAAAGAAGAGATTTTTCTATTAATGGTTTTTTTACTTTTTTTACTTTTTTGTAATTCCATAAAAAATAATCGCAAAATATGAGTAGAAATATTTTTTATAGGATAGGAATTAGTCAATATTTTAGGGTTAGATAAAGTTTTATAATCAATTTTGCAAGACATTTGATTAGGAGTAAGTTTTAAGACATGAATTTCTAAAAAGTTTTTTAAGGCATTCAAATCAATAGAATAGTTGCGAATAGTATGTTCAGACGATTTTTTTAATAGCTTTAAGTGAGACAAAAATTGATATGCAGAGGTAATCATTTTTCCAACTTTTATCTGTTATTATAGGTTTTCGTTTTTTTTAAAAGGAATAATTTTTAAATCTTCAGCTATAAAAACATTAGAAAATATTGTAGAAGCTTCTTGTTCAAATTCTTTTAAATTAGAATATCTAGCAGAAAAATGAGTTAAAACGAGTTGTTTAACGTTTGCTGTTTTTGCAATAGTCGCTGCTTGCTTTGCTGTTAGATGAAAATATTCATAGGCTAATTTCTTATGTTCTTCAAGATAAGTGCTTTCACATAGTAAAATTCGAGCATTTAAAGAAAGAGAAATAGCTGCATTACAAAATCGAGTGTCAGAAATTATAGAGATAGTGTCGCCAGGTCTTTTATAACTGACATCTTTAAGAAGAATTTTTTTGTTATTTTTTGTTATATATCCATTTTTTAAAAGCTCTTTTATTTCAAAACCTTTTATATTAAAACTTTGTAATTTTTCTTTATAAAATTTTGTAGTAGTAGGTTCTGTTATTCGCCAACCTAGTGTGTCAATACCATGTTCTAAGAAAGATGCTTCTATTTTGAAGTTTCCGAAGTCTTCTATGATGCCATCATTTTCTATTGGATGTTCAATAACTTTAATTACTTCGTGGTAAACTGTACCATAACGTAATCTATCAAAGAATTTTTTTCCAGAAGCAGGATAATAACAATGTATAGGATGGGATATTTTATCAAGATTTAATCTCATTAACATGGATCCTAAACCTAAACAGTGATCTCCATGAAAATGACTAATAAAAATTCTTGTAATAGTGGTTGGAGATACATTTGCTAATATGAATTGTCTTTGAGTTCCTTCTCCTGGATCAAATAATAAACCTTCATTGTTCCATCTAAATAAATAAGCTCCTTGATTTCTATGTCGTGTATGTTGTTGACTAGATGATCCTAGTATAATTAGTTCCCTGGAACTCATAAGCTAAACCAAAAGTTTAAAGAATTGAATAGAAACAAAAATTATATCAGAATTTGGAATGAAGGTAGACATAATTTAGAGTTTTTTTCATTAAAAAATAAAAAGATGTTAAAGATCTTCAATTTCTGAAAGAGAGGAGATTTTTTCATCAGAAGTATAAAATGTTTGATTAATAGCTTCAGATAATATTGTATTTAGAGAGGAAGAAGAATCACTTTTGTAAATGTTTTTATTTATTAAAGATAAATTAGGCTGGTCATCTTGTAGGTCATCTTCTAAAAGGGAAGTTAAGGAATTTTTTCTTGTTGATGTTTGAGATGTAGGTAGGTTTTCTGTTTGTGTATTTTTTGTTTCTAAAATTTGTTTAGAAGATTCTTTTTTTTGTGCAGCTTGTTGAGATTTACTTAGTATACAGAAAATAGTAATAGCTATAATTAAAACTCCTAAAGGAACTAAAGGCGACCAAATTGGGGTTATAGATGGTAAAGAAAGAGCTGTAACAACTATTAAAATAACACTTAATACTAAAATAGATATTCCTATTATCTTGCTACCAGTATTTTTTAAAAAAGAATGATTAGGAATAGAATTGCTTTTAGCATGTAAACTATGTGATATAGGACTTGTGGACATGTTTGGTAAGCTTTTAATCAATCAACAATGTTTTAGCATCTTAATGTATTAGATGCAATGACATAAACTTTTTATAGTTCTTTAATTTTCATAAATTTTGTTTTTCCAAGTATATATCCGATAAGTAAACCTGAAAGCAGAGAAGTATTTGGAATTTGTAAAAAAGGAGTTGGTTTTCCAGAAATTTGTGCTAGAGTAATTATGGATTGTAGGATAAAAGAGGCTATTATGCAAAAAATAATAAAAAATAGAGTTTCTTTTTGAATATTATAAGCTTCCCATGGGAATTCTTTTTTTCTAACTAAAATAAAGCTTACTAAACCACAAATTATTCCTGAAAGTCCAAAGAATATGGGACCAGTCATAACATATTGAAAAAAATTTGTAAGCAAACCTAAAACTAATATAAGTGCAAGAAATTTTATTTTTCCTATTTTTATTTCTATTGGATTTCCTAATATGGCAAACCAAAAACAGTTAAAAAAAGTTGCTAACAAGCTTAAATGAACAAAAGAAGGAGTAAAGAAATACCAAATATTTTTTAAATCGAAAAAATTAAAGTAGTGGTTTTTTAAAATTTGAAAGTATTTTTTTTTTAGAAAAAAATAATTATATATTCCCATCCAACTAGATCTGTCTTTTTCAAATAATAGGGATTTTATCAAAGATTCTTTACTTTTAGTTAAATTAATTTGTATTCCTATAAATAAAGAACATCCAAGAATAATAAGTGTTATTAATCCGTAGGAAGAAAAATAGTTATTTTTGATAATTCTTTTTAAAGAGTGTGTTTTTTTTGTTTTTAATTCAGACTCTTGATAAAGGTAGTTTATTTTTTGACAAATTTGAAGAGTTGTAAGTAAGTCTTCTTGATTTGAAATCCAAACTTCAATATCAGTCGTTTCTTTTATTTGATAGGAAATAGAAGCTTCTTTTAATTGAAGTTTAATATGATGAATTAAAGCCTGTTTAGAATTTTCATTTAAATTAGAAAAAGAATAAGCTAGTAACATAAATAAACTTTTTTTGTTTTATAAACCAAAATTAATTATTTTATGCAACAAAAAATTGTCTATAAATTTTTAATAAAGAAACTTATTAATATTTTAAGTACTTTAAATACATTTAAAGTACTTAAAATAATTTTGTTATAAATTAAAATTTACTTTTTATTTTAATTTGATTGTAACTTAGGAAACGCTATGGCATAGACAGCATCAAAATGAGATACAAAATGCACTTTTAGATCTTTTTTCAAATAATTAGGTAATTCATCAAAATCTCTTTGATTGTCTTCTGGAAAAATAAGTATTTTTAAATGAGATCTTCTAGCTGCAATAAGTTTTTCCCTAATGCCTCCTACTGGAAGAACACGTCCTGTTAAAGTAATTTCACCAGTCATTCCTAAGTCTTCTAAAATAGGCTCTTCTACTAAAAGAGATAGTAATGAAGTAACCATTGTAATTCCTGCTGAAGGACCATCTTTAGGAGTAGCTCCTTCAGGAATATGCATATGAACCTGTGATTTATCAAAAAATGTGTAACCGGGAGCATATTTATCAATAGCACTATTTAAAAAGGTCCATGCAATTTGAGAAGATTCTTTCATAACATCTCCAGCTTGTCCTGTAAGAGTTAAGTCTGTTTTTGTTGAAGGTACTTTTACAGATTCTATATAAAGAGTTGCGCCTCCCATTGAAGTCCAAGCTAATCCAGTAGCAACTCCTATAGGATTAACATCATAAAATCTATCGCTTGTGAAGAGAGGTTTTCCTAAATAATCAGCTAAATTTTTAGTTGTTATTTTAAATTGTTTTTTTGAATCTTTCTTTTTCTCTTGGTTTTGAACAATTTGTAATGCTATTTTTCTAAGAATTTTTTTTATATTTCCATCAAGAGTTCTAACTCCTGCTTCCCTAGCATAATTATTAATTAAGCTTTTAAGAGCATCCTGATGAAACTGGACACTATTGGAAGTTAAACCTATTTGTTTTCGTGATTTTGGAATTAAGTACTTTGTAGCTATCTGTACTTTTTCTTCCATTATATATCCAGATAATCTTAGAATTTCCATTCTGTCCATCAAAGGATCTGGAATACTATCTAAGACATTAGCTGTCAAGATAAACAAAACGTTTGATAAGTCAACACGTACATCTAGATAATGATCTAGAAAATCTTTATTTTGTTCTGGATCTAGTACTTCAAGAAGAGCTGAAGCTGGATCACCATGATAGCTCATTCCTATCTTATCTACTTCATCTATCATAATTACTGGATTCATAGTTTGGCTTTGTTTTAAAGCTTGGACTAATTTTCCTGGCATAGCACCAATATATGTTCTTCTATGTCCTTTGACCTCTGCTTCATCTCGCATTCCGCCTACAGAAAATCTGAAAAACTTTCTATGTAGAACTTTGGCTATACTTTTTCCTATGCTAGTTTTTCCTACTCCAGGAGGTCCAACTAAGCAAATAATACTACCTTTTAATCCTTTAGATAGTTTTCCTACACTAATTAATTCTAATATTCTTTGTTTAATCTCTTCTAAACCGTAGTGATCCTTATTTAAAATATCTTCAGCTTTTTTTAGATCATGGTGTTCTTTGCTCTGAATGCCCCAAGGAACAATAGTAAGCCAATCAAGATAGTTTCGAGATACAGTATATTCTGCGGAAGAAGTTTCTAAGGTTTGAAGTTTGTCCATCTCATCTTGAATAACTTCCATAACATCTTCAGGAACAGATCTTTTTTTTAGCCTTTGAGAAAATTTTTCAAGATCAATAGTTTTGTCTTCTTTTTCCATTCCCAACTCTTTTTTAATTGTTTTGAGTTGTTCTTTTAAGAAAAATTCTTTTTGATTTCTTGATAATGTAGCTTCAATTTTTTGGTTGATGCTACTTTGAAGACGACTGAGATCTAGTTCTTTTTTAAGTAAAATTAAAGCTTTGTCAATACGAGATTGTAAATCAGCAGCTTCTAAAATTTCTTGTAATTCTTCTCTTGAAGCTGTTGTTAAAGCGACAGAAAAATCTGCTAATTTTCCAGGTTCTGTAAAATCAGAGTGACCTAAAAAGATTTGTAATTCTTCTTTAAATAAAGGATTTAATTTTAAAAGGTCTTTAATAACTGAAATAATATTAATTGAGTAAGCTTTTAATTCATCTGTTATATCTTTGTCATCCGGGAGATATTTTACTTTAGCTTTCAAATATTGCGTATCTTCTATTGGGGATTCTATGATCATTCTTTCTTCCATATTAAGAACGACTTGAGCACTACCACCTTCCATAGGAATAATACGTAATATTTTTGCTACAACACCAGTTTTATAGAGTTGAGAAAAATTTACTTTATAAATGTTAGCATTTTCTTTTTTTGTTAATAATAGACCAATATGTTTTTCGGCACTTTTTGCTAAGTTTTTCAGTACTTCATAATAAGGACCAGGTTCAATAAGAATAGGAGCAGCCATTCCAGGAAAAAAAGGTCGACGATTTAATGGTAAAATAAATAGTTCTTGAGGAAAAGATTTTTTATCTTTTTTAACTATATTTACATCTACAACTTCAGAATCATTTTTTTCTTGTGTATTATTTTCGTTAGTACTTTCTTTATCCATAATTACTTCTAGTATTATTTACAGTTATTCGATCTTGATATCCTAGAGATATAAAAGAGGGATCAAGATAATTTCCTTAGCTTTGCTTTTTAGCTTATCAGAAGATGTTGAAAACATTCAAGTCAGGACAAGAAATCATGAACTATTATTTTATAATAGAGAGAGAATATCCTTGTTATGAAGTTTTTTTTAAGATAAGATTTTTATTTTTGAATATATTGCTATATGTAGTTATTTTTTGTGTCTTATAACAATTTTTTGATAATAGATACTTCTAATTATAAACCTTTTGTGACATTGGTTATTAATGATGATGTTGTTTCTACGAGTTTTTTGAATAAAAGTTCTTTAGGGATTGATTTAGAAAATTGTATAGAAAAATTTTTACAAAAAAATTCCAATTTAAATTTTATATCGGTTTGTTCTGGACCAGGAAATTTTTCTTCAACAAGAACGGGTGTTGCTTTTGCTTTGGGTTTACAATTATCCCTGGATATTCCAATAGTATCTTGGGATTCTACAATTCCTTTTGTCTCTGATTTTCATAGTACTTTTGTAAATATTATTGATGGAGGAAAGAAAGGATGCTTTGTTGTTTTGAAAGAAAAAGTAGAAGAAAAGCTAGTTATTAAAAGTCAGCTTCAATTTATGCTTTTTGATCAATTAGTTGAGTTTCTTAGAGAGAATGAGTGTTTTTGTTTAGTTGGACCTTATTTATTTAATGTAAAAAAATTTTTTTTTGAAAAAGAGATAAAATGTTTTTTTGAGGAAAAAGATCCTAATTTTTTGTTTTTAAAGGATTTTTGTTCTACTTTGTTTCAAAATAAACAATATTCTGATAATGTGCATGTTACTTATCTAAAGGAGATTAATTAATAATCTATAAAAAATTTTATTAGTTTATTATGTGGATTATTTAAAAAGTTGAATAGTAATGTTTTCAGTGATATAATCGCCATGTTACTCCAGAGAAAGAGTAAGATATGTAAGAATGTAATTAATTAACCTAGGTAAAATAAAAAGGATTTCGTAAGATGCCAAGTGTAAAGGTTAGAATTGGAGAAACGATAGACAAGGCTTTAAGACTGTTGAAAAAGAAATTGGATAAAGAAGGGGTTATGAAAACCGCTAAAGCTCATAGATTTTATGATAAACCTTCTGTAAGAAAAAGAGCTAAATCTAAGGCTGCGGCTAAATATCGAAGTCGTTAATTTTAATTTTAGAATTGGAAAAATTTAGTTAAATATGGACTATTATTCAATATTAGGTGTTTCTAAAGAAGCTTCTCAGGAAGAAATTAAGAAAGCTTATAGGAAGCTTGCTGTTAAATATCACCCAGATAAAAATCCAGGAGATCCAGAAGCTGAAAAACGTTTTAAAGAAGTTTCAGAAGCTTATGAAGTACTTGGAGATGAGAAGAAAAGAGAAACTTATAATCGATTTGGAAAAGAAGGTGTATTTCAAGGCAATGGAAGCGGTTTTGGGGGCGGTTTTAGCAATATGGAAGATGCTCTTAAAACTTTTATGGGTGCTTTTGGTGGCTTTGGTGGTGGAGAAGGTTCTTTTTTTGATTCGTTATTTGGAGGAATGGGTGGTGGCTATGAAGCGCAAGAAGCAACTATGCATCGTCGTGGATCAAGTAAAAAAATTAACTTAGTTATTTCTTTTGAAGAAGCTGCAGAAGGAGTTGAAAAAGAAATCGCTATCTCAGGGTTTGTTTCTTGTAAGGTATGTTCGGGACGAGGGTCTAATTCTATTGAAGGCATAAAAAAATGTCCTACATGCAAAGGTTCAGGTCAAATAGTACAAAGTAGAGGTTTTTTTTCCATGGCATCTACTTGTCCAGATTGTGGTGGAGAAGGGCAAGTTATTACTGATCCATGTAAAAACTGTCGTGGGCAAGGAAGAGTTAAAGAAAAGATTCGGTTAACAGTGTCAATCCCTGCTGGAGTAGATTCAGGAATGCGCCTTAAATTAGATAAAAAGGGGGATGCCGGATTAAATGGGGGACCTTCAGGTGATCTTTATATTTATATTGATGTAACGCCTCATCCTGTATTTGAAAGACAAGGAAATGACATTTTATTGGATTTACCTATTGGTTTTTCTGATGCGGCTTTAGGAGTAAAAAAACAAATACCTATGTTGTTAAATGAAGGATCTTATCGTTTAGTTATTCCAGAAGGTATTCAAAGTGGCACAATTTTGCGAGTAAAAAATAAAGGATTTCCTTATTTAAATAGTAAAAGTAGAGGAGATCTTTTAGTAAAAGTTACTGTAGAGATTCCTACGAAACTGTCTGATGAACAAAGAAATATTTTAAAGCAGTTTTCTCAAACAGAAAAAGAAGAAAACTTTCCAAAGAAACGCAAGTTTTTAGATAAAATCAAATCTTTTTTTTCTGATTTTGCAGTTTAATAATAAAGATTAGGATTTTGGTTATGCCAGTTGTTGTTTCTAAAACGAATAATAAAGCTATAGATGCTTTGTTTTTATCTTATGTTTCTCGTTTTATGGATCAGAAAATGCTGGCTTTATCTAGGCAAAATAAGGGGGGCAATTTTCAACTTTCTTCTTCTGGACATGAGTTAGTAGGAGTTATTGCAGGTCAGAATTTAATTCCAGAAAGAGATTGGCTTTTTCCTTATTACAGAGATCAAGGAGTTGTTTTAGCTTTAGGTTGTGATTTAACTGAGTTATTTGCTGTTTTTTTGGGAAGAATCTCTAAAAATCATTCTTCAGGAAGAATGATGCCTTATCATTATTCTCATAAAAAATTGAAAATTTGTTGTCAATCTAGTGTAGTTGGTTCGCAATATTTGCAAGCAGCAGGAAGAGCTTGGGCTTTAAAAGATGAAGGAAAAAGAGATATAGTTTATGTCTCTGGGGGCGATGGGTCTACTTCTCAAGGAGATTTTCATGAAATGCTTAATTTCGTATCTTTACATCGTGTTCCTTTAGTTACAGTTATTCAAAATAATTATTGGGCTATTTCTGTGCCTTGGAAAGAACAAAGAAGAGGTTGTCTTGTAAATCTTGTTAATAGTTATTCAGGTATTCATGTTTATGAAGTAGAAGGTAATGATTATGAAACCTTAGATAGAGTTTTTTCAAAAGTTGTAAAAGAAGCTCGAGAGAGTTATCAACCTGCAGTTATTATAGCTAATGTTATTCGTTTGGATCCTCATAGTAATAGTGATGATCATTTAAAATATAAATCTTCGGATCTTATTGCAAAAGAACAGTCTCAAGATCCTATTAAATTTTTGGAAGAATATTTACTTCATTCACATATGCTTTCATTAAATGATATTTCGAATATTAAAGAAAAAGCATTAGAACTTGTTTTAAAAGCATCTAAGCAAGCAGAAGAAATGCCTTTACCTCATAAAGGAAGTAGTTCTCATTTTATTTTTGCTCCATATAATCTTTCTCTTATTAATTACGATGCTAATTTACCTCGGAAAAATCTTGGTCCAGTGATGACTATGAGAGATGCAATTTCAAAAGCTCTGGAAGAAGAAATGTTGTTGGATTCTAATGTAGTAATTTTTGGAGAAGATGTAGCTGGGGATAAAGGTGGAGTATTTGGTGTTACAAGAGGATTTACTCAAAAATTTGGGAAAAATCGTTGTTTTAATTCTCCTTTAGCTGAATCTACTATTATTGGTACGGCTATTGGAATGGCTTTTGATGGTAAATATAAGCCAGTAGTAGAAATTCAATTTGCTGATTATATGTGGACAGCTGCTAATCAACTTTTTAATGAGCTTTCTAGTATATATTATAGATCGAATGGAGAGTGGGAAATGTCGGTAGTTATTAGAATGCCAGTAGGAGGATATATTCAAGGAGGTCCCTACCATTCTCAAAGTGTAGAAGGATTTTTAGCACATTGTCCTGGGTTAAAAGTCATATTTCCTAGTAATTCTTATGATGCTAAAGCTCTTTTAAAAACAGCTATTCGAGATCCAAATCCGGTATTATTTTTAGAACATAAAGCTCTGTATCAAAATAGAGGCTTTAGTGCTCAATCAGTAGGTTCTTCGGAAGATTTGTTGCCATTTGGATGTGCAAATATTGTGCATGAAGGAGAAGATTTGACTTTAGTTTCTTGGGGAATGACATTAGTCATGAGTTTGGAAATAGCTAAATTACTAAAGAAAGAAGAGATTTCAGTTGAAGTTATTGATCTTAGAACGATTGTTCCTTGTGATTTTTCTTTGATTATCAAATCTTTGAAAAAAACAGGGAAATTATTAGTTGTTCATGAAGCTCCTTCCTATTGTGGTTTTGGTTCAGAAATAGTAGCCAGGATATCGGAAGAAGCTTTTTCATTTTTAGATGCTCCTATTCAACGTGTATGTGGTTTGAATACTCCAGTTCCTTACAGCAAAATTTTGGAGAATGAAGTTTTGCCGCAAAAAGAGCAAATATTAGAAGCTATAAAGAATTTGGCTATATATTAATATATTTTTTATAAGTTATTTTAGTATTTTCTTTTTTTAAAAAAATTAATATTCCTGTGCAAAAAAATAATATAAAATAAAAGAAAAACCAATAGTTAGAAAACTTTGAAGTTACCCATATGGTTTTAAATAAGATTGGGGGATTAATTGTTAGATATAGTACCCAACTAATATATTTAGATACTAAAGGAAACAGAAGGGTAATTTGTAAAAAATAACTTAATACAAAAAGAATAATAGAGATTTGTATTAAGGGACTAAATAAAATATTATAGAAAAATGTTCCTAAATAAAGTTTATGGAAATTAGTAATAAGTAAAGGAATAATAAAAACTTGTGCAGATATTGTTATAGATAAATAATTAATTAATGTATTTATTGCATTAATTAATATTTTTTTTAATTTAGATAGATTGTTATTAGAATTAATAAAAAAAATTTCTTTAATAAATGGATGAAATAAAATAATTCCTAAGGTAGATAAAAAACTGAATTGAAAACTAATATTTAAGATATTTAAGGGATTTATCGTTAAAATGACTAATGAAGAGAAACTTAATTTAGTAATATTAGAGCAGGATCTCGAACATATTGCTGCTATTAATGTGAGAGTATAACTTGTCCATGCTCGAGTTATAGATGGGGATGGATGTAAAATGATCATAAAACTAGTTATGACAATAAAGATTAAACAAAGTTTGAGTTTGTAAGGAAGACAATAAAAAATAATAGAAGAAATAGAAATAATAAAACTAAAATGAAAACCAGAAATAATTAGCATATGTGAAATGCCTAATTTTTGAAAATTTTGCTTAATTTCTGATGTAAGAGGATGCCCTAAAAAAATTGATTTTAAGAAACTATTTACCTCACTATTTTTAAAATGTTGATCAATTTTTTTAGAGATTTTTTTATTGAAAAACAATCCGAAACTTTTCAAATTTTTTTTGTTTTTAATTAATTTTATAGAGCCTTGTAGAACATAATAATGAATATTTTTATTTATTAATTTTCCTAATACTTTATAATTTTTATAGAGAGAAAGTTTTTTATGAAAAAAAATGCAACAAGAAATATTTCTATGTTTTTCTTTTGTATAATTATTTGTAAAATAAATTAGTTTTCCTTGTATTTTCCATAATTTATTTTCGAGTAAAGATTGTGAGTAAGGAATAAAAATACCTTCTCCTTTAATATAAGAGTTTTTTTTAGGAATTTTATAATAGTTTTGAATGATAGGTAAGGGTGAAAAGAAAAGTAGAACTAGAAAAAGAATGTTTTTTGATTTTGTTGTAACAATAAGAAAAAGTAAGAAAAATAATCCAAAAATATTGTTTAAGCCGAATAAAGTTCCAGATATTTGAGCTAAGGCATACTGGCTAATGGGATGCTCACGGTAAAATAAATAAATTTTTTGTAAAAAATACTTCATGATTTATTATAAGTAGGAAAAACGATGTATTTTCAGCTGATAAAAAAATCTTCTACAAAAATTTTAGAAACAAATGATATAGCGAAATATAGTTCTTGGTCAAGCCTTTCTAAGATTATTCCTTTACTACCTAGAGGATGGTATGAGCTAACTAAATTTTCTTCTGAAGAAAGAATAAATTTAGTTAAAGAATTTTGGTTAAGTCAATTATGTCAAAGTTCTATTGAATACGATGAGATAGCTAAAATTGATGATTTTTTTAATTGTTTAGAAGATATTGTTATTTGTGCATTTCAAGATTGTTATGAGCGTCATTTTAATGTGAAAATGATTTATTTAATAAAAAATAGCAATATTTTTTTTTCTGGTAATCCTCCTTTTTCTTCATGCTATGATAATTTAAGGCTTCAATTATGGAATGATTTACCTAAATCCTATTATAATTTTTTTAACATTCATGATGGCTTTTCTTGTTATGATGATTTAGGTATTATTTCTACTAAAAAAATTTCGCGTATTTATTATCAATTTCAAGATTATTTAGAAAAAGAAGAACTAATATCTACTTATAAAGAATTAAATTTATCTTCATTTATTCCATTTTATGGAGGAAGTTTAATACATTCTTATCAATGTTTTTTGGTAAATTTATCTTTTGATAAAGAAGAGCCTTTAAATGTTCCTTTTTTAGAAAATAATTTAAGAGATTTGAATAGTTTATTAATTGATTCTGATTCCTCTCTTTTTGAAAATAATATATTTTCTTCTTTTATAGCCTGGCTAGGCTATTATTTAAGTATAAGAAAGGATATAAAAAATATATAATGACTTGGAGAAAATGAGTTAAATACCTTTTAATAAATGAAATATGGATGAATTTGTTATTTTGGAAAAAGAAGTAGAGGTTAGAAATTTAGCAGGAATTCATGTTCGTCCAGCTAGTATGATAGTTCGATTTCTTCAAGAAAAGGAATGTGATGTTAAACTTATATACGATAATATTTCTGTGTCTGCAAGAAGTATTATGAGTATACTTATGTTAGGAGCTCCTCAATTTTCAAAAATTATGATAGTAGCTAAAGGAAAGGATGCAGAAGAAGTTTTAGAAGGTTTATCAAAAATCTTTGATAATAAGTTTGGAGAAGATTAAACATGATTTCTAAAAATAACTTATTCCATAAAGAACATAGGCTATTAGGATTACCTATTTCTCCTGGTATTTCTGTGGGAAAATTATTATTTTTACCTGAAAAAGAAGTTCCTATTAGTGAACTTACATTAGCTTATGAAGAAGTAGAATATGAAATTAATCGTTATTACAAAGCTTTAAGAAATTCTCATTCTGATATTGTTTCTTTACAAAAGCAAGCTGAAAAACAGAGGGGAGGAGATGAGATTGTCTCTATTCTTAAGTCTCATATTGAGATAATTAAAGATCCTATTTTAACGGAAGACGTAGTTGATGCAATTAGAAAACGTTGCAAAAATGCTGAATATGTTTTTTCTTCTATTATTGGAGAAATAAAAGAAAAATTTATTAAATCAGGAAAAAACTTTTTATCAGAAAGAGTGCAAGATATACAAGATGTTTCTAAAAGAATTATTGGGTATTTGTGTTCTCAAGATAAAGAATCTTTTAGAAGTTTTAGTAAGAATTTAATAGTATTTTCTAAGGAAATGACTCCTTCAATGGTAGCAGAAGTAAATACTTCTTTTATTAAAGCAATTGTGACTAAGAAAGGTTCAAATACTTCACATACAGCTATTGTATGTCGTGCTAAAGGTATTCCTTACGTTTCTAATATCGATTTTTCTAATTTTATAAGTTCTGTAAAAGAAACTGATTCTTTATCAGTAATTGTTGATGGCAATGTTGGAGAAGTAGTTGTTAATCCTGTTCCTCAGACTATAGATTATTATTATAAAAAAAGTAGGTTAGTAAACTCTAATAAATTTCTTTTATCTAGTACTCCTGCAAAGGAAAATGAGAAGGCTAAGGCTGAATTAAAAATATCTGCCAACATAGATAGTGTAGATCAGATTAGTCAATTAAGATTGTTTTTTCCTAGTATAGGAATAGGTTTGTTTCGTTCTGAGTTTTTAGCTTTAGTAAATCAAGAATTTCCTAGTGAGGAGCAGCAATTTTTAATTTATAAAACTTTAGCTCAATATATACCTTCTAATTCTGTTATAAGAGCATTTGATTTAGGAGGTGATAAAAATTTTTTTAATAAGAAAAAGAATGAAGAATTTTTAGATAATTATCGAGCGATAAGATTTTTATTAAATAATGAAGTTATTTTTAAAACTCAATTAAGAGCTATATTGAGGGCTACAGCTTATGGTAATTTAAGATTACTTCTTCCAATGGTTTCAGATGTAATAGAAGTGAAAAAGACACTAGTTTTGATAGAAAAGGTTAAGGATGAATTGGCTCAAGAAAAAGAGATTTTTATTGAAAGTAACTTGTCTTTGGGATGTATGGTAGAAGTTCCTTCTGCTGTAATGTGTATAGAGTCTTTGTCTCGGGAATGTAATTTCCTTTCTATTGGGACGAATGATTTATCTCAATTTACATTAGGTATTTCTAGAGAAAAAAAAGCTCCTTCTTATCTTAGTGATTTATTGCATCCTTCGCTTATACGTATGATAAAATTAGTTGTAGATGGAGCTAGCGTTTATAATATTCCAGTTTCTATTTGTGGTGAAGCTTCTAAAGAAAAAGATTTACTTCCTATTTTTTTAGGTTTAGGAGTGAAAGAATTATCAGTCTCGATTAGTTATTTACACAATATAGATCAAACTCTTCAAAATATGGATGTTCAAAAATCTCAATCTTTTGCTAAAGAGGTTTTGTTAACATCTACGCAAAAAGAATTAGAAGAGTGTTTAAATAAATTTAAAGAAAATGTTGATTGGTAATTTAGTTTTTTCTTTATATAAGAAAGATTTCTAATTTCATAGCTTGACTAGGGTTAAAACTAGTAAAGTAATGGTGGGAGTCTTTATTGATGTAAAGATTAGATTTTTCATGAAAACCTTTGAGGATATTAAGGAGAAGCTGTGTTTGTTTTTAGGTGAGAACTTTCTTGTACTATTTTTAAAGCCTCTTCATAGGATTCTTTATGAAGAAGATAAAAATTATCTGTATTAGAATCATAACCTCTATAGAATATTAAGTTTCTACTAGCTATAAAAGACATATAGGCTACGTGCCCATCGGATTTCATACGGCCATTAGATTCATCAAATTCGATATTAAATTCTAAATTATTGATAGTAAAGGGATAATTATGAAGATAGGGACGCACCTCTTCATTGCAGTTGACTCTGTGTAAATACTCTTCTACGATATTTA